>JAFAZD010000325.1 GCA_019239955.1 Armatimonadota bacterium | reverse complement strand
CAGTCGCGCGACGGCGGGACCGATCTGCTGGACACGGTGACGATCCGCGACCGGGACACCATGCAGCAGGAGCGCATCGCCATCCCCGACCTGCTGCCCTTCCTGCGCGCGCGTATCCGATAGCGCCCACTCCGGCTCCCCCGGACTTGGGGGTCGGGTGGCCGGTTTAAGGTACAATAACGGCATGAGCATCCCCGCCGTTCTGGACAACGTCCCCGCCGCCGTGGACGATCCCGTCAACGCCGCCATCCTCCGCGTCTCCGAGGACACCCTGCAAGGCTTCCAGGCCGACCCCTTCGGCGAGATCGCCGCCCTGTCCGGCCTCCCCGTGGACGTCGTCCTCGAGCGCGTCCAGACCATGCTGCGCGCCGGCACCATCCGCCGCGTCCGCCAGACCCTGATGGCGACCAGTCTGGCGCAGGGCGCGCTGGCGGCATGGCAGGTTCCCGAAGACCGGCTCGCCGCCGCGTTTGACACTATGTTTCAGCGGGACCCCTTTTCCGGCCACGTCGTCATCCGCACCGCCGACCCCGCCTCCCCCGGCTCCCGCTACCGCCTCTGGACCACCCTCAAAGTCCCGCAGGGCTACTCGCTGGCCAAACACGCCGACTTCCTGGCCGCGCGGGTCGGCGCGGAATACTACCGGCTGATGCCCGCCAGATGCCTCTTCGTCCTGGGCGTCGGCCACGTCCGCCGCCAGGACCTGCCCATCGGCAGCATGGCTGGCGCCCCCGCCGACGTGGTGGACACGCAGATCGTCCAGCTCTCCGAGTTAGAGTGGCAGGTGCTGATGGCCCTCAAGCGGGAGTTCGCCCCGGACGAGATCACCCGCGACCTCTGGCGATCCCGCGCCGCCGAGGCCGAGGTGCCGCTGGACACCTTCACGGAAGTCGCCCGTGGGCTCAATGCGCGCGGCGTCGTGGGCCGCTTCTCCACATTCCTGGAGCACGTCAAGCCGACCGCCGGCGACAAGCGCGTGACCCGCTACAACGCCCTGTTCCACTGGGCTGTCCCGCCGGGCCGCGAGATCGAGGCGGGGCGCGAGGTGGGCCGCTTCCACATCATGACCCACGCCTACTGGCGCGAGGGCGGCCCGGAGTTCAAGAACGTCAACATCATGGGCGTCGCCCACGGCCAGGACAAGGACGTGCTGCTCGCCCACAAGGCCGCGATGGACGCGCACCTGGAGTCCGTCGGCATCCCCGTCGCCTACACCAACGTCTTCTGGGGCGGCCGCAGCGAGATCAAGCCCTCCGAAATCTCCCCCTTCGCCTACCGCCAGTTCTGCCTCCAGAACAGCCTGGACCCGGAGCAGATGCGCTCCTGACGTGCCGCTCCTATCCGTGCAATTGGAGCGACAGCGAGAGCCTGTCAGTCGGGCGCGGGGTTGGTAACTGATGGACAGCGATGAGGGTGGGAAGTTGGAACAAGCACTCGCGTTGCTGCTGCTCCTCGTAGAAGAGATATGGCATTACCCCTGGTTCGCGTCACCCAGATCGGCGAGTATGTGCGGCATCATTCCTGTGAGCGGCGCTTCAAGCTGGACCAGGACAACCGGCGGCTGACCAAGTCGCTGCCGTTCTTCTACACGCTGTCGGGCGCGATGGACCCGGCGCTGGAGGAGGCGGGGCGGGCGCGGGAGCGCGAGTGGGAGGGGCGGCTGGCGCGCGCCGGGCTGCGCGACCTGGGCGACGGGCCGGACGCCGAGGCGACGCCCTGGGACGTGTTCGCGGCGCGCGTCGCCGGTCTGGGGCCGGGGCAGGAGGCGTTCGGGCGCGAGGTGGAGGTGTCGGGCCAGTTGGGCGCGTTTCAGGTCATTGGGCGAATTGACTTCGCCCTGCTGCTCTGGCGCGGCGGGACGCCCACCCTGCGCCTGGTGGAGTGCAAGGCGAGCCGCAAGGATAAGACGTACCAGCGAGTGCAGCTGGCCCTCTATCGGAACCTCGTCCGCCGCAGGCTGGAGGCGCGTCCGCTGGAGGTGGCCGGGCGGCGGGTGGACCCGGAGGCGATTGAGTGCGTCGTCGCCCGCAGTGACGCGGAGACCAACGCCGTGCAGGATATGCTGGTCCTGCCGCCGCTGGACCTGACGATGGAGGAGGCCGACGCCGCGCAGCTGCTGGCCGGGGGCGGGCCGCTGGAAGACGTTCTGGCACGGGACATCGCGGACATCCCCTACCAACTGGACGCCAAGTGCGACGACTGCGCGCTGAACGTCTACTGCCTGCCGGAAGCGGCGCGGCGGCGGGAGATTGAGCTGCTGGGGGTGGACGCAGGGGCGGCACGGGCGCTGCGGGCGGCGGGAGTGGCGGACATTGACGCGCTGGCCGACCTGGCGCTCGATTCGGAGGCGGCGCGGCGGGTGCGCGCCGATGCGGGCTTCGGCGAGAGCCTGGACGTGCTGACGCAGAAGGCGAAGGTGCGCCGCAGCACCCTCCCCGGCGCGTCGGAGCCGGAGGTGCGGGACGTGATGCCGCTGCCCCACGCCGGCAGCGGCCAACTGCCGCCGCACGTCACCGGCGGGCGTCGCCTGGTCCGCATCTTCCTGTCCGTCCACTTTGACTATGTGGAGAACCGTATCGGCGCGATCTCGGCCCATGTGACGCGCAGCGAACGGCCCCTCAGCACCTTGTTCCGGCAGGAGGAAGGCGGGCCGTGGCGGCCTGACCCGGACGTACAGGAGCAGTGGAAGACGGACGCGGGGACGTTTCAAGAACGGCGGTTGCAAGGGACGGATATCGTCGGCATCATTCCCAAGCCCTGGACGGGCGAATTGGAGCGCGACTCGCGGCGGGAGGCGGAGATGCTGCAAGGCTTCTTCGGCAAGGTCGTCGCCGCCGTGCGAGACCTGTGCCCGGAGGGACACGCGCCCCTGCACTTCTACGTCTGGTCGCAGTCGGAGATCACACGGCTGGTGGAGGCGTGCGCCCGCACGGACAGCGACCTGTTGGGCAGCCTGCGCGAGCTGCTGGGCTGCCGCGAGGGTCTGGAGCAGCTGATCTATTCTTGCCTGTCCGATGAAGTTGACGGGCGGTACGCATTGGGGTGGACCAGCCGGGGCCTGGCGGCGGCCACGTCCTTGCGCTGGTTCGGGCGGCGGTTCCACTGGATGCGGCGGATCGGCGAGGAAGAGGTTGCCCTGGACAAAGTATTTGCCGAGGGTATCTTCGACTTCAAGACGACTCTCAAATACGGCGACGATGGCGCGTGGCGAGGCTTTGAGGACACGGGCGCCCACAAGCACGCCTTTGAGGTGCGGGCCTGCTTTCAGGACGCCCTGCCCGCGCCGTACTGGCGGGCCTACTGGGGCACACTGCCCGACTCTGGCGCGCCGGGCATGGACCCCAAGCGGCGGGCGGCGATTCGGGCCTTTCAGGGCGGGGACAAGCCATTATATCTGCGGACGTATCTGAAGGCGCGGGGGCAGGCGCTGCGCTGGATCGAGGAGAGCGTCCAGTTCAAAAACCAGGAGATCGTCAAGCCGGCGGTGGACATCGCGGGGCTGCCCCGGTTCACGCTGGGCGTGCAGAGCGCGGCGCAGGCGGTGCTGGACTTTCTGCGGCTGGAACAGCACGTCGCCGCCAATGACTGGACGGCGGGGCATTTGCGGCCCCCCGCCCAGCGCGTCCCGTCGGGGCGGACGCTGCCCCTGCGCGACGTGCGGGTCGTGGAGGAAAACCGGCTGGCGGCGACGGTGGACCTAGCCGGCTATCCGCTGACGCCCGAAGTCCTGGCGAAGCGTTGCGGCCTGGGCGAAGGCGCGTTCGTCCGCCTCAGCCCCTGCGCCGACGACCCACAGCGGGGGCAGACGCTGGCCCAGCTCCTACGCGGCGGCAGCACCTGCCGCGTTGAGAGGCTCGATTGGGAGGCCGGGGAGGTGGAGCTCTCGGTGCTTCCCTACCGCCGGGAGGACCGCTACATTCTGCCGAGCCGTGCCTGGCCGCTGGGGAGCGCCGGATACGCGCGGGCGACGTTAGATGAGAGCCTCTCGGATTTTGTCGCCGGCCGGGTGGACGAGCGGCTGAGGAGCGGGCAGGGCGGACACGTCGCGCGCTGGTTTGACCCGACGCATCCCGCCGTGCCGCCCCAAATCCCCATTCCTGATGACCGGATGGCGCGTTATCGGGCCTTGCTGACCGACCTTGATTTGGGGCGCGGGCCGCTCGCGCCGGACCAGCGCGAGGCGGTGCTGGCGGGGCTGAACGCGCGGGTGCAGCTGTTGCAGGGGCCGCCGGGGACGGGCAAGACGCAGACCACGGCGGCGGCGGCCCTGCTGCGTATCCTGGCCCGGCACGCGCCCGGCGACCTCATCCTGGTGACGGGCAACACGCACACGGCGGTGGACACGCTGCTGGAACGCATGGAGTCCCTGCTGCCCTGCTTTCACGCAGCGGTGCCGATGCCGCCGGTGCGGGTGGCGAAGGTCGGCTCCGCGTCGCCGGAGCCGTCGCCGGGCGCCGTAGCCGTCCTCGGCGGGACGCCGAACGCGCTGCTGCGCCTGGCGAGGGCGACGGGGCTGACCGCGCCGATGCTGATCGTGGACGAGGCGAGCATGATGGTTCTGCCGTACTTCCTCGCCGTCGCGTCCCTGGTGCGGGAGGATGGCGAGATACTGCTGGCGGGGGACCACCGGCAGCTCGCACCCATCATGGCCCACGACTGGGAGCGGGAGGAGCGCCCTCCGGCCCGCCTCTACCAGCCCCACGTCTCCGCCTATGAGGCCGTCCGTCGGCTGGCGCAGTCGCCGGGCGTCCCTGACGCGGCTATCCTGCAATCCGCCCTGACCCACACGTTCCGCCTGCCGCCTGCCATCTGCGACCTGATCGCCCGCCTCTACCGCTTGGACGACATCGCACTGACCGGCAGGACAGCCGAGTCGTCTTGCGCCCTGCCCCCGTCGCCGGACCTCTGGCGGCGGCTCTGGCAGCCGGAGACGGGCCTGTTTCTAGTTGTCCATGACGAGCGCGACTCCCGCCAATCCAACCCCTTAGAGGCGCATCTCGTCCGAGCCATCCTGGACGCCGCCGGGCCGCTCGCCGCCGGCAGCGTCGGCGTGGTGGTGCCGCACCGGGCGCAGCGCGGCCTGCTCGGGAATGCCCTGCGCGGCCACGCCGCCGTGGGTGTGATTGATACCGTGGAACGCTTCCAGGGCGGCGAGCGGGAGACCATCATCGTCTCGGCGACGGCGAGCGACCCGGCGGCGATCACGGCGCGCGCCGAGTTCCTGCTGGGCCTGAATCGCGCCAACGTCTCCTTCTCGCGCGCCCGGAAGCGGCTCATCGTCGTCTGCTCCGAGCGCCTGCTGGCTCACATCCCGCCCCGAACGGAGCACTACGCCGAGGCCCTGCTGTGGAAGTCCCTGCGCGCAGTCTGTTCGGAGCGGGTGGGGGAGGCGACGGCGGACGGGCATCGGGTGCGGGTGTGGGAACCCCCTGCGGGATAAGAACCCCCTCCGGCTCGGCAAGCCTCGCCACCTCCCCCGAAATGGGAGAGGGAAGTCATCACCTGCCTCTGCCTCTCCTGCGGCCCTGCCAGGCAATGTGAGCAAGTGACGGCGTGGGGCGGTGCGCCTTTCGTCACCCTTCCTCTCCCGTTTCGGGGGAGGTGGTGAGGCTTGCCGAGCCAGAGGGGGTTCTTCACTCCAGCCGCAGCAAATCCGCAACGGCAAGTGGGATGTCGTCAGGGGGCGGCTGACGGCGGCGCGCGCCATCGGACGGCTTGAAGCGCAGGGGCGGGCGCGGGGCGGGGGGCGCGGCGGGTCCGACGGGTGAGGACCCACCATGCCAATGCTCGTCGCCGCTGGCGTGGAGGCGCGTCCCGCCATCGGGCAGGGACTCGGAAAGATCGGCGAGCGTGTGGCGCAGGATGTTGGCGGGCGTCGGGCCGGCACTCGCTGGACGGACCAACAGGTGCAGGGCGTGGCGGGCGCGGGTCAGGGCGACGTAGAGCAGGCAGAGCATCCCCGTGATCTCCTCGTCCTGCTGCGCGGCGTAGGCCGCCTGCAAGGCCGGGTCCAGGCGGCGGACGGCCTCCTTGGGGTAGGCGTAGACGGCGGCGATGGGGGAGACGGCGTCGCCGACCTGGGCGGCGGGGGCACGTCGCACCAGGCACGCCGACGGGCGGCCCGCCGCCTTCCAGTCCAACTCCGGCAGGAACACGGCGTCAAATTCCAGGC
The DNA here is from genome assembly GCA_019239955.1 of Armatimonadota bacterium. GTDB lineage: Bacteria > Armatimonadota > Armatimonadia > Armatimonadales > Capsulimonadaceae > JAFAZD01. Next base: position 8,508 of record JAFAZD010000325.1, on the reverse strand, counting down.
CCTTGGCCCGGTTGATGGTCATCACCCGCACGGAGGCAAGCCCCGGCGTCTCCACGGAGGCGTCGCGCACGGCCCGGACGAACTCCGAGGGGCGCATCGCCGGCAGGCCGTCCCAGGAGGCGGCCAGGTCCAGCAGCTGTTCCAGGCGGCGGGCGGTGCGCTCAGGGCCGTAGGGGGCCAGGTGGGCGGCCCAGTCCGCGAGGACGCCGGCATAGCCATGCACCAGAACCTGGCGGCGGATCGCGTTGGCGACGGCGGCCGCTTGCCCGGGGCGCGCGTGCAGGTCGGGCGGGACATCAAGCGATGCCGCCAGGGGCGAGTGGGCGACGTGGAAGGAGGCGGCGGTGTGGCCCGGATGGTCGGCCAGGGTGAGGGCGGACAGAAGCAACTCCACCGCCGGGTCGTCGGCGACGGCCCCGGTCCCCTCGGCGCTGACCTCCACCCCGAGCGCCCGCAGGGCGTCCGCCAGCCGGGCCACCGTCTCGTTCTTGCGCGCCAGCACGCCGACCGACGCGCCAGCGGGCAGGCGGGACGCGCCCTCGGCGATGAGCGCGGCGGCGTAGTCCAGCGGGTCGGCGTCCGCCGGGATTTCGCGCATCTCGACCCGACCCGGCAGAGCCTTATGAGCGCGGTGGGGGTGAAAGTGCGCCTGCCAGCGGTCCCGCGCGCCGGGAGTGCCGCCCAGGGCGGGGCAGGTGGCTAAGGCGGCGAAGACCCGGTTGACGGCATCTAATATCACCGGCGACGACCGGTAGCTGACGTCGCGCGCCTCGCGCGCCATATCCGGCAGGTGTGCCTCGATGCGCTCGAAAATCTCGGCCCGGCCGCCGCGCCAGCCGTAGATGGCCTGCTTGACGTCGCCGACGACGAAGACGGAGCGGGGGACCTGGGCGGCGTGTCGGGCGAAAGTACGAAGCACCCCCCACTGGGAGTCGCTGGTGTCTTGAAATTCGTCCAGCAGCAGGTGTTCCACCGGCGCGTCCTGCCGGCGGGCGGCGTCCGCCAGGTCGTCCAAGAGCGGCCCAAGCAGGCCGGGGGCCTCGGAGAACAGTAGCAGCCCCTCGGCGCGCCGCAGGGCGCGATATTCCTCGGTGAACACGGCCAACAGGTCGTGGATCGCCTCGGTGCGCCGCCGCAGGCCGTCCAGCAGCTCGGCACGGGCGACGGAAAGCAGCGTCTGATACGCCGAGGTGACTTCGGCGGGAACGGGCCTGTTGTAGTAAGCCGGGGCATCGTCCAGACACTTGGCGGCCAGGCCGCCGCCGACGAACTCCTCCCAGCGCGCCGCCTCGAACCGCCGCAGGTCCTCCTCCATCGCCTTGCGCCAGCGGCCGTCTTTCACAGCGGGCAGGGCGGCGCGCAGGGCGTCCCGTGCGGCGTTGACGGCCTCCGACGACGGCGCGGGCGGCACGTCCGGCCCCCGCCAGGCGTCCTCCCGCACGTCGGCCAGCGTCTCCATCAGCTCCGCCGCCAGCCCGTCAAACACCTCCATGACGGGGGAAGCGGCCTTGTCCTGGTGCAGCGCGTCCAGCAGGGACTCGGCCTCGGCGTCGGGCAGGCGGTCCAGCAGGGCGCGCAGCGCCTCGCGGCGCAGGGCGGCGCAGCGGGGACTCTGAGGGTCGGTCAGTCGCGCGGCGGCGCTCAGCCCCGCCTCCTGGCGGTAAAGGCCGCAGAGTCGCCCGAAGAAGCCGTCCAGCGTACCAATGGACAGGCGGTGCAGATCGGCGCACAGGCTCCGGAGCAGGTCGCGGCACTCGTCCCGCGTGAGAGAAGGGTCGTCCAGCGCTCGTGCGAGGTCGGTCCGGGCGTTCTCCTCCAGGCAGGCCGAGGCGAGGCGGGCGAGCAGTCGGTCAAAAATCTCCCCGGCGGCCTTGCGTGTGAAGGTCGCGGCCAGCAGGCCGCCGGGGCTGCGGCCCCGTCGCAGCAGGCGCAGGTACTCGGTGGTGAGCGCGTAGGTCTTGCCGGAGCCGGCGGAGGCGCTGATGAGCGTGTTCATGTGAAGCTCATGTGGAGAGTAATCAGAATGGAGTCAGCGAATGAATTCACCGCGCCAAATGACAGCGAATAAATTCGCCGCTCGGTGGCGCTACGCGCCGAGTGTCCGCCTTCGCGGACACAGACCAGGCCTATCTTGTCTCCGCGAAGGCGGAGACTCAGCCGAAGGCTATGGAGCGGCGAATTCATTCGCTGACTCCCTCCCGATCTCACGCTCGGCCTCCCAGTCTTGGGCCAGCCACTCGGCGCGGTCGCGGCAGGAGTCCAGGCAGAGGGGGCTGTAGGCGTCGGGGAAGCGCGGCGGCGCGGCGGGCGGCCAGAACGCCTCGGCGCGCAGGGCGCGGATGACACTCTCCGCGCAGGCGCGGGCGCTGCCGAACTCCGGCTCCTTCCAGGGAACGGGGACGTAGCCCAGCCCGCCGTCGCGCCGGCCCTTGTCCGTGAACGAGACCGGGCTCAGGTCGGCGGACAATAGGACGTACCCGACCTCCAGGCGATCCTCGGCGACGCCGTTGGCTCCAGCCAGCGTCCGGTAGAGGGGCAGTTGCAAATCGGTCCAGGGGCGCGTGCCGTCCCCGTCCGCCGCCCCTCGATGCTTCTCGTCGGGGCTCTGCCCGGCGTCGCCGGTCTTGTAATCTATGATGCGGTATTTGTCCTCGCCCGGATGGTAGTCCACGCGGTCCAGGCGGCCCGTGAGGGTGAACGGCGCGTTGTCCACCCAGATCTCCGCCTCCAAATCTCGTTCGGACAGGTCGTACTGGATCAGCCAGCCCTCGGCGGTCTGACGGGCCTGCCAGCGGGCGAAGGCGTCCAGGCGGCGGCCCGCCTGGCGCACTTGCAGGCGCACCGGCGGGGACGGGTCTCCCCCGAACTGCGCGCGCGCCTGCCGCCTCAGTTCGGCGCGCAGGAAGCGCTGCACGGCGGCGGGGTCCGGCGACTCGGCGATGGGGGCGCGGGCGAAGGCGGCGAGGGACTCGTGGAGCAGAATGCCGAAGCGGCGGGCGTCCATCTCGTCCGCCGCGTCGTCGCGCTCGTCCAGGCCCAGGACGTGCCGCAGGTAGAACCGATACGGGCAGGCCAGATAGTCGCGGAAGGCGGTCACGCGCAGGCGGGTGAGCGGCGTCGCCAGCGGCTCCGGCCGGGGCGGCGGCAGGCGACGCGCGGAGCCGGACGTCAGCAAGGGGATTGGCGGGGCATCTGCCCCCTCGGCGAAGCGGCGGGCGCGGCGGGCGACCGTCCCGCCGTCCCCCAGGAACAGCAGGCGGCTGGGCCGCTGCGGCTCCCCGTCCGCGCCCCGCCGGGCGACGACGAGGTGCAGATGCGGGCGGCTCTCCATCAGGACGCACAGCAGGAAGGCGTCGCGGGCCTGCCGGCGGCGACTGTCGGGCAGCCCCAGGCGGCGGCGCAGGGCGTCGGGCAGCAACGGGTCGGCGGGGGTACCGGCGGGCACGCCGCCTTCGTGCAGGCCGGTCAGCAGCAGCACGGGCGCGTCGTCCAGGGCCAGCTCTAGCCAGCCCATCATCGCCATGCCCGTCTCGGCCCCGTCGGCGGGCAGGCGTAGCCCGTCCAGCCGGCCCAGCGCGAACGCGAGGGCGTCGCGGCCGGACAGTCGCGGCGCGAGGGCCGGGTTCAGACGTTTGATGTCCCGCAGGGCGGCGGCAATGCCCGCGAGGCCGCGCCGCAACTGCCGGTCTTCGGCGCAGGCGTCATCTAATTCACGATTGCCGTAGACAGCGCGCAGAATGTCGGCCACTGGCTCGGCCCAGTCGGGCAGCGCCCGCGACGTTCGTAGGGGGGACAGGAGCGTTTCCAGGGCGTTGCGGGCGTCTTCCAGCACGGGCGGCAGCCCCTCTTCCGGCAGCCGCTCGGGCAAGTGCTCGGCCAGATACGTGTCCAGGGCGTCCAGGAAAACCTCCCCCGGCCCCTCCTTCGCAATGAGGGGAGGGAGGAGGGGGCATGGAGACTCACCGGCCCCTCCGAACCCCTCCTCTTGCGAAGGGGAGGCCGGGAGGGGTGCATCTCCTGCGGAGGGGAGGCCGGGGCGGCTTTCCAGCCACGTTTCCAGATCCGCGTGGCGGACGAGAGTGGCGAAGCGGCGGGCGGAGGGGTCGTGCAGGTAGTCCCGCAGGGCGCTCAAAAGGGCGGCGGGGCGGACGCGAGCGAGGGGGAGGCCGTAGGGGGAGACGGTCGGCAGGCCGAGCAGGGCCAGCCGCCGCGCGAGGCCCTCGGCGGTGCGCTCGTCGCCGACGCCCAGCGTGATCTCGTCCGGCGCGTACCGCCCGTCCAGCGCCGCGAGGCGGTCCGCCAGGGCGTGGGCCTCGGCGGCGGGGTCCTCCACGAAGCACAGGCGCTCGTCGGGGAGGGGCAGGGGCCGGTCGTGCCAGAAGTCCGCGATGAGGCCGCCGACGTCGTCAAAGCCGTCCCGCACCTCCGGCGGCGCGGGCAGGACGGCCAGGACGGCCAGGACGGGCGACGGGAGGCGGCGCAGCATCGCGCGCTCCTGGGCGTTCAAATCCACCGTGCCGACCAGGACGATGTCTTGCTCGCAGGAGAGTGTGCCGGCGTCCAGCGCCGCCCAGCGTGAGTCGTCCCGGTCCGTCAGCCCGGCCTGCGACAGCGTCCCAACATACAGTTCTTCCAGCCGGGCGAGCGCCCCCCAGCGCCGATCCTCGCAGAAGCCGGGCAGGGCCGCGCACCGGCGCGCGGCGTCGCCCAGCGTCAGCCCCTCGGCCATCAGGTCCGCGCGAACCGATAAGACGTGCTCCGCCAGCCCCGCCCCGGCGAGTGGGCCACCGGATTCGGCCATTCTCGGCGCGAGCGTCCGCCGGTCGTCCTCGGCCAACCGCCGGACCGCCTGCACCCAGGCGAAGAACGCCTCGGCGGGCGTGGCGACACGGGGCGGGGGCGCGTACAGCCGCTCCGGCAGGTCGGCGGGCGTGACCGTCTCCGGCGGGACGAGCCGCAGGCCATCCCCGGCGGCACGTTCATCCAGCAACTGCCGCAAGCGGCGGCCCGCCTGACGGCCCGGCAGGGCAATCAAGACGCCGCCTAGGTCCCACTGATTGCCGCGTGCGTACCGCTCCTGCAGAATGTCCGCCGCCGCATGCAGCACGGGTCGGTCCCAGCCGACGAAAAGCCGTTCGATGGCGCTTGCGCTCCTCTCGCGTTTCGGTCTGACCTATTTTACAGCATCGGGCCAGGTTTGGGAAGGGGACGGAGAAGACGCCAACAGGAGGCCACTGATGAAAGGGGCCAGCGAATGGAATTCGCCGCTCGCGGCGCGGACGTCGAATGTCCGCCCGCGCGGACACGGACTTGTCTCCGCGAAGGCGGAGACCCGGCCGATGGCTACCCAGCGCGAATTGGAATTGATTCGCTGACTCCTTGCTCCTCGCCCTAGAGACGCCGGAAGTACCACTCCTGATCGCTGTCGCCGGTCCAGGCGTGTTCCTGAACGGGTGCATCGGGGGGCTTCACCCCGGCGGGCGCGGCGACGACGCTGCCGGTGGACTTGGAGACGATCCGGTATGCCCCGTCGCTGGTCACCTCGATCCGCCAGCGCTGGCAGTCGTTGTTGAGCCAGCGATACTGGTCAATCATGGTGCCGTCGGCGGGGTTGCAACTGCCCAGGTCCAGGAACTTGCCGTCGCCCAGGGAGGCGATGCAGAGCGATCCGTCCCCGATCGGACTTACGTTCCACTGCTGCATTGCGTCGCCCGTGTCTCGGGACAGGTCAAGGGGGCTGCCGTCTCGCGGGAAGCTGACCGGGATGCTCAGGGCGAGACCCGTGGCCTTGGAAATGATCAGGTAGCGGCCCTCAATCCCGTTCTTGGCGGGCTGGGACACGTCGGCGCGGACTCGGGGCCAGTCGTCCTTGTCCCACTCCAGCGTCTCCAGGCCCAGCGTGGGCCGGCCGTTGGCCGTGCCGTCGTAATAGTGGAAGGTGAGCCGGTCCGTCCCGCGCTCGCTGTAGATGCCGACCTGCCCCGGCCCGAAGCGGCGGCCGTCCGTGCCCAGGAACAGCGTGCCGCCCCCTTGTGCCAGGTCCCGCCCCTGCTTGTCTATATAGGGGCCGGTGATGGCCTTGGACCGTCCCACCATGATCCGGTAGGTGCTGTTGACGCCCTGGCAGCAGAGGCCCTCGTTCTCGAAGACGTAGTAGTACCCCTTGTGATACCAGACAAACGACCCCTCCGGCCCGGTCCGCTGGCCCTTGACGATGGGGACCGGTGGGCCGGCGGGCTTGCCCGTCTTCTTGTCCAACGGGACGATCTGGATGCCGCCCCGGTTCCAAGAGCCGAAGGACAGCCAGAGGCCGCCGTGGGCGTCGAAGGCGGGGCAGGGATCAATGGCATTATAGCTGGAGCCGTTGTCGGACCCGATCACCTCGCCCTGGTCGGTCCAGTGGTAGTCCGCGCGGGTCGGGTCCAGCGTCGGGCTGGTCACGAGACCGATCACCGAGACGCGGCTGCCGAAGGTGGAGAAGGCGTAGAACAGGTAATACTTGCTGTTGAGAAAGACCACGTCGGGCGCCCAGACGAACTCGCCGCGCGCCCGGGGCACCGCCGCGTGCGCCCAGGCGGGGACACCGCTCAGGACGGGAGGGCCGGCGGTCCAGTGGGTCAGGTCGGTCGAGTACCGCATGGGGATGTTCGGCCCGGTGACGTAGAGGAAATACTTGCCGTTGCATCGGGTGATTCGGGACGGGTCGTGCGCGCCCAGTTCCCCCGTCAGCGCCGCCGCGCACGCGCCGGTCGTCAGCGACAGGAGGGCCGCGAGCAGGCCCAGGAGCGGGAGCAATGGCCGCAGGCGTCGCGGCTGAGTCGTGCCCCGCGCAACGTACCCAGTTTCGTAAGTCATCATCGGTGTCCTTTGTGCGGCAAACATCACTCAGGATTGCTCCGGGGCCATGCCCCGATGGTCGGGGGAGCGCCAGAGGGCGGACAGGATCAGCTCGCGCAGGAAGATCATCTCCTTGGGCAGACGGTCGTAAAGGCGGATGAACAGCGCGTCGTGGGAGAGAATCTCCTGCTGCCAGATGTCGCGGTTCACCGACATCAGCGCATCGAACTGCTCCCGTGAGAATCCTTCCATCCCGGTCCAGTCGAGGTCCTCGTAGCGCGGCATCCAGCCCAGCGTGGTCTCGACGCTGACCGCGTGGCCGTGCGCCCGCTCCACGATCCACTTCAGGACGCGCATGTTGTCCCCGAAGCCCGGCCACAGGAAGCGCCCGTTCTCGTCCCGGCGGAACCAGTTCACGTTGAAGATGCGCGGCGGGCTGGGGATGGTGCGGCCGAACTGGAGCCAGTGGTTGAAGTAGTCGCCCATGTGGTAGCCGCAGAAGGGCAGCATCGCCATCGGGTCGCGCCGCACCTCGCCCAGATTGCCCGCCGCCGCCGCCGTCATCTCCGACCCCATCGTCGCGGCGGCGTAGACGCCATAGTTCCAGTTGAAGGACTGATAGACGAGCGGGGCCACGTTGGAGCGCCGCCCGCCGAAGATGAATGCCGAGATCGGCACACCCTGCGGGTTCTCCACCTCGGGATCAATGCAGGGGCACTGGCTGATCGGCGCGGTGAAGCGTGCGTTCGGGTGCGCGGCCTTGCGGCCGCAGTCCGGCGTCCAGTCCCGCCCCTGCCAGTCAATCAGGTGCGCCGGCGGGTCCTGGGTCATTCCCTCCCACCAGACGTCCCCGTCGTCGGTCAGGGCGACATTGGTGAAGATGGTGTTCTCCCGGATGGACGCCATCGCATTGGGATTGGTCTGCTCGGACGTGCCCGGCGCGACGCCGAAGAAGCCGGCCTCGGGGTTGATGGCGTAAATTCTCCCGTCGCCGCCCGGCTTGATCCAGGCGATGTCGTCGCCGACGGTCGTGACCTTCCAGTCCTCCAGGCCGCGCGGGGGAATCAGCATGGCGAAATTGGTCTTGCCGCAGGCGCTGGGGAAGGCGGCGGCCACGTAGGTCTTCTCGCCGTGCGGGTCCTCGGCCCCGAGGATCAGCATGTGCTCGGCCAGCCAGCCCTCGTCCCGGCCCAGCACCGACGCGATGCGCAAGGCGAAGCACTTCTTGCCCAGCAGGGCGTTGCCGCCGTACCCGGAGCCGTAGCTCCAGATCTCACGGGTGTCGGGGAAGTGCACGATGTACTTGTTCTCGCCGTCGCACGGCCACGGCACGTCGGCCTTCCCGTCGGTGAGCGGGTAGCCGACCGAGTGCAGGCACGGCACGAACTCGCCGTCGGCGCCGAGCACGTCGAGGGCGCCCTCACCCATGCGGGTCATGATCTTCATGTTGACGGCCACGTACGGGCTGTCCGAAAGCTCCACGCCGATGTGGGCGATGGGCGAACCCAGCGGGCCCATGCTGAACGGCACGACGTACATCGTCCGCCCCCGCATCGAGCCGGCGAACAGGTCGCGCAACTCGGCTTTCATCTCGGCGGGCGGTCGCCAGTTGTTGGTGGGGCCGGCATCGACCTCCCGCTCGGAGCAGATGAACGTGCGGTCCTCGACGCG
>JAFAZD010000308.1 GCA_019239955.1 Armatimonadota bacterium | reverse complement strand
ATCAGCGTCATGTCGTTGGTGCTGGTGTCGCCGTCCACGGTGATGGAGTTGAAGGTGTAGAAGCAGACGCGGCGCAGCATCTCCTGCAGGACGGGCTGCTCGATGGCGGCGTCGGTGGTCAGGAAGCCGAGCATGGTCGCCATGTTGGGGGCGATCATGCCGGAGCCTTTGGCGATGGCCCCGAGCCGTGCCGTCTTACCATCCAATGGGAACTCCACCGCGACCTGCTTGGGAAAGGTGTCGGTGGTCAGGATCGCCTGCGCGGCGTCGTCGCAGGTCTCCCCGTGCAGTTTGGTCGCGGCGCTGAGGATGCCGGCCACGATCTTCTCCATCGGCAATTTCGTGCCGATGACGCCGGTGCTGGCGGAGAGCACCCGGCGGTGCGGGACGCCGAGGGCCTCGGAGGCGTGGTTGACCATCGCAATGGCGTCGGTCCAGCCCTGCTCGCCGTTGCAGGCGTTGGCGTTGCCGCTGTTGACGACGATGGCGCGGGCGAGGCCGTCCTGCAGGTGCGTCTGGTTGGAGACGACGCAGGGGGCCTGCACCTGGTTGGTGGTGAAGACGCCCGCTGCCGCCGCGTCCACGTCCGAGACGATCAGGCACAGGTCGTTGCGCTTGCGCTTGATGCCACAGTAGACGCCGGCCGTTTTGTAGCCTTGCGGGGCGACGATGCCGCCGGGAATGATGTCCATGCTTGCTCCTAAAATGCCGGAAGGACCCCCTCCGGCTCGCCGAGGCTCGCCACCTCCCCCTGTCAGGGTGAGGATGGAAGGCAGGAGAGACGGCTGCCTTCTCTTCGTCCCTTCCCTGACAGGGAGGGGACCGCCGCGCAGCGGCAGGGGTAGGTTCCTACGGCCACACGGCGGCCATTGTGAGGCCGGCGGTCTCGTCAAAGCCGTACATCAGGTTCATATTCTGGATCGCCTGCCCCGCCGCGCCTTTCACGAGGTTGTCAATGACGCTGGTGACGATCACCCGATTAGTGCGCTTATCCACGGCCAGTCCAATGTGGCAGTAGTTGGTGCCGTTGACATGCTTGGTCGCGGGCTGCTGGCCGGGTTCAAGGACAGTAACGAATGGCGCATACCCATAATAGCTTACGTATTCTTCAGCGATACCCTCCAAATCCCAGCCCTTCGCCTGGTCGGGCGTCAGGCCTACATAGGCCGTCGTCAGGATGCCGCGTGTGACGGGGATGAGATGAGGCGTAAACGTCACGGCCACAGGCCGGCTCGCCACAAAAGAAAACACTTGCTCGATTTCTGGCGTGTGGCGATGGACGCCGCCGACGCCGTAAGGGCGGGCGCTTTCGTTGACTTCCGAGAAATGATAGTCTAACCCGAACTTCGACCGCCCGGCACCGGAGACGCCGCTCATGCTGTCCACGATAATGGCATCACGCTCGACAAATTCACCGAATAGCAGGGGGGCCACAGCAAGACTTGCGGAGGTGGGGTAGCAGCCGGGGTTGGCGACCAGGCGAGCAGAGGTGATCTTTGCTCGATAAACTTCCGGCAGGCCGTAGACGGCCTCGCCCAGCAGATGCGGCGCGGCGTGTTCGGCCTTGTACCACTCTTTGTAGGCCGCCGGATCCTTGAGGCGGAAATCGGCGCTCAGGTCCACCACCTTTTTGCCCGCCTCCAGCAGCAGCGGCGCGACCTTCATCGCCAGCCCGTTCTCGCCCGCAAGAAAGAGGAAGTCGCACCTATCGGCGGCAGCCGCCGGGTCAAACTTCTCGCAGGTCAGACCCGTGCGGCCCGCCGTGCCGGGGAGGGCGGCGGCGAGGGGCTGGCCGGCGTAAGTCCCCGATGTGACGTAAGCGAGTTCAACGTTCGGATGCTGCAAGAGCAGGCGGGCTAGCTCGCCGCCGCCGTAGCCCGAGACGCCGATGATGCCGACTTTGAGTTTATCCATCGCTGTCCTTCCTCAATGCCCAAGAAGGGAAAATAAAAGACGCCCGCGCTGTCTTGGTCAGACGGGGCGGGCGGCGTTGCAGAAAACACAAAAGCCGCGCGCCAATGCTTCCGGCCCCAAAGCGGGGGGAAGTGGCCCACGGCTCGCATTACGGCGAGACTCTCACGCTAACGTGTCGCGGACGCACTCCCAAAAGCACGCACGCGACGACGCAGCGACCAGTTGTCGGCTGCGAAAGTCATTGTGGGAGAGAGTATACCGGCCCAGGTGCGGGGTTGTCAAGCCCTGGGCCGGAAAAGTTCAGCGTTCGCTGGCCTCGGAGTCCAGGGTGGTCGAGGCGGAGGCGGTCTGGCGGAAGTCGCCGGTCGGGACCGGTTCGCCGACCAGTTCCTGGGAGCGGCGGACGCAGACCAGGTGCCGGGAGTAGTAGGCGTTGTCCACGCGGTCAATGGCGACCTGGTGGCCGTGGCCCGCCGAGGCGTGGATGAACAGGCCGCCGCCGATGTACATGGCGGTGTGGTCAATCTCCGGGTGGTGGCACGCGAAGTACATCCGGTCGCCGGGGACCCACTGGGCCCAGTCGCCAGCGGCGACGTTGTGGGGCACGTCGTAGCCGATGGCGGCCTGGTCGCCGGAGTGGCGCGGCAGGGTGATGCCGTAGGTGGCGTAGACGGCCTTGACGAAGCCGGAGCAGTCAATGCCCGCCGTGGTGTTGCCGCCCCAAACGTAGGGGACGCCGAGATAACTCTGAGCCGTCTGGACGAGGCGCAGGCCCAGGGTGGCGTCGCCGTTAGGCGCCGGAGCGACTTGGGGGGCGGACGGGTCGCCGGATGGGCCGGCGGGCGCGACCTGATAGTCCAGGAGCTGCACGTCCGACTTGGCGACGTAGCCCAGGCTGCGATCAATCATCAGGACGGCGTATTGGGTGGGCGTCTCGCCGTTGATCGCCAAATACTGGCCCTTGGGGCAGACGGAGAGGACGCGGCCCGCGCGATCGCGGCCGGCGACGATCTCGGCCTTGTCGCTGGTGACGATGGCGAGGCGGCCCATCGCCGTGGCCGCCGCCTCCGTCCGCTCGGTCATACCGCGTGAGGGCAGGCTCTGGGCACGGGCGTAGGTGCGGGTGGCGTGATGGCGGGCGCGGCGGTGATAGTGGCGGCGCACCGAGGTGGGACCGCCCTGGGCGGGTGAGGGGGTGGGCGCGGCACCGTCATCGGCAGCCTGGGACGCCTCGGAGTCGACGGTGATCTGAATGGCGGTGGCCGGCGCGCCGGGGGCGGGGTCGTCGGCGCGGGTCAGGGTCGCGGGGAACGCGAACAGGCTCAGGGTGCAGACGGCGGACAGGGCCGTGACTGGACGCAGGGTCAAAACGTAAGTCCTCCCGGAGATTCTGCGTGATTTGCCGCAGCGAGGGCGCGTTCTTCATGGTCGGTGGAAACCCCGGTCTTCTTGAGGGGAACGGGCGTCTACCCGTTTTTCCGCCGCCATGAGCCTCGCTGTGCCCAGTATAAAGACCGGCCGGGATTTTGTCAATCCGCAAACTTTTGTTTGCCCACCAATTTTTTGCCGCCTCCGTCTTGACAACGCCATCCCTGGTGAGTATAATACGTCCTAGTGCCGTGCCGAAGTGGTGAAATGGTATACACGCTGTCTTCAGGTGGCAGTGCTCGAAAGGGCGTGCGAGTTCGAGTCTCGCCTTCGGCATTTATTGTTGGCTAATCGCGCTTTTGGCAGAAATTGGCAGTTAAGGCCCGCCCTTTCTTTCAAGGCTGCCACCAGACACGGCGGCGTTGTGGCGCGAGGGCGATCCACCGGTGCAAAGGACAGACGGCCTGCCTGTCATTGACGACATCACACTGGACAAACCCTGCGCCCAGAAGATGGGCCTGGTCAGCCACCAACCCGGCTATTCTCCAGCGCCGATTTGCCAGTAAGGGGCTGGCTTCCAGCCGAATTTCCTCAGCATTCGATCCGCCTCTTCGGAAAGATGGCGGTCGGTGCGGTAGGTGAGTGTCAGCACCTTCTTCCACAGCGCGCAGGCTTCTTCGCTGCGCCCGACCTCATAATAGGCCATGCCAAGATGATGATGAGCGGCGGCGTGATCCGGCGAGAGCTGAACCGCCGCCTGGTGCTCCTTGATGGCCTCTTCCAGCCGTCCCCGCGCCCGCAGTTCTTCGCCGCGCCGGTCATGGGCCAGCGCCCGATAGTAGTTCCTGGCGGCAGACCAGAGGCTCACTTCGCACCACCACTTGTGCTGACCGCTCAGGACTTGAGCTTGCCCAGCAGGAGCGGCAGGAGGCGGGTGTCTACGAAGTGCCGCACAGCCATCTCTTGAACTTCCGGCGAGGCGTCCCAGAACGGTTCGGCGAACTCGGCTACGGATTGATAGGCGGCGTAGATGTCGGCGGCCTTCACGCCGTCGCCATGCTCCGCCTCGTCCCCCTCAACATACTCCCCCCACCCCAGCGTCAAATCCAGGAGGCGCGTGAAAGGGTCTTTGAC
>JAFAZD010000203.1 GCA_019239955.1 Armatimonadota bacterium | reverse complement strand
CTCCTTGCCCGCATCGGGGACAACCATAGTACAGCAAATCAACATAGAGAATGCCCAGATTATAGGGACGGCAAAGGGAGTCATTGCGTCTACCATTCAGGGTGATGTTCAGTATACAGAGTCAGACGAGCAATTGCTTGATATAATTCGCCAGCTTACAAGTGGAGTTGAAAGCATACAGTTGGCCTCCGCGCTTGACGAGTTGAAAGATACTTCGTCTCGGCCTGTCGATAGACTGACAGCGTGGCAGAGATTACAAAGTTTTTTGTCCAGGCACACAGACAAGATCGAACAGGTGGTCGTCAAAACGCTGGCTGCTTATCTGGAAAGTTTGTTGAAGCCGAAGTGATATAAGAGATACAAGCGTCAAGAAGAGTAAACGCAAGGAGGCATCATGGGACACATCGAACGGGTCGAGGCGATGATGGAGGCGATGACGCGGGAGCCGGACCGCGTCTTCCACGAGGTCTACCTGATCCTCATACTTCACGACTGCCCCAGCGTGGCCGCGATGACCGGCGCGCAGCACGGGGCCCTCTTGGACGCCGTAATGATGGCCTGTACGACCATCCTGTGCCCGCCGGTGACGGTCATCGTCCTGGGCGACGAGGTCTACCTGCTGGTGCAGATGAACCCGAATCGAAGCGTCCAGGACACCGCGGACGCCGCTGGGTCGCCCCTGCCGGACTGGCCGGGCGACTACTCGTGCGTGAGCATCGGCACGGACAACGTGCCGCAGATCATCGCCGCGATCAACGACGGCAGCATCATCGCCCTGCTGTCGTCCCGGTATGGCGAGGAGTAAATCCATGACCGTGGCCCCAGCGCCCCCGCAGGCGCCCACCAAATTGCTGACCTATGCAGACTACATGGCGGAGGGAGAGATCAACCGCCGCTATGACATCATTGACGGGGAGAGGATATTCATGCCACAGCCTACGGATGGGCATCAGGAACTGGCCCTGAACATCGCGGAACTGCTTCGGGCCTATCAGCGGAAGACGAAGGCCGGCAGGGCCATGATCGCTCCCTGTGATGTGCTCATCACGCGCGACCCCTTTCGCACCCGTCAGCCCGATGTGCTCTTCGTCAGCAACGAGCGTTATCGGGGGCGGACGCCGCAGGATGCCTCTCCCTGGTCTCCTGCGCCGGAGTTGGTCGCGGAGATACTTTCGCCAAGCGAGCGACGCGGCATCCGCCTCTCCAAGATCGCCGACTACTGCGCCGTGGACGTGAAGGAGTGTTGGCTGGTCAGTCCGCAAGCGCAGACGGTAGAAGTCTTGCGGCTGACACCGGGCGGGCCGGAGCGGGCGGCGCTGCATGGGGCGGGCGAGACGCTGCAAAGCCTCACGTTTGAGGACCTGACGCTGGCGCTGGATGACATTTTCCACATCGAGGACTAAGACATGGCGATCATGGAAGTGCTTGCGGAGATCCCGCAGGCCACACAAGAAGATTTGCTGACTATCGGCGGGAAGACGTTCCGGTCCCGGCTGATGCTGGGAACGGGCAAGTACCGCAACGCCGAGGAGATGAACGCGGCGCTGGAGGCGTCGGGGTGCGAGATCGTCACCGTCGCCCTGCGGCGCATTGATCTGGACGCACCAAAGCGCAGCATCCTGGACGAGATCGACTGGAAGAAATACCACATCCTGCCCAACACGGCGGGGGCGCGGACGGCGGACGAGGCCGTGCGGACGGCCCGGCTGGCGCGGGCGATGGGACTCTCGGACTGGATCAAGGTGGAAGTGATTCCCGACCCCAAGTACCTGCTCCCGGACCCGGTCGGCACCTTTGAGGCCTGCAAGACGCTGGTGGACGAGGGCTTCATCGTGCTGCCCTACATCAACGCCGACCCGCCGCTGGCGCGGCGCTTGCAGGAACTTGGGACGCACACCGTCATGCCGCTGGCCTCGCCCATCGGCAGCGGGCAGGGAATCAAGGCGCGGGAGGCGATCAAGATCATCGTTGAGCAGGCAACCGTGCCGGTGGTCGTGGACGCCGGCATCGGCGTCCCCTCGGAGGCGGCGCAGGCGATGGAGTTAGGCGCGGCGGCGTGCCTGATCAACACGGCGATTGCGCGCGCCGAGAACCCGGCGCTGATGGCCGAGGCCATGAAGAGGGGCGTGGAGGCGGGCCACAGGGCATATCTGGCGGGCCGGATGCCCGTCCTCCCCTATGCGTCAGCGAGCAGCCCGTTGGAGGGTGTGGTCCGCTGATGGGCGCTACCCCCGGCGTGAAAAGCCCCACGCCGTTAACGGCGAGGCTCGGCAGGCCTTCGGCCATTCGTCCTGCGGACGGCCGGTGGCAATCGCCTTCGTTCTCTCCCGTCCGCAGGACGGTCGGCGCATAGCGCCTATTGAGCCTCGGCCTTCAGGCCGTGGCTTCCTGACGTGAGGACTCCACGAGAATGCCCAGCCTGCCCCGCCTGTGTTTGATGCTGGTCACGGAGCCGTCGCCCCGCCTGCCGGAGATCGTCGCCGAGGCCGTTGCGGGCGGCGTGGACATCGTGCAGTGGCGGGATAAGAATGCGGCCCCCGAGGCGATCTTCGATGCCGCGTGGGGGGTGCGTGAAGTGACACGGCAGCGGTCGCTCCTGGTGGTGAATGGCTGGCCTCTCTACTCTCCGTCCCTGGTACGCAAAATCGGCGCAGATGGCGTACACCTGCCGGGGAACAGCCCTCATTCGGCGGAAGGGGTGCGCCGCGCGATCGCGGGAGGGCTTGTCGGGCGCTCCGTGCATTCACTGGCCAGCGCGCAGCAGGCACAGGAAGAAGGCGCAGATTATCTGATTGCCGGCACGATCTTTGCCTCGCAGAGCCACCCGGAGGTTGAGCCGGCGGGGCTGGGATTTTTGCGGCAGGTGTGCGCGGCGGTGTCGGTTCCCGTGCTCGCCATCGGCGGGGTGACGCCGAAGAATGCCGGTGAGTGCCTGGCGGCGGGGGCAGCGGGGGCGGCGGTGCTGTCGCCGATCATGCGGGCGGCAAACCCATGCGGGGCGGCGCGGGCGTACCGGCAGGCACTGGATGCGGCCTGGAAGGAGATCGCCCCCCAGCCCCCAATTCTGGGGGAGCCGGAGGAAAGACGATGACATTGACGGTCAACGGGGAGCCGCGCGAGACCGAGGCGGCGACGGTGGCGGAGTTTCTGGCGTCACGCGGCCTGCACGCACGGATGGTGGTCGTGGAGCACAACGGCGAGATCGTGCCGCGCGACCGCTACGGCGAGACGCGGCTTCAGACGGGCGACACGCTGGAGATCGTGCAGATGATGGCGGGGGGTTAGCCGGATGAGTGCGCCGGATTTCGTCATCGTCGGGGGCGGTGTGATCGGCCTGTCGGTCGCGCTGGGACTGGCGCGGGAGGGCGCGTCGGTGACGGTGCTGGACGCGGGCGCGCCGGGGCAGGCGTCCCAGGCGGCGGCGGGGATGCTGGCGCCGCTGGCCGAATCAGGCTGTCCAGGGCCGTTCGTGCGGATGGCTCTGGACAGCCTGCGCCGCTGGCCGTCGTTCGTGGCCGGGTTGCGGGAGGAAGCCGAGACGCCGCTGGACATCCTGGGGCCGGGGATGCTGCGCGTGGCCCGCACGGAGGCGGAGGAAGAGGCGCTTTGCGCGGCGCTGGACTGGCAGGAGACGTTGGGGCTGCCCCTGCACCGCCTGGACGCGGCGGAGGTGCGCGCCCTGGAGCCGGCGGTCGGGCCGGATGTGCGCGCGGCGGTGCTGTCGCCCCTGGAGCGGCACGTGGAGCCGCGCGTCCTGCTGCGCGCCCTGGCCGACGCCTGCCGGTGTCGCGGCGTCAGGGTGCGGGCGGGCGTGGCCGTGACCGGGTTTGCGACGGCGGGGGCGCGGGTGACGGGGGTGGAGATGGCGGACGATCTCGTTTCCGGCGGCCAGGCGGTCATCGCCGGGGGCGCGTGGAGCGCGGGATTAGGCCGAATGCTGGGGGTGCGCCTGCCCATCCAGCCCCTGCGCGGGCAGATACTCGCGCTGGGACCGCAGACGCCCCTCCCCGTCCGCCATACCCTCTATGCACATGGCGGCTACCTCGTCCCGCGCCCGGACCGCCGGATCATCGCTGGCGCGACCGAGGAACACGCCGGCTTTGAGGCCCGCACGACCGACGCTGGCATCGGCTCCCTATTAAAAATGGCCGCCACCCTTGTCCCCGACCTCGCCGGTGCGCCGCTGCACAGTTCCTGGACAGGCCTGCGCCCCGTCAGCGCCGACGGTCTGCCGCTGCTGGGCCGCGTCACCGGCTGGGACAATGTTCATGTGGCAACTGGGCACGGGCGGAACGGCATCTTGTTGACGCCTATCACCGGCAGCCTGATGGCCGACCATCTCCTGCGATCTATTCCCCCACCTCCGGCCTTTGATCCCGCCCGCTTCCTGGAGTCATCCCTATGCCCGTCGCCCTGACCATCGCCGGCTCCGACCCCAGCGGCGGCGCGGGCATTCAGGCCGACCTGCGGACGTTCGCCGCCCTCGGCGTCGCCGGCCTCTCCGTCATCACCGCCCTGACCGTGCAGACCAGCCAGGGCGTCCTCTCGGTCCACCCGGTCGCCCCCGACATCCTGGCCGCGCAACTCAACGCCATTCTGGAGGACACGCGCCCCGATGCCGTCAAGATCGGGATGCTCGGCGGCGCGGCCCAGGTGCGCGTCGTCGCCGATGCCCTGCGCCGCTTCCACCCCCCGAACGTCGTCCTCGACCCAGTCCTCGCCTCCACCGGCGGCGTCCCCTTGCTGGATGAGGAGGGCCGCCGCGCTCTGCTCACGGAACTGCTTCCCCTCTGCGATCTGGTGACGCCCAACTTGGGAGAAGCGGGCCAACTGGCGGGGCGACACGTTCACGACGACACCACAATGGCGGAGGCCGGGGAGCAGCTACTGGCTCTGGGAGCGAAAACGGTCCTGGTGAAAGGCGGGCACCTCGCGGGTGAGCCTTACGATCTGCTTCTGCGCCAAGGACAGACTCCCTCCCGGTTTCTCTGGGATCGCATCCACACGCACCACACCCACGG
>JAFAZD010000196.1 GCA_019239955.1 Armatimonadota bacterium | reverse complement strand
CAGCACGGCATCGTCCTCGCCCGCCGAGAACCAGGCGTAGCGCTGCACGTAGTCCAATTTGTTCATCGCCGGCAGCACCGCCCGCATGAAGTCCTGCACCTGCTGCGGCGTGTAGCGGTTGGGGTGTCCCGCCCCCGCGCTCCAGTCCGCCGGGGCAAACTCGGTGACCCAGAGCGGGCGGCGGTACAGGTCGTGGACCCTCGCCAGGTAGCCCAGGAAGCCCGGCGCGTCGGCACCCCCGTACCAGTGGATTGTGACGAAGTCCACCCGGTAGCGCCTCTGATCCACGCTCCGCATGAACTGCTGCATCCAGTCGCCATCGGCGTGGACGGCGGCGGGGCTGCCGAGCGTCAGCCCGGTCTGCATCAGCAGCGGCCAGCCCTCCAGCGCCCCATCCACGCTCAGGTCAGCCTGCCCCTTGCCGTCCGGCTCGTTGAATCCCAATAGTGCATGGACGCCCGGCTGCGCCTTGACCTTTGCCAGCCACCTCCCCGTGCCATTGTCCTTATTGCCGTAGTAGCCCCAGGCCATCGGCACGAACTCGACGCCCTTGGGGACGCCCCTCGGCTCATCGCCGCCCCAGGTGTAGAACCAGTGCGCGCGCAGGGCCGTGACCTGCTTCCGCCAGTTGCCGTCCGGCCGGGCGACGACGTCGAATCCCTTTTTGGCAAGCCGCCCGGCTCGGGCCGGCGCGCAGAGGGGGGCCGCCGTCAGCAGGCAGGCAAGCGCGGCCCACATCCAATTCCCGCTATGGCGCGTCATTGTTCAAACCCCTTGTCGTCTTGCACTCTCCCAAATCCGGCGACTTCGGGATGGAGAGTCAAGGCAGTCAGGACGTCGGGCCGGGGTGCTGTGACGCCTGCATCATGTCCTCGGAAAACCGCACGGCTTTCGCCAGAGCCGTCGAGCGTGCCGCCTCATTGTACCACATCAGGATGCCGGCGAATCACGCTCCAGAGCAGTCCGATCCCAGCGTGCTAGGTTCGCCTCCGCCTCGTAGGCGCTTTGCAGGAACGCCAGCAGGGCTTCATCCGGCGACCGCGCCGCTCGCACGGCATCGTAGGGAAGCAGGAACTCACGCAGATTCTGGTCGTAATAGGCCTGCGCCGGCTGAACGGGCTGCTGGCCGAAGCCCTCCGGCTCCGGGTAGGCATAGGAGTAGAAGGCGGGGAAGCCGACGCCCTCGCCCGGCCAGAAGCCGGCGCTGCTGACCTCGTGCGAGTATGCCTCGCGCGTCACCCTGTCCGCGACGCCGGGGGCGCCGGGATGTGGGGGCGCGGGGCGGCCCGAAAAGCGCGTCACGGCCAGGTCGAAACTGCCCCAGAAGAAGTGGACGGGGCTGACCTTGCCGAGAAAGCGCGCGCGGAAGTCGGTGAAGACGCGCTCCGTCTGGACCAGGATGCGCCAGAACCGCTGTGCGTATTCGGGGTCATAGGCGTGGTGCGTCTGATCCTGCGCGAAGGGGACAGGATCGGGTACTTCCACGGGCACGGGCCAGATGCTTACGCCGACGTCCAGGGAACGGAGTGCGTCCAACGTCTCCCGATAAAAGTCCGCGACGGACTGCGGCTTGAGGGCGATCTCACGGTGCCGCCCCTCGGCCGTCTCGATACGCAGTCGGTGGTCAAGGAAGTCGAACCCGATCTGGAACGCGCGCGTGCCGTCGTGGAGCAGTGAGGTCGTCAGGCCGCGCGGCGTGACATAAAAAGTCACCTGCCACCAGTGGTTGATGGGCGGGGCCAGCGCCAGCCGAACCTTGCCGACCACCTGCGTCCACATGTGCAGCGTCGCATACGTCTCCCGCCAAGCCTCCAGTGGCAAGGCGGGCCAGACTTCCGTGCTTGCCGGAGAAGCAGCCATGCGTACCTTCCTTCTTCATGCCCCGGTGGCTTGATAAAGCGAGCAAGAAACGCTGCCGCCACCCTTCAATGCCCAGTGCCTGCGCCCTACGCGCATTGTCATCGTGCGTCGTTGATGTAGGTTTCCAATTCCGCCGCGCGATGGGCCGCCGTGTGCGCGGCCAGCACCCGCGCGCGGGCGCGGGTTCCAATGGCACACTGCTGCTCATCAGACATCGCGCGCAGCGCGTGCAGGGTGTCCTCCGGCCCGCGCGTCACGATGATCTCCTTGCCGGGCGTGAAAAAAGTCCCCAGGCCGTCCCAGTAGTCGCTGAGGATAGGGACGCCGCAGGCCGCCGCCTCGAACAGCCGCACGCTGGGCGAGTAGCCGACGGCGATCATGTCCGCGCGCGTGACGTTGAGGGTGAATCGCTGCCCATTATACCAGGCCCGGTGCTCCGCAGGCGGCAGGTGCGCGATGCGAGTCACGTTTTCCGGCCACACGATGTCCGCCGGGTACTGCGGCCCGGCGACGCAGAAACGTCCCCCCGGCCACCGGCGGGCCGCGTCCAGCATCAGCCGTTCCAGCGGCGGCTGCCGGTCGTCGCTGTACGTCCCCATGTACCCCAGGTCCCAGAGGGCGTCCCGCTCTTCGGGGAAGTAGAGTTCCGGATCCACCGAGCAGTAGAGGGGCCGTGCGGCGGGCGAGCCATACTCCCGTCCCAGCGTGTCCAAAACCGGCCCGCCCGCGAAGGACAGGTACAGACCGTAGCGGGGGATGAGGTCGGCGGACAGGTAGGCGCAGTCGCCCCGCGCCAGCGCCGCCAGCGTGACGGGCGTGTCAATGTCGTAGAATGCCGTCACGTCCCGCGCCGTCCCCTGCACCCATCGCCCGACTTCAATCCCGTCCGGCACGTAGGAGCCGACGATGACGCAGTCCGCGCCCCGCACCTGGTCCCGGTACTGCTCCCGCAACTCCGATAGACTGCCATACAGGACCGTGCGGCCAAAAGGCGGGTGTGGCAGGTCGCGGTTCTCGGCGTACCAGGGCACGTCCCGCTCCAAGAACAGCACGTCATGCCCGTGCGCGGCCAGTTCGCGCACCAGCCCGCGATAGGTCGTCGCGTGCCCGTTGCCCCAGGCCGACGTGATGGACAAGCCCAGGATGACCAGCCTCATGACGCCCCCTCCAGCACCGACTCCAGCGTCTCGGCCCGCTGCGCGTAGGTGTGCTGCGCCAGCACTCGCGTCCGCGCCGCCTGGCCGACCTCCCGCGCCCGCGCGGGCGTCAGGTCGGCCAACTGTGCGGCGACCTCCGCCCCGTCTTGCGCCACCAGCACCTCACGCCCCGGCACCAAGAATTCCTCAATGCCTTCCCAATGATCCGTGATCAGGCACGCCCCCGCGCCCGCCGCCTCGAACACGCGCGTCGCCGGGGAGAACCCGTAGCGCGCCATGCTCTCGCGGCTGATGTTCAGCACGGCCAGCGGCGTGCAGTTGAAGGCGTTGTGGTCCGGCGTGAAGACGTGCCCCAAATACGACACGTTCGGCGGCAGCCCTTTGTCCCCCCAGCCGCTGCCGCCCAGCAGGAATTTCTTGTGCGGCAGCAGCGCCGCCGCCCGCAGGAAGAACTCCTCCGCCCGCGCCTCCCGGTCCGGCATGCGGTTCCCCAGGAAGCCCAAATTCCCCGCGAAGCGCGGATCGGGCGCGACCGGGTGATGCGTCGCCGGGTCCAGCGCGTTGTAGATCGGGACGCACCGCCGCGCCCGCAGCGCCCCATACGCCGAGACCACCGGCGCGCCGCCCCCGTAGGTCAGGATGAGATCATAACGCGGAATGAGCGCCCGGAACGGGTCTTGCGAGTTCGTCTGCACCCGGTCAAGCGTCGCCGGCGCGTCCACATCCCAGAAGGCGACCAGGTTGCCCGGCCTCTTGAGGTCAAGCGCCGCCGCTTCCAGCAATTCGTCAAAGACACCGACGCCGCTGGCCTTGACGATCAAATCCGCCCCCCGCGCCTCGTCCAGCGCCCGCCGGACACCCTCCTCGCCGACTCCCGGATAGACCACCACCCGCGCCCAGTCCGGGTCGGCCATGTCCCGGTGCTGCTGCCGCTCGTAGGCGTCCGGCTCATAGAACGTCACCCGATGCCCCCGCGCGTGCAGCGCCCGGATGATGTCCCGGTAATACGTCGCCGCCCCGTTCCAATATGCCGAGACCAGGCTGGACCCGAAAAACGCAATGTTCATGGTTGATGTTGTATCAAGAAGACAGCGATTGAAATCACCGCTTTGAGCCTTCGGCTGAGTGTCCGCGTAGGCGGACACTCGGCGTCCTCGCCGGGAGCGGCGAATTTATTCGCTGTCTGAGTCTGGCCTTACATACGGAGCAATCCAGCTGCGGTGGCAAGTTGGGCATATCGCCTGCCGCACCCCGATCGACAGCGCAACCATCGGTGCGACCTGCCCCCACACTTGGCATAGGTCACAGAGATCAACGTCCAGCCCTGCTGGCAATGCCTGCTGGCAATGCCTCATGGCAATGCCTCATGGCAATGCCTCAAGTGCCAGGTCATCACGCCGACGCAATCGACCTTGCGTGTGCGCGACGGTCAGGATGAAGGAGCGTCCACAGGCTGCACAGGACGCTACCAGATTCTGTGACCCGCACTTGTGACAGGTTTCCGTCCAAGTATTCACCCCTTGGCCCTCACCCACTCCCCCTGTGTCAACTCCTCGTAAATGTTCAGCAGTTCGTCCATCCGATGGGCGCAGGTGTGCCGGGCCTGAATGGTGAGCCGTGCTCTGCGCCGCCCGCGCCAAAGCCCCCGCTGCCCTCATCGCCTGACGCGCCGCCTCGGCCCCCGGACTCCTTGACGGCGGCCTCCCGCTCCGCCCGGTCCACCGCCGCCTTCAGCTTGTAGAGGCCGAGCGGGACGGGCGCGAGGGAGCGGGCATCTTTGAAAGACCTTTCATTGGCCGCGCCCGGGGATGACGGGCCGGCCAGCAGAGCGATCATCGAGACCAATTTGGACGCGACATTTCGACCCAGTATACTTCCGTGGTTGACACAATGGAAACTTGTTTCGTATAATAACTTATTCATGTGCGTGAGAGTCCGCGCCGGTGGCGCGGAGTCAGGGCCGGACCATGTTTGACTCCATGAAGACGCTCTTGCCTGGCGCCGCGCGGTCGCTGCGGACCAAGACCTACGCCGCCGCCTCCTTCTCCGAGTGCCTTCTGCTGGCAAAAAAAGAATTAGGCTCCAACGCCGTCGTCCTCAGCACCAAAACGGTACGCAAGGGCAGCCTGTTCGGGCGCTGGGGCGGGCATGACGTTGTCCAGGTGACGTTCGGCATTGATCCGGCGGCAACAGCCGCCCCGGAAAGCCCTGCGGCCACGCCCCCGCCGTCCTCCTCCACGCCCGGCGCGCCCGCGGAAGTTCCGGCGCCCGCGCGAATGCTGGTGGCGCCGATCGCCGGCCTGGCCGCCCATGTGGAGATCGGCCCGACGGCCGACTCCAGGAAAGCCACGCCCGCCTCCTCTTCGGAATCGCCCCTCGCGGCTGATGGCCTGTCGCCAGCCGCAAGGGAGCATCGGCTTTACCCGGAACTGCTGCAACAGCTGCTGGACGCCGAGGTGGCGAAGCCGCTGGCCCAGCAGCTTCTCGCGGAGCTGCCGCCCGCCCTGTCCCCGGCCGATGCGCAGGCCGAGCTGCACGCCGTCCTCTCGCGTTGCCTGCGGGTCTACGACTTCGCGCAGGCACGCGGGGAGAACCCGATGCAGATCATCACCGTGGTCGGCCCGACGGGGTCGGGCAAGACGGCCACGCTCGCCAAGCTGATGGCGCGCGGCGCGCTGACCGAGCGGCGGCGGGTGGGGGTGGTGACGCTGGACTCGCAGCGTTTCTCCGCCGCGCAGGAGCTGCAGTCCCTGGGCGAGCTCCTCCAGGTCCCCGTCCGCGCGGCCCGCGACAGGGCCGACCTGATCACGCGCCTGACCAACTTCGTCGCCAAGGGCATCGAGCTGGTGCTGCTGGACATCCCCGGCATCTCCCCCAACGACCTGTCTTCGCTGAAGGAGACCGCCGAGATGCTGCGCGGGATGGACGCCGTGCAGCGGTTCCTCGCCGTCCCGGCGACTCTGACCGCGCGGGACATGGAGAACAGCGTCGCCCGCTTCCAGACGTTCTTCGCCCCCGAGGCGCTGATCCTGACCAAACTGGATGAGGCCGCCGACAACACCTGCCTGGGCCGGATGTTCTCGCTCCAGGTGAAGTACGACCTGCCGCTCGCGTACCTGACGACGGGCCAGTGGGTCCCGGACGACATCGCCCTGCCGGACGCCGCCGTGATCGCCTCCCGAATCCTGTCCACGCCGATTCACGGATAGCCGCCGCCCCTCCTCCCGCAGCGGATCGCGGCTCAGTAGCCCCACGCGATGTCCACGACGCCCTCCAGCGGCTCGCCCCGGACGAACCGGCGCAGGTTGTCCACGAACAGCGCCTTCTGGCGCTCGTGCAGGCCG
Source organism: Armatimonadota bacterium (assembly GCA_019239955.1). Lineage (GTDB taxonomy): Bacteria > Armatimonadota > Armatimonadia > Armatimonadales > Capsulimonadaceae > JAFAZD01. The sequence continues at coordinate 8,117 of JAFAZD010000196.1, read as the reverse complement.
GGCGTCCATCCGGGCGAGTTGTGCGGGGCGATGTGGACGTTGGGCATGTCCCACAGCGGGCTGTCCGGCGGCAGCGGCTCCCGCGCGAACACGTCCAGGCACGCCCCGCCGATCCGCCCCGCCTGCAGCGCCTCGGTCAGGGCCGCCTCGTCCACCAGGCCGCCCCGCGCGATGTTGATCAGCCAGGCCGACGGCTTCATCTGCGCGAGCTGCGCCGGACCGATCAGTGACCGGCTCGCGTCCGTCAGCGCCGCCGCCAGTACGATCCAGTCGCTCTCCCGCAGCAGCCGGGCCAGCCCCGCGTCGCCCGCCAGTACCTCGTCCACCGCCGGCACGGGCGCATCCCGCCGGCGCAGGCCCAGTGTCCGCATCCCGAATGCCTTCGCTCGGCTCGCCACGCCACGCCCGATGGGGCCGAGGCCGATGATGCCGACCGTCTGGCCGTAGAGCTCCTGCTGCACCTCCGGCTTCCACTCGTGGGCGTGCTGGTGGGCCATCAGGTCCGGCAGGCGGCGGGCGACCAGCAGCATCCAGGCCAGCACGAATTCCGAAATGGCGATCTCAAACGCCGGCCCGGAGTCCGTCACCGTCAGCCCCGCCTTGGCCCGGACGGCGGGCGTGAGCACGTGGTCCACTCCGGCGCTGGCCGTGTGCAGCCAGCGCACGCACGGCCCCCGCGCCACCAGGTCGGAGAAGCGCCGCCCCGCCACCCAGCGCAGCACGGCGTCGGCTTTGTCCAGCCCGTCCACCGGCGCCGCCTCGTCCTCGGCGTAGGGCCGCAGATCGGCCCCCGGCGCAAGTTCCCGCGCCGGCCCCGTCAGCTCGCCGTAAATCACGTCCGGCACAAGGGCTATCATGCCGACATTGTACCCACCTTGCCCCTACCGCCCCAGCCGTATGGACTGGACGCGGATGAAGTCCCCCGGACGCCCCGCCGGCTCCGGGTCCAGGCGCAGGCCGGTGATCGCCCCGCGGTACTCCGGCGAGGCGGAGAGGTTCACCACGTAGGTGTGATACCGCCCGTCCGGGAGGATCGGGAAGGTCAGGCTCTGGGACTCGCTGAAGTCGGGCGCGTCGAAGCGCTTCCAGAAGACCTGCGCGCTGTCGCTGCCGGTGTGGAACGCGGCCCGGAGGAAGAGTTTCGGGGCCTGCGCCGCCAGCCAGAAGCCGTCGGGCCCGATCATCTGCGGGTCGTTCTGGTCGAGAGTCACCTTCAATTCGCCCCGAATCGGCCAGCCGGTGTCGGTCGCGTTGACGTAGCGCCAGTGCTGACGGTCCTTCTGGAATCGGTAGTCCGGCGGCGCGGGGCGGGGCGCGTGCGCGTAGACGTATGCCCGAATCTCATCCAGGTTCCCCAGGATCAGGACGTACTGGAAATCGTAGACGATGTCGTGGTCGAGTATTTCCTCGTACACTGGGGCGATGTAGCCGGTCGGGTCGTCCTTCGGCCCGCCCGTGCCGGGCTTGCCGCTGAAGCCGCCGCCGAAGAGCGTCACCCCCGGCTCCCAGACACCCAGCCCCCACCCGGCCTCATTGACCAGCGCCGCCCAGTTCTCCGTCGCCTGCCAATTGGGCCAGGGGAACTTGCTGGGGATTTGGTTGACCGCGTCCCCCGTGAAGGGTCGGTCGCCGGTGTAGGTCATCAGCCGGTACCACGGCCCGTTGGTGTAGATGGCGGGCAGTTCCTGGCCCCGGCCCGAATACTGGGTCTGATCCGCGCGATGGTTGACCAGCCGGCCCCGCACACGCGCCGTGTCGCCGTCCAGCCGAATCCAGGACTCGAAGGTGCATTCGCCCGGCTCATTGTTGAGCGGCCACTGCATGGGGATGCACTTGACATAGATCTCCCGCCCATCGTTGCGGCTCTCGATCACGCGGGAGCGGTTGCCGAAGGCGTCGCCCGACTGGATCGGATTCCAGCCCAGCGGCGCCCAGGCCGGCTGCGGCTGCTTGCCGTGGGGCGTGAACGGGATGGGGCCGGAGTAGAACGACATCTGTATCTGGCGTCCCCAGTCGAAGCTGTTGACCACGTTGACGTCACTGCCGGCCCGGGAGAGGTAGGTGATGGCCCCGCCCAGGCCCAGGTCCACCCCCAGGCGGATGCGTCCGTCGTCCAGGTAGCTCATCCGAGGCTCATCGGCGCGCGCATGGCCCGCCGCCAGCGCCAGAAGCGGGGCCAAGAACAGGGCAAGAAAAACTCGCAGTGGGGGCATGGCTTTGTTTCCCTGGTTCCACACACCGGGGGCGCAATCCTGCCCGGGCCGTGGTTCCTTGACACCTCCCCCGGTATGGGGCTATAATAAACGCACCCCATGGCCGTTGTGACTCTTTATTCCAAGCCGGGCTGCCATCTCTGCCAGGAGGCGCGCGACGTCCTGCTGCGCGTGCAGAGAACGCAGCCGTTCGAGCTGGCCGAGATCAACATCGAGGACGACCCCGCGCTGCTGGCCGAGTACGGCGATCAGATCCCCGTCGTCCTCCTGAATGGCACATTTCTGTTCGAGTACGCGGTGCAGGAAATGCGCCTGCGCGAACTGCTGAAGGAGGTGAATTGAATCCCATGCGCATCCGCCTGAAAGAGCTGCGCCGCACCCGCAAGCGCGCCGAGGAGCGCCACAAGGCCCGCCACAAGCCCGCCCCCAAGCCGGCGGCCCCCGCCCCGCCCGCCCCGCGCCGCAAGTAATGTCGTTTGTCAGAAGGAAAGACCAATGGGCCTGAACCCCGAAATTGACCGGCCACGCCCCGCGGATGAGCGCCGGGAGCGCATCCCGCCGCACGAGGCCGAGCTGATCAAGTACCGCGACAACCGCACCCCGCTCCTCGTCAAGCTCGTCAGCGGCGAGACGCTGGAGGGGGCGATCCGCTGGTATGACTCGGTGGCCCTGCGCCTGGTGCTGTCCGACCGCTCCGAGATCACCGTCTACCGCCAGGCCATCGCCTACTACAAAGCCCGCGTCTGACCGTCAAAAAAGCCCACAGCCGCCTGCGCTTCCCGAAGTGGCAGGCGGCTTCTTTGCTTGCCGACGGAACGGATGATCGAGATCGCAGGCGAGACCCTGTGAAGCCGCCGCACCCGCGTGTGGGGAGTGACCACTGATGAGTCCTCATTATGAGACCGTGCATACCGTCGCGGATTACTATGACGGCCCGAGAGAGGGAATCGCCAACTTCGGCGGCGCACCTCACGCTTACCGGTGCGTCTTTGACGAAGCCGCCAATGATTGGTCCGACGTCTTCCTGCTACATCCTGTGGACGACGAAACGCTCCAGCTGGCGCTGGAAGACTGGCGGATATGGCGGCGCTGGGAGCGTGAATTTCACGAGGGGCGAGTCACTGTCCACTCGCATTCCGCGTTGCCTGAAGACCGCCGACGGCATGAGCAGCTCACGCGGATTTTAGAGGCCCGGCTGAGGTTCAGCCCGGTCGGAGCGTTGCAAGCCAAAGCCGATTTTCGAGGGGCCGTCAGCTCACCTGACACGCCCGGAATCATGAGGCCATTGCTGGTTCGCTGGACGGTTATCAAGCAGGCCGATTCGGACGAAGCGACACGCCGCGAAAGCATCTATGAGGACCATAACTGATGGCAACCAAAGTCCAGATATTAGATGAGACTACGGCGAATCAGATCGCGGCGGGCGAGGTGGTGGAGCGGCCGGCGGCGGCGGTGAAGGAACTAGTGGAGAATGCGCTGGACGCGGGGGCACGCCGGGTCGTCGTGGAACTCGAAGACGGGGGGAAGACGCTGGTTCGGGTGACGGATGACGGATCGGGGATGGGACAGGAGGACGCCATCCTGGCGCTGCAGCGGCACGCGACATCGAAGATTCGGGACGCGGAGGACCTGTTTCGGATCACGACGATGGGGTTCCGGGGGGAGGCGCTGCCCAGCATCGCGTCGGTGGCGCAGGTGACGGTGACAACCAAGGAGGCGGGCGACGCCGAGGGCGCGGGGACCGAGCTGCGCTGCGCGGGCGGGTCGCTGGAGAGTGTCACGGAGGTCGGGGCGCGGGCGGGGACCAGCATCACGGTCGAGAATCTGTTCTACAACGTGCCGGCGCGGCTGAAGTTCTTGAAGTCGGCGCAGACGGAGCTGGGGCACATCGTCGAGCTGATGCAGCGGATGGCGCTGGCGCGGCCCGACGTGTCGTTTCGGCTGCTGCACCACGGGCAGGAGGTGTTCGCGTCGTCGGGGAGCGGGGCGATGATGGACGCCTGCGTCCAGGTGTTCGGGCGGGACACGGCGCGGCATCTGGTGCCGCTGGCGTATGAGTGCGCGGGGCTGCGGGTGACTGGCTATGTCGGGACGCCGTCGGCGCTGAAGAGCACGCGGGCGGCGCAGCACTCGTTTGTCAACCGGCGGTTCGTCCGCAACAGGGCCGTCACGCGGGCCTTGGACGAGGCGTACAAGAGCGTGCAGACGATCCACGGGACTCGCTTCCCCGCCGCCGTCGTGCTGATTGAGATTGACCCGGCGCATGTGGACGTGAACGTGTCGCCGACCAAGACGGAGGTGCGGTTCACGCGCGAGGGGGACGTGTATTCGGCGGTCTACAAGGCGGTGCAGGAGGCGCTGATGGCAGGCGGCCTGGTGCCGACGATCATCCAGAAGACGAGCGTACCGGAGGCCAGCCCCCCCGCAGGGGCGCAGCATGGTGCGCCCCTACAAAATGCGGCTCCACTGTTCGACATGCCGGCCCGGCCGGCGGCGCAGACGCGGCAGGAGCCGGAGGCGTTCCGGCAGGCGGTGGAGGAGCGGGCGGGGCTGCGCCCCATCAGCGATGACCCGTTTGAGGATGCGGGGGATTTCCGCCCCCCAACCCCCAATCCTGGGGGAGCCAGAGGAGAAGGGGCGGGAGGCCGTCCTGCTCCCCCAGAATTGGGGGCGGGGGGGGCCTCAACCGGCGCGGATTACCGGGGGCGTCGGCTCGACTCGGTGCAGGTGCTGGCGCAGACGCGCAATCAGTATATCCTGGCGCAGACGGAGCACGCGCTGCTGCTGATTGACCAGCACATCGCGCACGAGCGCGTGCTGTACGAGCGGCTCAAGGCGGGCGCGGAGGGCGGCGGGGCGGGTGTGCCGACGCAGCGGCTGATGCTGCCGTTCACGCTGGAACTGGACCGGCGGGCGGCGCTGGTGGTGGAGAAACGGCTGGAAGAATTGCAGAAGGCCGGGTTCGAGCTGGAGCCGTTCGGGGGCGATTCGTTCGTCGTGCGGTCGGTGCCGGCGTCGCTGGCCCAGAAGCACATCAAGGCGCAGGACGGGCCGGAGGGGACGCTGCGGGCGATCATCGAGGAGATGGTGGAGAAGACCGTCTCGCGCCGACTGCTGCTGCCCGCCGATGAGGTGCTCATCTCGGCCTCGTGCAAGATGGCTGTCAAGGCAGGCGACCCGCTCACATTCGACGAGATGAACGCCCTGGTGGGGGACCTGCTCCAGTCCGAGAACCCGTACACCTGTCCGCACGGGCGGCCTATCATCATCGAGCTGTCCAACGCCGACCTGGACCGCAAGTTCGGGCGGTGAGCTAGCGGAGTCAACGCCGGCCGGTCCGGCGCGCAGCTGTAGACCCACAGTAAGTTGAAGCCGTAGTAGGTCATCCGGCCCTCATCCTCGCCCGATGCGTGGGAAAATGGCGCGCGGCGCGTGGTAGCGGCGGTCCCAGCCCTCCCAGGCGACATCGGTAGGGCAGAGGGCGTAGGTGACGATGTGCCAGCGGCCCCCCTGGCGGCGCAGCAGGGCCATCACCAGGTCGCTGACGTCGCCCTGGCGCGCGTAAAAGTCCCGGCCCATGCGCGCCCCGTTCGGCTGCCGAAGCTGGGCCTGCACGAAGGCCCAGCCGTTCTGCACATGGAAGTCCTGGGCGGGATTCTGGACCCGGAAAATGACGGGCCGGTGCAGGTGCTCCTCCACGGGGCCCCGCAACGTGTCCATGATGGCCTTCCGCTCCGCGCTCCCGACCGGCGGCACGTAAGGCCGCGCCTGCGCCCCCACCCGCACGCCGAGCGTCAGCAGCCCGAACGCCGCCAAAAGCACAGAAGTTGGCTTCATCCCAGAACGCCTCATCGCCCACCCCCCACCGCGTCGTTCTCCTTCGGCCCCGCGATTTCCTCCGGCTCCTGGGCGACAGGAGGTATAATACCCCCGTGGCATTGCGGCCCGGATGTCCTGCCGGAACGGCAGCGGGCGCGACCACGACTTTGAGGAGCACTTATGGCACAGGAACTCGCGCTGGGCGTTATGACTCAGTTTCATCAGCCTCCCCGGGAGGCGTTGGAGGCGGTGCGGGCGCTGGACATCCCGACCGTGCAGGTGGGGTATCCGGGACAGCTGGACAGCGCCGACGGCGTGGCAGCCATTCAAGATGCCAGCGCGCAGACCGGGGTAGAGATCACCACGGTCTTCTGCGGCTACGCCGGGGAGAGCTACGCCGACATCCCCACCGTGCAGGCGACCGTCGGGCTGGTGCCACCGTCCACGCGCGCCGCGCGGCTGGACATGACTCATCGCATCGCCGATTTCGCGCGGCGGCTGGGGGTGGCGCGGGTCGCGGCGCACATCGGGTTCGTCCCGGAGGACGCCGCCGATCCTGCCTACAGGGACATCGTAGAGACGATCCAGGGGCTGTGCGACCGGCTGGCCGGGCAGGGGCAGGTGTTCGCGCTGGAGACCGGACAGGAGACGGCGCGGGGGCTGCGGCAGTTCATCGGGGACGTGGGCCGCCCCAACCTGCGTGTCAACTTCGACCCGGCCAACATGATCCTGTACGGCAAGGACAAGCCGATCCCCGCGCTGGACCTGTTGATGCCCTGGATCGACGGCGTCCACTGCAAGGACGGCCGCTGGCCGACGCAACCGGGTCAACTGGGCGAGGAGACCCCGCTGGGCCAGGGGGACGTGGACCTGCGCCGCTGGCTCCATCGCCTCATTGAACTCGGCTACCGGGGGCCGCTGACCATTGAGCGGGAGATCAGCGGCGAGCAGCAGCGCCGCGACATCGCCGCAGGCCGGGATTTGATCCGGTCGCTCATTGCGGAATGAACTCTTCCGGCTCGGCAAGCCGGTCCCACGTCCGTGAAGAGGAGGGGCGACGCTCGCTGTTTCCCGGAACCTTCGGGATGGAAGACTGGTCGGTGATGGGTTCAACACATGCCGCCCGAGGCACTTACAACCCGGCGAACGTAAGCGCTGTTTTCGAACTGAGCAGCAAGGCCTGATGGGTGACGTGTGGGGCGATGGCACCGCCTGCGGGCGACTTAACACGAGAATTGTGCGGGGATCATGAAACTCAAACGTTGTCTGGGGAGCCTCGTCCTGCTGTGTCTGATGCCCCTGCTCGCTTGCGACGGGGCCACGACGGCAGGCGGTCCCTTCCAGGGCGTTCCGCCGGAGGTCCTCAAATCAATCAACAACGGGACTTACATGATCGACTTCCTGTTGAAATCGGAGGACTTCCCTCGATCGGTACCGACCCGTACTCCCGTGATCGCGGTGACGATGAGTGACGAGTCCTTCCAGCGTTGGCGACGGCGACCGGACCTCTACTGGGGTTATGTTGCCTGGAACGGCGTGTTCCACTTCCTGCCCCGTGGCAAAAGCCTCACTGGTCTGCGCTTGCTTGAGGCATGGCTCCGCAAGCAGGGCACCGCCTACGTCAAGACGACCTGGCGTGACCGCTGTATCTATTACGCCAGGGCGGACGTGGGGGACCCGGCAGTCACTGGGCTGAGGCGGCGCCCGGTTCCTACCGTGGTTATCACCGTAGGGCCGGACGATGAGGCCCATCCATCGCCGTCTCCACCGCAGAAGTGAGGGGAGCCTTTCGCGGCCGGACACTTGTTGCGGAGATGGAGCATGAGCGCAACGAACGGGGGACAGTCTCAAGTCAGGCCGCACACTGGGGCAAAAGCCGTGGATGGCCCAAGATATAACTGCCCTTTATTGACATCCTGTAGCGAATTATGGCGGAACGCAAGTTAGGCTATTGGTTCAGAATCAAGATGTTCTGGTCCGGGATCGGGTGGGCCTTTCGTCAGGCGGCGCGAGAGAGCTTCTGCCTCCCTCGCCCCTCCTCCCTGCACACCGCGGACGAGTTGATGGAAGTGGTAGCAGACCTTA
>JAFAZD010000101.1 GCA_019239955.1 Armatimonadota bacterium | reverse complement strand
GTCCTGGGGGCGCACCCAGAACTGGCGCTGGATGTCGGTGACGGCGGCGACCATCTCCTGGGGCGTGTCGTAGCCGAACATGCGGGCCATGGCGGGGTTGACGCTCAGGAAGCGGCCGTCGGGCGTGCTCTGGAAGATGCCCTCCAGCGCGTCCTCGAAGACGTCCCGGTACCGCTCCTCGGCCGCGCGCCGCGCCTCCTCCGCCCGCTTGCGCTCCGTGATGTCCAGATAGGTGCTGATGCTGCCGGTGATGCGACCGTCCCGGTCGCGCAGGGGATGGGCGCTGCACAGCAGGTGCCGCTCGGTCCCATCGGGGAGGCGGCAGACCTGTTCCCAGTCCGTCACCGCCTCGCCGGCGGACACGCGGGCGGCGATCTCCCGAATGCGGGGGGTCTGCTCCGGCGTGCCGGTGGCCTCCCAGACCGCCCGCAGGAATATCTGCTCGGCGGGCAGACCGAAACACGCCTCGAAGGCGCGGTTCCATTCGAAGATGCGGCCATCGGTGTCAGAGCAGGCGCAGGGGATCGGGAGGGCCTGATACAGCTCCGCAAAGCGTTGCGAGGCGTGTTCGAGGCGGGAGTTGGCGATGGTCAGGTCGTCGTCGGCGGCCTCCATCCGGGCCTGCTGGGCACCCCGCTCCAGGCTGTCGCGGCGGGTCAGCCCCCAAACCCCGCACAGCAGGGCGAGCTCGGACGCGGCCAGCAGGCACGCCGGCCGGAGCATCCCGGCGCGGGCCAGCGTTCCGAGGACGCCCGCCAGGATCAGTGCCAGCACGAAGCCGGCCAGGGTTTTCTTTTGAGTGGTCGAGATCATCCGAGAAGCAATCCCTTGTAAGAGGTGCAGGCCTCCGGCCTTGCAGAAATACCTACCCGGCATATCGGCAGCCGGGCAGGAATTCTCCAGAGCGGGCCGAAACTGTAGGCCGTAACCGAGGGGGGTTCTTTCAGTGAAAAAGGCATTGATTGTCGGTGCGGGCGGCATGGGCCGCGCCTGGGGGCGCAACCTGCAAGACCATGAGGGCGTGGAGATCGTCGGGTGGGTGGACATCCGCCCCGATGCGGCGCGGCAAGCGGCGGAGGAGCTGGGGCTGTCCGGCATCCATACCGGCGACGACCTGGTGATGGCGGTCGCCGAGGTGCGGCCCGACTTCGTGGTGGACGTGACGGTCCCGGAGGCGCACCGGGACGTGACCGTGCAGGCGCTGGCCCTGGGCCTGCCCGTGCTGGGGGAGAAGCCGATGGCGAGCAGCATGGCCGAGGCGCGTGAGATGATGGCGGCGTCGGAGCGGGCGGGCAAGCTCTACATGGTCAGCCAGAGCCGCCGCTACGACGCCCACCTGCACGCCCTGCGCGCCTTGATCCAGCACCACGTCGGCCCGCCCGGCATTCTGAACTCGGACTTCTACATCGGCGCACACTTCGGCGGCTTCCGGGACGAGATGGCGCACGTGCTGATCCTGGACATGGCGATCCACACGTTCGACGCGGCCCGCTTTTTGTCCGGGGCCGACCCCGTCGCCGTCTACTGCGAGGAGTTCAACCCGCCCTGGAGCTGGTACAAGGGCGCTGCCTCGGCGACGGCGATCTTCGAGATGACCGGCGGCCTGCGCTACACCTATCGCGGCTCCTGGTGCGCCGAGGGCCGGCAGACCTCCTGGGAGGCCGAGTGGCGGGCCGCCGGCCCGCACGGCACGGCGACCTGGGACGGCGTCGGCGGCCACGCGCCGGCCGCGGACATCGTGACGGGCGCTGGGGGCTTCGTTCGGGAGACGGAGGCTTACACGATCCCCATCCCGCCCGATATGCCGCCCGGCATTGCAGGCTCGCTGCGCGACTTCCTCCACGCCCTGGACACCGGCGCGACCCCGATGGGCGAGTGCCACGACAACATCAAGAGCCTGGCCATGGTCTTCGGGGCCATCGAGTCGGCGGCCACCGGTCGGCGCGTGAAGATCGAGGCGTAGCGGCTCTCAACTCGGCCTGGGGAACCCCCTCCGGCTCGCTGAGGCTCGCCACCTCCCCCGAAGCGGGAGAGGGGGGGTGACGGGAGCGGGGCGGTCGTTCGTGAACGGTCTCTCTATCGGTGAGCGGGCGGCCTCCGTCCAGGCTCAGCGTCCCCTGGCCGGCGGCCTGGGCGACGGCGGCTTGCTTGAACTTCGTCTGGCGACGGTAATCACTACCTGTCAGTTTGCAAATGTCCGTTTCAGTGGTTACACCCCGCTAAAACAGCCTTTCAGATTAAGAACGAGTGGGAGCTTCCCATGCCAGAACGAAACGGCGCGTCGGCCCGTTACTAGAGGTGATGGTCCTGCCACCCTACCGATACGATTTCCTGCAACTCCTGGGGCTGCTCTGGCTGCTGTTCTGGGGCTACTGGCTGATCGCCGCCCGCAGCGCCAAGCGCACCGTCCGCGGCCCCGCTTGGGCCGGGTGGATCGCCCTGCGGCTCGTCCTGGCGGTCGTCATCGTGGCGCTCCAGCGCGCCCGCCTGCTTCACGGCCTGGTGTCCGCCGCCCCCGGCCCGGTCGCCGAGGCGCTCGGCGTGGCCCTGTGCGCGGCGGGGATGGGCGTCGCGGTGTGGGCGCGTCGCCACCTGGGGCGCAACTGGGGCACACCCATGTCGGCCAAGATGGAGCCGGTGCTGGTGACGAGCGGCCCCTACGCCTGGGTGCGCCACCCGATCTACGCCGGTCTGCTGCTGGCGCTGGCGGGGTCGGCGCTGGTGCTGGGGCCGGTGTGGCTGGCCCCGGCGGTGCTGCTGATCGCGGGGGCGTATTTCCTGTACGCGGCGCGGGCGGAGGAGGCGCTGCTGGCGCGGCAGTTGCCGGAGGCCTACCCGCGCTACCGGGCGCGGACGCGGCTGCTGATCCCCTTTGTGCTATGACCCAGCGCCGACCAGGGGCGAGCCGGGGGAACGTCTTAGCCATGTGACTGCGGTAGGAGGCCTCGGAGTAGAAGTGGCCTTCGTCGTTGATAATCATGGGACGACCTCGCGTGTGTGTAGATTTGGCGTCCCTCCACTGGCATTATCGGCGGGCAGGCGGGCGAGGATTACTGCGAGAGATACGGGGATTGTATACCATCGTTTAGGCCCACCACCTTGCTTCGTTCCTCTGCTCTGGCAGACCCGGAGGATTTTGGGAGGACCTGGTGAAGCGCCTTCCCAGCCGGGCAGTACAAGGGAGGATCAGGAAAGGCGTCTGGGGGCGACTATCCCTGGTCGTCACGGTGTTGCACAGCAGGGGGCCATGATCTCTGATCCAACCCTAACGTCTCTTATCCTACGATCTAGCAATAGCGGCGGCTCGCTTGAACTTCGTCTGGCGACGGCATGATTTATACCCGATAAAGGGCGTTATCGGATGCTATTTCGCTTCTTCCTCCAAATTGACAGAAACGTAGTTCGGGGTCTGACGTTCATCGGAACGGAAACGTACGCTAAGCGGCCTCTCCCCCGCCGGGTCCGAGGCCTTGACGTAGCGGTAGAAGGTCGCCTGGGAGAAATGGAGCATCTCGCAGATCTCCTTGACCGAACGCTTCGGGTCCTGCCGCAGGGCGAGGGCCGCCTCCTGCTTCTTGGTGTGTCCCCGGCCTCCCACCCTTGCGGCCGCGGGCGCGGGCGGCGCCTCGCTGGGCACGGTCACCTATATGCTGGTAATGGGCTATGGATTTAGTCGCGTTGTTCCGAAGATGGGAGCATGATAGCCCTTTCCTGCCCCCACTGCGGCGATACCGACGTCATCAAGTTCGGCACCAACCGCTCCGGTACGCCCCGCTGCCGCTGCAAGGCCTGCGCCAAGACCTTC
>JAFAZD010000240.1 GCA_019239955.1 Armatimonadota bacterium | reverse complement strand
ATCACCTCGTCGGCGGGCTTGGAGCCGAGGAGGGGGGCGATCTCGTCGGTGCGGCGGCCCATGATGCGGGCCAGCTCGTCGTGGGCGTAGTTGACGAAGCCCTGCGCGAAGGGGTGGCCCTGGCTGTCCACCAACTGGACCAGTTCCCCGGCATGGAAGTGGCCGGAGACGTGGGTGACGCCCGCCGGCAGCAGGCTCTTGCCCTCGTCCACCAGGCGCTGCCTGGCCCCGTCGTTGACGGTGACGGTGCCCCGAGGGATGACGCCGTAGGCGATCCAGCGCTGGCGGGCGCGCAGGGGCAAGGCTCTGGGCAGGAACAGCGTGCCGCACCGGCCGGCCAGGGCGTCCGCGATGACATCCGGGCGGCGGCCGTCGGCGACGGTCATGCGGACGCCGCTGCCGGCGCAGATCTTGGCGGCCTGAATCTTGGTGGTCATGCCGCCCGTGCCGACTTGGGTGCGGACGCCGCCGGCCAGGCGCTCAATGTTACGATCTATCTGCTCCACGACGGGGATGAGCTGGGCGTCGGGGAACTGGGTCGGGTCACGGTCGTAGAGGCCCGCCACATCGGACAGCAGCAGCAGGGCGTCGGCCTCAATCAAGGAGGCGACCAGAGCGGCCAGCGTGTCATTGTCGCCGAACTTGATCTCGTCCACGGCCACGGTGTCGTTCTCGTTGACAATGGGGACGATGCGGGCGTGGAGCAAGGCGGCGAAGGTGTTCCGGGCGTTCAAGTAGCGGGTGCGGTCACGCAGATCATCGCGGGTGAGCAGAATTTGCGCCACGGCGATGTCGTGAGCATCGAAGGCCTCGGCGTAGGTATGCATCAGCCGGCCCTGGCCGACGGCGGCGGCGGCCTGCTTCTGGGGGATGGTGCGCGGACGCCCGGCGAGCCGGAGCCGGTCCATGCCGGCGCGGATGGCCCCCGACGAGACCAGGACGACGCTGCGCCCCTGCGCCTGCTGCCGGGCGACCTGACCGGCGAGGTCGGCGATGTAGGCCGCGTCGGGCGGCCCCCCGCCCCGCGTCAAGGTGCTGGTGCCGAGTTTGATGACGATGCGGTTCATGGGGTCAGATGCAGGACAGAGACAGATGCAGAACAGAGCCAGCGAATGAATTCGCCGCTCCGGGCGAGGACGCCGAATGTCCGCGAAGGCGGACATGATTCGGTGTATTCAGTGTCCGCGAAGGCGGACAATCAGCCGCAGGCTCCGAGCGGCGAATTCATTCGCTGGCTTCCTCGTCCTCCTCATCCGGGTCTTCCGGGGCATCCCCGGCGTCCTCGTCCACGAAATCAAATTCGATGTCGCGGATGCGGACGGTGTCGCCTTCTTTGGCCCCTAGTGTGCGGAGTTTGGAGATGACGCCGCTCTTTTCCAGGGTGCGTTGGAGGCGGTTCAGGGCGGCGGCATTGTTCAGATCGGTCATGGCGACCAGGCGCTCCATGCCGGGGCCACTCACGACATAGACCTGCGTACCGGCATCGTACCGGGCCTCCCAGCGGCGGGAGGGGCGGCGGCCCTTGACAGTGTCGGGGGTGATGCGGACGATGTCCTCGGCGGGCGGGGCCTCGTGCGGCAGTTCGTCCAGGCGCTCGGCGAGGTAATACACCAGCGGCTCCAGGCCGGCGTGGGTGGCGGCGGAGAGGGCGAAGACGGGCCGGTCCTCGTCGGCGAACTCAGCGCGGAGCAGTTCCACGGTTTCCGGGTCGGCCACATCGGTCTTGTTGAGGGCGATCACCTGCGGCAGTTCCGCCAGATGCTCACTGTAGGCGGCCAATTCGCGGTTGATGATGGCGTAGTCGTCCAGGGGGTCGCGCCTGGTCGTGCCGCTGATGTCAATGACATGGACCAGCAGCCGGGTGCGCTCGACATGGCGCAGGAACTGGTGGCCCAGGCCGACCCCCTCGCTCGCGCCTTCGATCAGGCCGGGAATGTCGGCGACCACAAACGTGCGGGCGTCGTCCACGCGCACGACGCCGAGATTGGGAACCAACGTGGTGAACGGGTAATCGGCGATCTTGGGCCGGGCGGCGGAGAGGGCGGCGATCAGGGTGCTCTTACCGACGTTGGGATAGCCGATCAGGCCGACATCGGCCAGTAGCTTGAGCTCCAGCCGGACGGTGCGCCCCTCACCCGGCTCGCCGTTCTCGGCGAACTTGGGGGCCTGCTGCACGGACGAGGCGAAGTGGGCGTTGCCCTTGCCGCCCTGCCCGCCGCGCGCGATCACGGCCCGCTGCCCGTGCCGGGTCAGGTCGGCGAGCGTCTGACCAGTATTGACATCGGTGGCGACGGTGCCCAGGGGGACTTTCAGCACCCTGTCCTTCGCGTCCTTGCCGTGCATGTCCCGCCCGATTCCATGAATGCCGCGCTCCGCGTCGTACTTCTGCTGGTAGCGGAAGTCGAGCAGGGTGGACAGGTTGGAGTCGGCTTCCAGGATGATGTCCCCGCCCTTGCCGCCGTCCCCGCCGTTCGGCCCGCCGCGCGGGACGTACTTCTCCTTGCGGAACGCCACGGCCCCATTACCGCCGTCCCCCGCCCTGACTTCAATGGTGACTTCGTCTACGAACACTGCTATCTCATTCCTGGGCCGGCAGGCGATAAAACGACCAGACAACCTTCGGTTTTCGCCGTGCCCGGCGCTCCTGGCGTTTGGCGTCCGCCGCTTTCTCTTTCGCCGCTTCCGCCCTACGAATATTGTTGTCCCTTTCCCGCGCCTGCTCTGCCGCCAAAAATGGCTTGACCTCACCTAACGTCTTGGGCCGACGGCCTGGACCGCACCCGCAACTTTCATACCTGTACCCATGCCGGTACAACATCTCCACCTTGCGCCACTGCGGAATGTCGTGCTGCTTCGGCGCTTTGAAATCACGCCCCATGTTGCACATGGGCCGCTTGCACTGCGGACACGGGAACACCGTGCCCGCCTTTTCGGCGTTGACTTCCATGGTCGGGCGGAACATCTTGCGGCAATGGAAACATGCATAATGCTGGCGGTACGGGCCTGAAAATGCATATCGGCACATGACTTGCTCCCTAATCTCCCAGGTGCTGGGGCGTGATGGGCTGGCGGTCTTCCAGCGTGAACTTGCCGGTGGCGAACTGGCCGCCGAGCCAGCCGCCGAGGGCGCCGAAGGCGAGGGCGACCAACGGGCTGTAGAGGAAGTAGTGCATCACGGGCGTGTGGCGGGATACATCCGGGACGCGCCAGAGGGGGTGCAGGAAGCCGACGACGCAGAACAGGGCGAAGGCGGCGGCGGCGACGTTGAGGGCAGCGTCGCGCGCGACCAGGCCGAGGACCAGGCCGCCGGCGAAGGACGGGAGGACCAGGGTGACGAGGGCGGCGGAGCCGTCGCGGAAGGCGGCGGTGTCGAACAGGGTCGCCCGAATCCAGACGCAGGCGACGGCGTTGGCCGCCAGCGTCAGGGCGAGGCCCAGGACGGCGGCCAGGAGCAGGCGGGGCAGCGGCAGGCGCGTCATCCGGCGCTCCCCTCCAGCACGGTAAACTGGGAGCCGGCCGGCGTCTTGGTCACCTCGACCCGGTGGGCAAAGGCGTCCTTCAGCTCGTCAATGTGGCTGATGACGATGATCTTCTCGAAATCGCTCTGGATGGCGTTCAGGGCCTCGATGAGCTTTTCGCGGCCCTTGCCGTCCTGAGTGCCGAAGCCTTCGTCAATGATCAGGGTCTGCAAGCGCGCCCCGGCGCGGCGGGCGAGCAGTTTCGAGAGGGCGATGCGGAGGGCGAAGGCGGCGCGGAAGCCCTCGCCGCCGGAGTACATCT
>JAFAZD010000315.1 GCA_019239955.1 Armatimonadota bacterium | reverse complement strand
ACGGCCATATTCAGGACAACATTGATGAGATTGACACCAGCACGACCTACCGGCAGCCGACGCAGCTGTTCCACAATGAGCGCGGCCGCTTCTCGGACGTGAGCGCGGGGTCCGGCCCGGCCCTCGCGCGCCCCCTCGTCGGCCGCGGACTGGCCGTCGGCGACTTCGACAACGACGGCAAGGTGGACGCCCTCGTGGTCGACAGCGAGGGGACGCCGCTGCTGCTCCACAACGACAGCCCCCACCCCGGCCACTGGCTCTCACTGACGCTGATCGGGACCCGCTCCAACCGGGACGGCTACGGGGCGCTGGTGACGGTGACGGCGGGGGGCCTGACGCAGACGCGGCTGTGTCACGCCGACGGCTCGTACCTGTCCTCCTCGGACAAGCGGGTGCACGTGGGGCTGGGGGCGGCGGCGTCCGCCCAGGCCGTGACGGTGCGCTGGCCCAGCGGCCGGGTGGACGCCTTCCAGCACGTGGCGGCCGACCGCTTCTACACGCTGCGCGAAGGCGGCAAACTCATGCCCACGCCGCACTGAAACTGCCCCATTGACCTCGAAAACAGGCGATATTTCATACAAACAATGCATATGCAGATATATAGAGACAGGAATAGGGGTTAAAGAATATCTTTTAAATTTCCCGCTTGACAAGCGAGGCTGTATGCTTTATAATGGGTATTAACGTGTATCACACGAATTCCGAGGGAGGCTACAGCACTATGAACGTCAGCAATGCTAGGCCCGCACGTCGCCGTGGGGCGCATGGTTTCACGCTGATCGAATTGCTCGTCGTCATCGCAATCATTGCGATCCTCGCCGCAATTCTCTTCCCAGTCTTCGCCCAGGCCCGCGAGAAGGCCCGGCAGATTTCCTGCCTTAACAACCTCAAGCAGCTCGGCCTGGGTGTCACCCAGTATGTGCAGGACAACGACGAGCTGTTCCCGCCCGGCAACAACTGGTGCAACTATTTCCTGGACAAAGACAACCCCCAAACAAACTATTACACCGGCTGGAAGTACGAGATCTGGCCGTATGTGAAGGCTGAGCAGGTTTTCCACTGCCCGGACGACGCCGACTGGGGCGCGATCCAGAACAACGGCGGCTTCGGCGGCCAGAGCTACGGCTCCATGTTCGACTCTTGGTACGACAAATACTACTTTGACCCGACCTACAAGGTCTGTGCCGACCAGGCGGGCGGCGTCAACGGCGTTCACATCGGCCTGAGCAAGCCGGTCAACGGGACGAGCGAGGGTGTAGCGAACAACGCAGGCGACACCACTCTTGGGGGTGCTACGTTGAGGACCGGAGTTCCGCTGGGTGCCGTCAATTCCCCGGCCACCAAGGGGATGATTTTCGACGAGAAGCTGTGGCACTTGACCGACTCGAATCTCTGCTCCGCCGTCAACCAGGGCAAGGACGGCAAGCGCATGATGGTCTTTGTGGACGGCCACGCCAAGTTCGTGCCCCTGAACAACGGCGGCGGCGGCGGTTATGCGCCCAAGGAACCAAAGGGCTTTGGCAGCAATGTCGGACCGAATGCGACCAACGACGGCACCGGCATCAACGAGCAGGAGTGGTAGGCCGCCCGCCCGGCGGATGAGCCGACCCGCATGACGAAACTTGCGACAGGAGAGCGGCCACAGGGCCCCTCCTGTCGCCTCCGTCTTTTCGGACCTACCCCTGGCCGCAAGCGGCCTGTCCCCTCCCTGCCAGGGAAGGGATGAGGAGAGAATGAACTCCCCCACGACCGAACCCCATACCCAGCCCTCGCCACCGGCGACACGTCCGGCGCGGCGGAGGCGTCTCCTGCCGACGGCGCTGGGCCTGCTGATCCTGGCGGCGGCGCTGGGTTATGGGGGTTGGTCGTGGCACGAGTACGAGCGGCCCGGGCGGGTCCACGAGCGGCGGGGCGTGGAGGACGCCGCCGCCGGGCGCTTCCACGAGGCCGAGCGCCAGTGGCGGCAGGGCGTCCAGCAGGACCCGACGTTCCCCGGCTGCTACGAGCACCTGGGCGACCTCTACCAGCAGGTGCGTGACTACCCCGACGCCGCCGCCGACTTCCAGGCCGCCGCCCGGCTCAACCCACGCGACGGTACGCTCTTTCAGCGACTCGCGATCGCGGAACTGGCCCAGGAGGACGAGCGGGACGCCTTCCCGGCGGCCAAGCGCGCCTACGAGCTGCTGCCGGACAGCGCGGACGCGGCGGGCACCTACGGCCTGCTGGCCGCGCGGGCGGCGGACGGGCCAGCCGCCATCGCGGCGCTGCAGCGGGCGCACCGCCTCGCCCCCACCGTCCGCCCGTACTGGGCGAAGCTGCTCAGCGTGGAGGCGGACACGCAGCAGTGGCCGACCCTGGAGCGCGACGCGGCCGCCTACCTGCGGGCCTATCCCGGCGACCCCTGGGCCTCCTACCTGATGGCCGTGGCCTACCACCACGAGCCGCACACCCCCGCCAACCTGCGCGCGGCCATCGGCTACGCGGAGCAGTCCGTGTCCCGAGCCAACGCGCCGATGCAGGCGTACCCGCTCCTGGGCCAGCTTTACCTGGACGCGGGCCGGCGTCAGGACGCCCTCCGCGCCTGCCGGACGGCGCTGCGCCTCGCCCCCGACAACCAGGAGGTGCTGTACGAGCTGATCGGGTGTTTCAGCCGCCTGGACCAGCCCCAGATGGCGGCGCGCGTGTCCGCCCTGCTCAAGCCCCTGGCGCGGCGTCGGGACCGCATCGTGTACTTGCAGCAGGTCATGCGCCAGAACCCCACCGATGTGGCGTCGGGCCTGGAGCTGGCCGGCCTGGAGGAGCAGGACGGCAACCTCCAGATGGCCCGGCAGTATTATACGGCGCTGGCCCGCATCGCGCCCCACGACCCGCGCCCGCGCGCCGCCCTGGCCGCGTTCCTGCGCCGCATGGGCCGGGGCGACCTCGTCGAACGCCTCGTCCAGCAGGCGCCGCCGACCGCCGCCCCGTCCGGCGCCGGCCCGGTGTCGCCATGAGTTCCCGCCGACGCCCCCCGCTCCCCGCCAGGTCCCCGGCCACGCCTCCCCCCCGCGCGTCCCGCCTGCGGCCCGGTCCGGCCATCGCCGCCCTGATCGTGGCGCTGGGTTACGGGGGTTGGTCGTGGCACGAGTACGAGCGGCCCGGGCGGGTCCACGAGCGGCGGGGCGTGGAGGACGCCGCCGCCGGGCGCTTCCACGAGGCCGAGCGCCAGTGGCGGCAGGGCGTCCGCGAGGACCCGACCTTCCCCGGCTGCTACGAGCACCTGGGCGACCTCTACCAGCAGGTGCGCGACTACCCCGACGCCGCCGCCGACTTCCAGGCCGCCGCCCGGCTCAACCCACGCGACGGCACGCTCTTCCTGCGCCTGGCCCGCGCCCAGCAGAGCGCGGGCGACCTGCCCGCCGCCGCCGCGTCCGCCCAGCGCGCCGCCCAGCTGCGGCCCGACGACGGGGAGGCCCTCGGCCTGTACGGGATGCTGGAGGGCAAAGGCAAGCACATGCCGCAGGCCCTGGCGGCGCTGCGGCGCGCGCGTCAGCTGCGCCCCGACGACCGCGACGACCTGCTGGCCCTGGTCAACCTGGAGATGGACGTGCCGGACATGGACGCCGCCGAGCGCGACCTGACCCCCTGGCTGAAGGCCCACCCCGACGACGCCGAGGCGTGCTACTTCATGGCCGTCATCTATAACCAGAAGCCGCGCACGCCGGACAACCTCCAGGCGGGGATCGGCTACGCCGAGCGCGCCCTGGCGGGGATGGCGCGCGACCCGCGCCCCTACGCCCTGCTGGGCCAGCTCTACCTGGATGTGAACCGCCCGCAGGACGCCCTGCGGACATTCCAGATCGCCGCCCAGCTGCTCCCGAACGACGAGGGCGTCCTGCATGGCCTCGTGGGCTGCTACACCCGGCTCGGCCAGTCCCGGCAGGCCGCCGCCGCCGCCGCCCGCCTCCAGACGGAGACCGCCCGCCACGACCGGATCGCGCATCTGCAGGAGGTGATGCGCTTCAACCACGCCGACGTCGCCTCCGGTCTGGAACTGGCACGGCTGGAGGAAGAGGATGGCGATCTCAGGCAGGCGCAGCAGTACTATGTGGCGCTGGTTCAAACGGCATCCCGCGACCCGCGCACGCACGCCGCCCTGGCCGCGTTTTTGCGCCGCATCGGTCGGCCGGAATTGGCGAAGCAGGCGGCAAGGCTCGACTTTACACCGTGACACCTACGGTATTCGGATGAAGCCACGGCCTTTGCGATCTCCCAGGGCGACAGCCGGCGCGGGTCCCCCTGGCCGTGTGCGACGGCTGCGGGCGCTCTGCCTGATCGGGATCGTGGCGGCGTTGACCTGCGGCCTCTGGGCCTGGCACGAATACACCCGCCCCGGACGGGTCCACTACCGCCGGGGCATGGACGAGGCGGCCGCGCATCAGTTCCGGCAGGCGACTCTGGAATGGCAGGCCGGTGTGCGGGAGGACCCGACGTTCTCCGGCTGCTACGAAAAACTCGGCGACCTCGGCCTGCAGGTGGGCGACTACCCCGACGCCGCCGCCAGCTACGCGGCCGCCGCCCGGCTCTCTCCCCGCGACGGCACGCTCTTCCTGCGCCTGGCCCGCGCCCAGCAGAGCGCGGGCGACCTGCCCGCCGCCGCCGCGTCCGCCCTGCGCGCCACCCAACTGCGGCCCGACGATGGGGGGGCGTGGAGCCTGTATGCCTTCCTGGAGAACCAGCTCAAGGACCTGCCGGCCGCCCTGGCGGCGCTGCGTCGCGCGCGTCAGCTGCGCCCCGACGACCGCGACGACCTGCTGGCCCTGGCCAACCTGGAGATGGACGTGCCGGACATGGCCGCCGCCGAGCGTGACCTGACCCCCTGGCTGAAGGCCCACCCCGACGACATCGAGGCGTGCTACCGGATGGGCGTCGTCTACTCCTGGAAGCCACGCACGCCGGACAACGTCCGCATCGGGACCGGCTACGCCGAGCGCGTCGTGGCGACCAGGCCGCGCGACCCGCGCCCCTACGCCCTGCTGGGCCAGTTCTACCTGGACGCGGGCCGCCCGCAGGACGCCCTGCGGACGTACCTCGCCATCGCGCCGCTGCAGGCCAACGACGAGGACATCCTGCACGGCCTGGTGGAGTGTTACACCCGCCTCGGCCAGTCACGGCAGGCCACGGCCGCGGCCACCCGACTCAACGCGGTGACGGCCCGCCGCGACCGGATCAAGCACCTCGAATTCATCGCGCGCCTCAACCCGTCCGACATCGGCTCCGGCCTGGAACTGGCCCGGCTGCAGGAGGAAGACGGCCAACTCGACCCCGCCGAGGCGACGTACCGGCGGCTGGTGCGGGCGGCCCCACATGACCCGCGCACACGCCCCGCGCTCGCCACTTTCTACCGGCGCATGGGCCGAGGGGATCTAGCGCGACGGGCGGCAAACCCCGACTTTGTGCCATAATGCTTTCATCACTCCATGATTACACGACGCTTCTTCCTGGCCGCCCTCGGCGGCGGCCTCTTCGGCCTGGCCGGCTGCGGGCGCAAACGCGCGGGCGTGGCCGCGCCCGCGCCCGCCATCATTCCCGTCAACACCATCATTGACCCGGCGCGCGCCGCCGCTGCCCCGCAGGTCACCACGCACCCCCTCCGCTTCACCGACGTCTCCCCGGCCGCCGGCCTGCGCTGGACCTTTCAGAACGGCGCGACGGGCCGGCACCTGTTCGTCGAAAGCACCGGCGGCGGCGTCGCCTTCTTCGACTACAATGGCGACGGCCTGCTGGACATCTTCGCCGTGCAGGGCGGCCCCGTCCCCGGCGCGGCCGGCGCGGAGAAGAACTTCAGCACGCGCGGCGTCCTCTACCGCAACAACGGCGACGGCACCTTTACCGACGTCACTCAGCAGGCGGGGCTGGCGGGGAACATGGGCTACGGCCAGGGCGTCTCCGTCGCCGACTACGACAACGACGGCCGGCCCGACCTCTATATTACGGCCTACGGCGGCAACCACCTGTACCACAACAACGGGAACGGGACGTTCACCGACGTCACCCAGAAGGCGGGCGTCGCCGACACCGCCCCCGTGCTGGGGGTGCTGCCCTGGCCGCTGACCGCCGCCTGGGGCGACTACGACAATGACGGCCGCCTCGACCTGTTCGTCTGCCACTACTGCCGCTGGTCGCGGGGTTTGGACCAGACCTGCCTGGGCCTGGACAACAAGCCCGCCTACTGCCGCCCGCAGGTCTACGAGTCCAGCCACAATCGCCTCTTCCACAACAACGGCGACGGCACGTTCACCGACGTGTCGCAGCGGGCGGGCATTGATAAACTGGCGAGCAAGGGCATGGGGGCCGTCTGGCTCGACTACGACGAGGACGGCTGGCCGGACCTGTTCGTCACCAACGACACGAAGCCCAACTTCCTGCTCCACAACAACCGCGACGGAACGTTCACCGACAAGGCCACGCTGGCGGGCGTCGCCTACAGCGACCAGGGGCAGCCGCTGTCGGGCATGGGCATCGGGACCGGCGACTACACCGGCGACGGGCGCGAGGACCTGTTCGTGGTCAATTTCTCCGGCGAACCAAAATCCGTGTTCCACAACATCGGGCACGGCGTCTTCGAGAGCACCTCATACCAGACCAACATCGCCAGCACCAACCTGCAATTCCTGGGTTTCGGGCTGGAGTGTTTCGACTACGACAACGACGGCTGGCCGGACCTGATCGTCGGCAACGGCCACGTCCTGGACCGGATGTACGCCAGCACGGCCGGCTCCTCCTACGCGCAGAGCCAGCAGCTGTTCCACAACCAGCACGACGGCACGTTCGTGGAGGACCTGCGCTCGCTGGGCGACTTGGTCCAGCCGCGCGTCACGCGCGGCCTGGCCGTCGGCGACTACGACAACGACGGTGACGTGGACGTGCTCATGGTCTCGCAGACCGGCCCGCTACAGCTCTTCCGCAACGACGGGGGCAACCGGAACGGCTGGATCACCTTCCGCCTGGAGGGCGTGCGGGGCAACCGGGACGCCTATGGGGCGAAAGTGACGGTCACGACCAAGGCGGGCCGGCGGGTCCGCTGGCTGCACGGCAGCACCAGCTACTGCTCGCACAGCGACTCGCGCCTGTGCTTCGGCCTGGGCGACGAGCGCGCCATCGCCGGCGGCGAGGTCGTCTGGCCGCGCGGCGGCCATCAGAAGTTCGGCCCGCTGGACGGCGGCCGCTTCTACTGGCTGCGCGAGGGCAGCCCCCCCGTCCCCGACCCGCGCGTCCACAAGTCGGCCCCCTAGCCCCCGATTCCGGGGGAACCAGATAGAAAACGTCATCATCCATGCCCACCCCATCCCCTCAGCGACGCCGCCTTCTGATCGTCACCCTGGCCGTGCTCGTGGTCATCTCGCTGATCGCTTTCGGCATCTACCGATGGTCTCAGCACCTCCCGACCGGCGAGAAGTATCAGGCCGCCGTTTCCGCGTTTTACTCCGGCCTGGTGGCGCTGGACGCGGACGATCCCCACCATCAGGCCGACACCTACCTGACGCTCGCCGCGCAGATCGCGCCGATGGAGCCGGCGGCCTGGGCGGACCTCGGCCTGTACTACCTTCGCAAGAACAACCTCGACGAAGCGCGGAAGAATTTGGAGAGGGCGCAGCGCCTGGCCCCCAAGAACTCCCAAATCGAGGGGCTGCTGGGGCTGCTGGAACGCCTGCAGGGCCATTACGCCGAGGCGATCACCCACTACCGGCGGGCCGTCCAATTGGACCCGCACAACCTTCGGGCGCGCTACGCGCTGGCGCAGACGCTGGGGAACCAGGCCGGGCCGCAGGGGGAGGCGGATCCGCAAATCCAGCAGCAGTACGACGCCCTGTTGGCGGAAGCCCCGGATAACCTCTTCGTCGCCTTGGAGACCGCCAAGAATGCCACGCTTGCCGGCGACGCGGCCTCGCTGCACACGGCGGTGGCCCGCATCGCGGCCCATGCGGGCGATTTTCTGCCCGATGCGAAAGCGGCACTCAAGACCTTGCAGAGCGCGTCCGCCGGGCCGGCCGCGGCAGCGCGCATCCCCCTGTTAAGCCTGGAGCACCTGGTCTACCAACAGCCGCCCTATGAGGATGCCGCGGAGGCGGTCCGGGAGACATCGCGCTTCTCCACCGAAGCCATCGGCTGGCCTCTGGAGCATTTTGTCGTCCTGCCCTCCCCATCGCCCACGCCCGCGCCGCCGGACACGGCCCTGCATTTCGCCCCGCAGCCGCTGCCGCCGCCTCTCAGCACGGTGCGCGCCTCGGTCGTCCAGACGTTCTCGCCCACGCCGGAAGTCGTTCCGCTCTTGTCCCCAGACAATCGCGGCAACAAGTTCAACCTGCCGGCGAACCCGGAGGGGCCGCCGGCGACCCTGACGGCGGACGGGCGGCAGGTGCGGATCGCGCCGGAGGGCGCGGCCGTCCTCACCCTGCCCTTCCCCGGCGGGCCCAAGGCCGTCCCGCCGACGCCGGACGGCGTGCTGGCGGCCGACTACAACTACGACTTCCGGCCCGACCTGGTGCTGGCCGGGGCCGGCGGCCTACGGCTGCTGACCCAGCAGCCGCGCGCGGCCAATGCGCCGCCGACTTGGGCCGACGTGACCGCCCGCACGGGGCTCCCGCCCGCCGTCGTCAACGGCACGTACACCGGGGCCTGGGCCGCCGACGTGGACACCGACGGCGACCTGGACATCGTGCTGGGGACGCCGGACGGCCCGCCGGTCGTGCTGCGCAACAACGGCACGCCCGCCGACGCACCGACGAGGCCGCAGGCCGCCAACGCGGACACCTTCGCCGTCCTGCACCCGTTCCCCGGCGCGCGCAGCGGCCTGCGCGCCTTCGCCTGGGGCGACTTTGACGGCGACGGCGTCCCCGACGCCGCCTTCATTGACGGGCAGGGCCGCGTCGCCGTCTACCATAATGGGCGCGCGGGACAGTTCCAGCTCTGGCCGCTCCCGCCGTCTTTCGGCAAAGCCGCCGCGTTGAGCGTCGCCGATGTGACGCGGCGCGGGACGATGGACCTGGTCGCGCTGGGGACGGACGGCGTGATCCGCCGCCTGTCCCGCCGGGACGTCAGCCTGCCGGGCGAGCCGGACCCCGGCTGGGACGTGGCCGAGATCGCCCGCTGGCCCGCCGTCCCCCATGACGGCAGCGCGCGCCTGCTCTGGGCCGATCTGGACAACAACGGCGGGCTGGACCTGATTGCCACCGGCTCCGGGGGCAGCCAGGTGTGGCTGAGTGACGTGCAGGGCAAGCTAATCCCCCTCGGAGGCCCCCTCGTGCAGCGGGCGCTCTCTGTTGACTACGCCGGGGACAAGGGCCGCCTGAACCTGGTGGGGCTGACCCCGGAGGGGCAGCCCGTGCGGCTCGCCAACCTGGGGAGCAAGAACTACTTCTGGCAGATCGTCAAGACGTTCTCGGACCGTACGGATCCCCTCAGCCAAGACCCGACGGCGGGCGACAAGCGGATCAACTCCTTCGGCATCGGGGGCGAGATGGAGATGCGGGCGGGGCTGCTCTACCAGAAACAGCCGATCACGCAGCGTGTTCTCCATTTCGGCCTGGGCAACGCCTCCAAGGCCGACATGATCCGCATCCTCTGGCCCAACGGCTTCCCCAACGGCTACTTTGATCTCGTGGCCGACCAGTCCGAGGTCGCGCCGCAGAACCTGAAAGGCTCCTGCCCCTGGCTGTTCGCCGATGACGGGCACGGGATGAAGTTCGTCACCGACCTCATCTGGCGCTCGCCGCTGGGCCTGCGCCTCAACGCCCAGGCGACGGCAGGCGTCGTGCAGACGCAGGACTGGGTGAAGATTCGCGGCGACCAACTGGCCGCCCGCGACGGCTTCTACAACCTCAGCATCACCGCCGAACTCTGGGAGACCCACTTCTTCGACTATATCGCCCTGATGACGGTGGACCATCCGGTCGGCTCCGATGTCTTTGTGGACGAGCGGTTCGCCATCCCGCCGCCGCCGCTGAAGGTCTACGCGATGACGCCGCCCGTGCCCGTCCGCAAGGCTACCGACGACCTCGGCCATGACGTGACGGACATCGTGCGGGCGCGTGACGGGCGTTATCTGGACACGTTCGGCAAGGGGGCGTACCAGGGCATCACGCGCGACCACTGGGTCACGCTGGACCTCGGCCCCGCGCCCGCCGGGCCGGCCCCGCAGTGGCTGGTCGCCTACGGCTGGATTCACCCGACGGACAGTTCCATCAACGTCGCCATCAGCCAGGGCCGGCACGACCCGCCGCAGCAGATGCGTTTGGAGATCCCGGACGGCCACGGCGGCTGGCGCGTCGCCCTCCCGAAACTGGGCTTCCCGGAGGGCAAGAACAAGACGTGCCTGATTGACATCACCGGCCTGTTCCGGCCCGGCGCGGCGCGCCGCGTCCGCCTGCGGACGAACCTGGAGATCTTCTGGGATTTCCTCGGCACTGCGACCGGCCTGCCCCAGACTCCGCTCCGCACGCGGCGTCTCGCGCCCGGCGCCGCCGATCTGCGCTACCGCGGCTTCTCCGCCACTCATCAAGCCGGCTGGTCCTCGCCGGAAATCCCGGATTACAACACGGTTGCCGGGACGGGCCCGCGCTGGATTGACCTGACCGGCTACTACACGCGCTTCGGCGACGTGCGCCCGCTGCTGGCGAAGGTGGACGACCGCTATGTGATCATGAACGCCGGCGACGAGATGCGGCTGCGCTTCGCGGCGCCGCCCCCCCCGCCCGCCGGCTGGACGCGCGACTACGTGCTGATCGCCGACGGCTGGGAGAAGGACGGCGACTTCAACACCCGGTTCTCACAGACCGTGCTGCCGCTGCCCTCGCACCGCCGCCCGGCCTACGACACGCCGCCGGGCCGCCTGGAGGACGACCCCGTTTACAAGGCGCACCGGCAGGACTGGGTGACGTACCAGACGCGCTACGTCACCCCGCGCCGCTTCCACGACGCGCTGCTCCCGCGCTGAAACTCGCCCGGACTGGGAATAATCTCTTGAGAAGTGCAAGGAGCTGAGACCCATGCTTTGCCCGAATATCAGTGACCGAAAGATGCTCGGCGTGACCGCCGCGCTCTGCCTGCTTTGCGGCGACGCCCTCGCGGCCGGTGCTGCTCCGAAACCGGCTCCGACGAAAATGACCCACGCCCGTCATCGCCCGCCGATGGCCGCAACCCGCGCCGTCCACGGTAAGCCTGTCGTCCCATCACGCCACGCGC
>JAFAZD010000187.1 GCA_019239955.1 Armatimonadota bacterium | reverse complement strand
GGATCAGATCGCGGTGCGTGCCCATCTCCACGATGCGGCCGGCCTGCATCACGACGATCTTGGAGGCGTTGATGATGGTGGACAGGCGGTGGGCGATCACCAGCGTGGTGCGCCCCTTCATCAACTGGTCAAGCGCCTTCTGCACCAGATGCTCGGACTCGGCGTCCAGCGAGGACGTGGCCTCGTCCAGTATGAGAATGCGCGGGTCTTTCAGCAGCGCGCGGGCGATGGAGATGCGCTGGCGCTGGCCGCCGGAGAGCTGCTTGCCGCGCTCGCCCACTTTGGTGTCGTAGCCGTCGGGCAGCACCTGCGGGTCGCAGATGAAGTGGTGGGCGTTGGCCGCCGTCGCCGCCGCCTCGATCATGGCCTCGGTCGCGTCCGGGTTGCCGTAGGCGATGTTGTCGCGGATGGTGCCGCCGAACAGCACGGTCTCCTGGGGCACGATGCCGATCTGGCGGCGCAGCGACTCCAGCGTGACGGCGCGGATGTCGTACCCGTCGACAAAGATGGCGCCATCATCGGGGTCGTAAAAGCGCGGGATCAGGTCGGCGACCGTGCTCTTACCCGCGCCGGAGAGGCCCACTAGCGCGACCACCTCGCCGGGGTGAATGGTGAACGAGATGTCGCGCAGGACGGGCACCCCCGGCTTGTAGGAGAAGGCGACGTTGCGCAGCTCGACCGTGCCGCGCACGGGGGGCAGCGTGACGGCGTCGGGCGCGTCGCGCACGTCCGACTCGATGCTGAGGACGTTATTCCAGATGCGCTCGCCGGCGGCCATCACCGACTCCCAGGTCCCCTTCAACCCGCCCAGTGCGCCGACGCCGACGGCGATCTGGTTCAGCATGTAGACGAAGGCCAGCAGCGCCCCGAGGCTCATCTTGTGCTGCACGGCGACGAGGCGCCCCGCTTCCCAGAGGGCGAACGCGACCCCGCAGGCCCCAATGACATCAATGGTCGGCTTGAGCTTGGAACCGATACGGACGCTGGTCATCGCCAGTTCCTTGCTCTCCTGGTTGATGAGGCGGAATCGGGCGATCTCGTACTTCTCGGCGGAGAAGGACTGGATGATGCGAATCCCCCCCAGCGTCTCGGCCAGCAGGGAATTGACGTCGGCCTGCTTGTCCTGGGTCCGCATGGTCAGCGACCGGATCACGCGGGTACAGCGGTTGATGGTGTACGCCATCAGCGGGAACGTGAAGAGCGCGACCAGGCTGAGTTGCGGCGAGATGGCAAAGATGGTGACGAGGCCGAACAACAACTGGAATGGCGCGGTGGCGATGTCCTTCAGTCCGGAAAGCGACCCCTGGAGGATGGGCAGGTCGTTGTTGATGGTGGACATCATGGCGCCCGTGCGCTGCTCGTTGAAGTAGCGCAGCGACAGGCCATGCAGGTGCGTGTAGATCGCGTCCCGCAGGTGCAGGCTGAGGCGCATCCCCGCCTCCGCGAAGAAAATGGTGTCGCCGTAGGTGAAGAACCAGCGGACGGCGTAAATGGTCACGATTGCCACGCAGATCGTCAGTATGGGGTCACCGGCCGAGAGGAAGCCCTGTGCGGCGGCGGCCTCGATCCGGGCGAGGTGGACGGGGATGTGCTGCGTCCGGGCCAGGGCGGCCGGATTCAGCGTCGGGGGCTTGCCGTTCGTCATCACGTTGGCGAACAGAGCCAGCAGGGGGGCGAACAGGGCGGACATGGCGCTGACGCCCGCCGCGCAGACGGTCGCCCCGAGCAGGAAGCGCACGTCCGGGCGGATGTAGCTCCAGAGGAACCTGACGATGCTGCGCTGCAAGGCTTTGTCGGGCTTGTTCATGGGTGGCCGTCAGTGTACCAGAAAGCGCAGGCTGAGCAACGCCACGAAGATCAGGGCGAACAGTGCGGAAATATGTTCCCGGTTCTTCAGCGCCTGCGCCCAGGAGAAGCCGCCCGGCCCGTCCGTGCGCGGCCAGGGCGACGGGATCAGGCGCGGGACGCGGTGCAGGTAGTCAAGGTACGGCTGGCCGAACTTGGCCTTCAAAAACTTCTCCTCATAGAAGATGGCGGCCAGGTGGAACACCAGATACAGGGCGACCAGGACCAGAACGCCGGCCCAGCCGAAGCCGGAGACCAGGCCGTAGCCGACCGAGAGCAGCAACGAGCCGAAATACAGCGGGTTGCGGACGAAGGCGTAGGGGCCGCCCGTGGCGATGGCGGCGTCCTTGCTGATGTAGCCCGCCGCCCAGAATCGGACGATCTCGCCCAGCGCGACCAGCGCGACGCCCGCGAGCCAGGCCGCATGGCCGCCCTGCGGGCGCAGCATCAGGACGGCGATCAGCAGCAGCAGCGGCACGACCCAGGTAAATACGGTGCGGCGGCGCACCAGGAAGGGCGGGCGGGAGGCCGGGGCCGGCGTCTGCGATTGGGTGTGCGTCGTCATCGTCATAGGAGTCAGGCGTCCACCCCTCTGTCGGAGGCAGGGGGGCCGGTGATCAAATCGTACAGCAAATCGGCGGCGCGGCGGACGCCGCCCGGTTCTCCCAGGTTGGTACGCACCAGGTCGGCCAGACGTTCCTTGAGGCGCAGCAGGCGCTCTGGCTGGAGCAGCATCCCTACCGCCAGTTCGGCGATGGCGTCCGGGTTGGCCTCGCCCTGAAGCAGCTCCGGGAAGACGCGCTCCCCGGCCAGCAGGTTCGGCATGCCGATGTGCGTGATCTGAAGACTCTTCCAGCGCAGGCGCGCCTCCAGAGTCATCAGCGGCGGCACGCGGTAGACGATGATCATCGGCTTGTGCAGGATCGCCGCCTCCAGGGTGGACGTGCCCGACTTGGTGATCACCAGGTCGCTGCGCGCCAGCACGTCGTAAGTCAGGTCATCCACGATGACCAGGGGCGCGTGGGCCGGCAGGGGCCGCTCCTGGGAGTGCGGCGTCTCCTCCGGCTCCGGCGGGATCGGCAGGGTCAGGCCCTCGTTGGTCGCCAGGCGCGGCCTCGGCGGCGTCAAGGTCTGGCTCAGGGTGGACTGCGCGATCTGGGCCAACTTGTCGCCGGCCTGGTGCATCAGCAACTGCAGCCGGGCCGCGCGCCCGCCGGGGCGCTGCTCGCGGCGAATCAGTTCCTCCACCAGGTCGCGCGGCGCGGACGGCGCGAGGGCGAGGGCGAACTGCGCGCCGGGGATGCGGCGGGCGATCTCCCCCGCCGCGCCGACCAGGGCGGGCAGGATGTGCCGGATCTCCATGCGCCGGCTGCCCGGCAGCAGGGCGATCAGGGGCCGGTGCGGGTCCAGGCCGAAGCGGGCATAGAAGTCGGCGGCCTCCAGCGCCGGATGGACCAGGTCCAGCAGCGGGTGGCCGACGAAGCGGGCGTCCGCGCCGCCCTGCCGCAGCAGCGCCTCCGACCAGGGGAACGGCGTCACGATCCGATCCGCCGCCTCGGCGAGACTGCCCCTGCCCCGCCGCGTCCGGGGCGCCTTGCGCCAGGACCCCGGCGGGAAGTAGTAAAAGACCGGACAGATCCGCCGCCTCCTGGCCCACAGCCCCAGCGGCACGTTGAAGAACCCGGCGTCAATCAGGACCAGCGCGTCCGGCGGGTCTTTGGCGAGCGCCCGCTTGACGCCCGAACGGACCACCAGGCCGTAGGGGATGTTGGCCAGCGCGGTGACGAGGCCGATCGTGGCCCAGGGGTCGGTGTCAAAGTGGACCGTCATGCCCGCCGCGCGCAGGTGCGCGCCGCCCAGGCCCCACGCCCGCACGGGCCGGGACGAGAGCGCGCGCAGTGCGTCCAGCAGGGCCGCGCCCTGGCGGTCGGCGGACGGCTCGCAGGCCATGATGGCGATTTGGAGCGGCTTTTCGTCCATGCCCGGCAGGCCTCCGCATCCAACCCTCACGAGCGCGGGGGATCGTTCCCGCGCCCGTTGGAGCCGAACCGTATCTGGCGGATGAAATCCAGCAGGTAGTCGCGCTCCGGGCTGGGCTCCACATCCGTCTCGGCGACCTCAATGGCCTGGGAGATGTTGAGATTGGAGCGGTAGAGCAGTTTGTAGACCTGCTTGAGATCGGCGCGGACCCGGGCGGAGACGCCGGAACGGCGCAGGCCGATCACGTTCAGGTCCATGACCTTGCTGGGCCGGCCGTCGGCCATCACGAACGGCGGCACGTCCTGCACGACCTTGGAGAGGCCCCCGATCATCGCCAGCTTGCCGATGCGGGTGAACTGGTGGACGCCGACGATGCCGCCAAAGACGACCCGGTCCTCCACCTCGACGTGGCCGGACAGGGCGGCCATGTTGCCCATCGTGATGCCGCTGCCCATGACGCAGTTGTGGCCGACATGGCAGTAGGCCATGATCAGATTATCGTCGCCCAGGCGCGTCTCGCCGCCCGCGCCGGCGGCTCGGTGGATGGTGACGTGTTCGCGGATGATGTTGTTCTTGCCGATGGTCAGAAAGGTCTTTTCGCCCTTGAACTTGCGGTCCTGCGGCACGCCGCCGAGGACCGCGCCGCTGTAGACCTCGCAGCCGCCGCCCAACGTCGTGTACGGCTCGATGACGACCTGCGCGTGCAGGCGCACCCCGTCGCCCAATACCGCCTCCGCGCCGACCACGCTGAATGCGCCGATCTCGACATCGTCCCCGAGCTGGGCCGTCGGGTCCACGACCGCCGTTGGATGAATGCTCATAACCGTGATTTCCTGGGCGGGACCCTCAGAGGTTGGCGGCCGGGTCGCCGCCGGGGACCAGCGCGAACATGATGGTGGCCTCCACGGCGGCCTCCTCGCCGACCCGCATGGTGCATCGGACCTTGCCCATCGTGCCGATGATCCGCTGCAGCTCCGCCTCGGCGGTGAGGGTGTCCCCAGGGACGATCGGGCGGCGGAACTTGACGCCATCAATGGAGGCCAGGAAGGCCAGCTTGCCCCGGTGCTCCGGGAGGGCCAGGATCATCACGCCGCCGACCTGGGCCATGACCTCGATGAGCAGTACGCCCGGCATGACCGCGCGCTCGGGGAAGTGGCCCTGGAAGAATGGCTCGTTGGCGGTGACGTTCTTGATACCGACGGCCCGCTTGCCCGGCTCCAGCTCGATAATTCGGTCCACGAGCAGAAACGGGTATCGGTGGGGCAGAATCTCTTTGATCGCCTCGATGTCCAGTGTATGCACAATCATGGTCTCCTCAGGGCAATTCTCCGGTCAGCATACGGGCCAGCCGGACGTTGAGGGCGTGGCTTGGCTTGACGGCGATGACGTGGGCCCGCAACGGCGCGCCGGCAAGCGACAGGTCGCCGATCAGGTCCAGCAGCTTGTGCCGCGCCAGCTCATCGGGAAAGCGCCGCGCGCCCAGGTAGCCGTCTTCGCCCAGGGCGAGGGCGTTGTCATGCGACGCGCCCAGGGCGAGGCCGCGCGCGCGCAGCCAGTCCAGCTCGCGCGCGAAGCCGAACGTGCGGGCCGGGGCGACGTCCCGGACGTAGTCGTCCACGGCGGCATCGAACGCGACGGCCTGCGTGCCGATCCAGGGGTGGTCCGGGTAGTCCAGCACGACGGTCGCCTGGAAGTGGGGCGCCGGCAGGGCGATCAGCACGGCCCCGCCCTCGCCCGCGACCAGACATGCCCTGGCCGGCGTCAGCCCTTCCACCGGCGCTGTGTCCGGCTGGTCGCGCAGGCCGGCGGCTTGGAGCAGGGCGACGAAGGGCGCGGCGCTGCCATCGGCGGCGGGCAGCTCGCCGCCGCGCGTCTCAATCACGCAGTCGTCCACGCCCAGCGCGGCGAGGGCGGACAGCAAGTGCTCGACGGTTTGCACGGCGGCAGGGCCGCCCCGCACGATCGTGCAGCGGGCGGACTCTTCGGCGTTCGACGCGACGGCGGGGAATTCCTGCCCGGCCTCCGGATCACGGAAGAGGCGGCCCGCGCCGGGGGGGGTGGGGAGCACACGCACAGAGGCGTCGGCCCCGGAGTGCAGGCCGACGCCTTCAAGAATCGCCGTGGGAGAGGCCAGGGTGCGGCGGGGCCGGCCCGCGAGCAGTCCGGGAGTCACGAGCCGCCCTTCTCCAGCGAGGCCAGGCGGGCCTCCAGCTCCTTGATCCGCTTGAGCATCTCCGGGAGCCGGGCATGGACGGCCAGGGCGCGCATCTCCTCATTGTGCGGGCGGGCGAAGTGGCCGGTGACGAAGGAGCCTTTCGGCAGGTCGCCGAGCACGCCGGACTTGGCGCAGACGATGGACCCGTCGCCGATGGTCACGTGGTCCTTGACGGCGACCTGGCCGGCGAGGATGACGCCGTCGCCGATGTCCACGCTGCCGCCGACGCCCACCTGGGCGACGATCACGCAGTTCCTGCCGACGGTGACGTTGTGGCCGATGTGGACCATGTTGTCAATCTTGGTCCCCGCGCCGATTCGGGTCGAGCCGGTGCGCGCCTTGTCAATGGTGACGTTGGCGCCGATCTCCACATCGTCCTCGACAATGACGCGCCCGATCTGGGGAATCTTGTAGTGGCGATTCTCGATGAACATGTAGCCGAAGCCGTCGGTGCCCAGCACACTGCCGCTGTGGATGACAACGCTGCTGCCGATCTCGGTGTTGTCGTGCAGGACGACGTGGGGGTAGACCACGCAGTTGTCGCCCAGGCGCACGTTGTCGCCCAGATACGCGAAGGGGTAGACCACGCAGTTGTCGCCCAAGCGCACGTTGTCGCCGACCACCGCCATGGCATGGACGGAGGCGTTATGGCCCAGCGAGGCGTTCTCGCCGATGACGGCGGACGGGTGGATGCCCTTGTAGACCTTCGGCTCCGGGGCGAAGATGCGCAGCACCTGGGCGAAGGCGAAGCGCGGGTTCTTGACCCGGATCAGCGGCTTCTCCAGGGGCGGGAATGCGCCGGAGGCCGGCCCGATCACCGCCGAGGCGCGCGAGCGCCCCGCGCTGGTCAGCAGTTTTTCGTTCTCGGCAAAGGTGATATCGCCATCCTGCGCGTCCTCAATGTTGGAGATGCCCCGGATCGGGATGTTCGCGTCCCCCTCCACGGCGCCCTCCACCAGCGCGGCCAGTTGTCCCACGGTCGTTTGCATTTCCGCTCCTCCAGATCGCGGCCCGAGGCCGGATCGGGCTAAGACTTCCAGACACTCCCCGCCAGCAGTGCGGCCAGCGGGGCAGTGACGTCGGTTTCCCCCCGATGCGATGAATCAAAAGTGACTGTCCAGCCCCGCTGCCGGGCCGCGTCCCGCGCGGCGGCCTGCGTGTCGTCGTAGAGAAAGGCGATCCAGCGATCCCGCTGTCCTTGCAGCCGCCGCGCGGCGGCCTCCAGGTCGCGCACGGGCTGCGCGGCCCGCGCCGCCGCCACGGGCGGCAGACTCAGCGCCCCGACCGCGCCCGCGGCCGGGACGGTGCCGCCCGCCAGCGCCCGCTCCTGGCTCAAGAGCAGCGCCGTCTGCCGCGCGAGCTGCGCCCGCTGCGCCGCCAGGATCGACTCGTCCTGAGAGCGCAGATTCTCCGCCATTTGCGCGCGCTGAGTCTGGACGTAAGCCTCGCGGTCGGCGGCGGCCCGGGCGAGCGCAGCGTCACGCTCGGCCTGCAGGGAACCGGTCAGCCCGGTCCGCTCCGCGTCCAGCCGCGCCAATTCGGCCCTCTTGTCAGTTAATTCTTGGTTCGCATGGTCGAACACCGGCGTCGGCTTGGGCAGCTTCCACTCGGCCACGATCTTCTCCAGGGCCTTGATCTGAAGAAACAGGTTCAGCCTCCGCACGTCGCGGACATTGAAGGCTGCCTCGTAGCGCTGCCTGTAGCGCGCCTGGGCGTCCTGCACCGCCTGCGCGTAGCGCAGTTGGGCCTCGCGCTGCCAGTGGGCCTGCTGCAGGTCCAGCTGCTGCTGCCGCGCCCTCTCACGCCGCGCCTGCAGGCGGGCGAGCTGCGCCTGCTGCTGGCCGGCGAGCTGGCGCCTTTCCTGCTCCAGCGCGGACGCCGGCATCGTGAAGACCTCCCCGGGCAGGTCCAGCCCGGTCTGCGCGGGCAGAGTCAGGGCTGCCGCCGGGGCGGGGCCACCGGCGCGGGCCTGCCGGATCGCCGCGTTCAGCCGGCCCAGCATTCCGTCAAACAGCGCGACGCTCTGCCAGCCGGGGTGCCGACGCGCCAGCACGGCGATGTCCGCGTAGACCGGCACGGGCGGGGCGGGGCGGCGCGCCGAATGGCAGCCCGCCAGGAGCAAGCCCGCCAGGAGCAGCCCCGCCGCCCCCAAGGCCCTTGCCTCGCCTCTTCCGGCTCCCCCAGGATTGGGGGCGGGGGGGGCGCTATTTATTGAGACGCTTGACCACGTCATCGGTGATGTCGTTGGCCGTGTAGATGGCGACCTGCGAGTCGAAGACCACGGCCAGGCCGCGCGCCTTGGCGACCTCCACGATGGCCGCCTTGACCTCCTGCGATAACTTCTGGCTCAACTGCTCGTTGGCCTGCTGCTCCTGATCCTGGTAGGTCCGCCCGACCTCCTGTAGCGCCTGCTGACCGGCATCCTGCTGCTTGAGCAGGTCGGCCAGCTGCGCCTTGTCGGCATCCGTCGGGTTCTGCTTCTGCTGCAGGGCGGCGAGCGTCTGGACGGCCTGGGTGGACTTCTGCTGCAGCTGACTGATCGCGGTCCTGTCCTGATCCGTCGGATTGGGCTTGGCGAGCAGCGCGCCGAGTTGGGCCTGATCCTCCTTGCTCAACATGGGGCTGCTGGCCTGCTGCTGTATGTAGCCCTGGAGCTTGGCATGGAGCTGGTTGATCTGCTGGTCGTAGGTCGCCTTCTTCGTGTAGCCGGCAAGGACGCGCGAGACTTCCACGCTGCCGAACATGGCGGCACCAGGGGCCTCCGCCGCCCGCGCGGGCAGAGCGGCGACGGTAGGAGTCAGCGCCAGCGCGGCCCCGGCGATCATGAGCCATTTGCGAATGGGGATTATGTTCATGTTGCTTCCTGTCATGCGTTAATGCTCTTGAGTGTTTTTAACCGAATTGTTTGATGTCTCGGCCCGGCGACTTTGTTCCCGAAGACCGGGCTAGAACGACTGCCCGATGCTGAACTGGGTGCGGCTGCCGTCGCGCCCGAAGGCCTGATCCAGCCGGATGGGGCCGACCGGAGTGTCCAGGCGCAGGCCGACGCCGAAGTCCGTCGTCAGCGAGAAGTTCTGGTGCTGCTGCAGGCCCGTGCCCTGGTAGATGCTGCCCCAGGCGTCGCCCGCATCGGTGAACAGCACGCCCTGGAGGCTGTTGCTCTTGCCCAGGGGCACGCGCAACTCGCCCTGGAACAGCGCCAGCTTGTTGCCCCAGTAGCGGTCCGTCTCCGAGCCGCGCAGGGAGTCCGCGCCGCCCAGGAAGTACTGCTCGAAGAACGGCACGTCGGAGTTGGCGTACCCCAGGAGCGCCCGCACGGCGATCACCTTCTTCGGCTCGCGGAAGTTGTTCGGCTTGCGCGGCCCCTGCAGGCTGATGTAGCGGCGCAGGTCCAGGCCGACCTTGCCGATGTTGTGCCGCCCCGGCGCCAGCGGCGTCGGCGCGTTATTAACGGTGGACGTATTGGCCAGGCCCAACTCGTAGGACAGGGACGCCAGGCCGCCGGTGGCCGGCGACAGGTTGTTGTCGCGCGTGTTGCTGACGGCGCGAAAGCCTACCACGCCGACCGTGCCGTTCTGCCGGATGAACGCATCCGTGACCGGCACGGAGACATCGTTGGTGCTCACGTTCTCGAAGCGTCCGGTGAGACTGGCAAGCAGGGTGTCGCTCAGGGGCCGGTTCAGGCCCACCGTGCCGCCCTTGTGCGTCTCCGTATACGTATTGGTGTCGCCGACGCCGCCGCCGAAGGTGCCGGTGTCGAAGCGGTAAATCACCTTGTCATACAGGTCCAGGTCGAGCGACGTGTGGTTCTTGTCCAGGTACGGCTCGTAGAAGCCCAGCTCGACGCTGCTCTGGCTGGTGATGCCGCCGACCTCCCACTGCAGACTGACATGCTCGCCCAGACCCCGGAAGTTGTTCTCGGCCAGCTCGGCCCGGCCCACCAGCTTGGAGCGCGAGGAGTAGCCGACGCCGACCGACACCTGGCCGCTGCGCTTCTCCACCACGGGCACGATCACATTGACGCGGCCGAGCACGTCCGGGTTCGGCTCCAACTGGTACGGGCCGACCTGATCGAACAGGCCGGTGTTGTAGACCTTCGTCATGTCGCGCTGCAGCTTGTTCTCGTCCAGAACGTCGCCGGGCTTGGACAGCAGTTCGCGGGTGACCACCACGGTCTTGGTTTTCTTGTTGCCCTGGATGCGAATCTGATCAATGTGCGCCTCGATCAGGGGGACGGTCAGCACGCCATTGTTGGGGTCAATGTTGATGTCGCTGCTGATGTCCACGATGTATCCCTTGGAGCGCATGTAGCCGGTCTGGCGGTTGAAAAGGCGGTCCAGGTCGCGCACCAGGGTGTTGGTGTTGAGCACCTGCCCCTCCTTGGTGTCCATCAGCCCCTTGAGCGTGGCCGAGGGCACGGACGGCTCGCGCGTCGGGGTGTTGGCGATGAACCGGATGGACTTGACGATGGGGTTCTCGACGACGGTGTAGGTCAGGTCCACGCCGCCGGCGGGGTCGGGGGTGGCGTCCAGGCCGATCTCGCCGTTGAAGTAGCCCATGCCCTTGATGTTGGCCTGGTCCTTCTCCGCCGCCGCCTGACTGTATTGCTCGCCCTCCTTCTGGGCCATGACGGCGCGGATCGCCGCATTGCTGATGTTAGCCGTCCCCTTATGGACGATGACGATCTGCGCGATCTTGCCGCTCAGCGGCGGCGCGGGCGGCCCGGCCGGGGCCGCCGTGTCCGGCGCGGGCGTCACGGGCGGCGCGGGCGTCACGGGGGCTGGCGCGGCGGGGGGGGGCGCGACGGCGCCGCCGGGCCCGGGCGTGGCTGGCTGGGTGGGGTGGGCGGCGGGATTCGGGTTCACCGTCGGCGGGGCCGCCGGGTTGGCGGGGGCCGCCGGCGCCGTCGGGTTGGTCGGATTGGCCGGCTCCTGGGCGCGCGCCGGGGTCAGGCAGGTGAGGACCAGGCCGGCGGACATGAGAAGGGCGCAAGTTCTGCGATTCACTTGCGCCCGGATTTTCGCTGTCAACGTCAAAAGATGCTTCCTCATACTGTCTCGGGACGGGTTCATGGGCTGAGATATGGCTCGACACGCTGGCGCACCATCGCCCGCGCCCGGTTGATCCGTGTCTTGACCGCCTCCATCGTCAGCCCCGTCACCTGAGCGATCTCGGTGTAGGCCAGGCCCTCCATCTCCCGGAGCAGCAGGACGACCTTGTACTCGGGGGCGAGGCCGTCCACGGCCTTGTTGATCAGCGCGCCCAGCTCCTTCTGCTCCAGCACCCTGGCGGGCGAGGCGCTCCAGTCGGCGATGTCGCGGGTCCCCGCCAAGTCGTCGTCCCCGCCCGGCAGCCCCGCGTCCAGCGAGTACCCTTCCATCTCACGCTGGCGGCCGCGCTGCTTGAGGCGGTTCTTGCACTGGTTCTGGGCGATCCGGTAGAGCCAGGTGTTGAGTTTGGACTCGCCCCGGAACGTGTCGCGCGCCTTCCAGGCGGCGATGAAGGTCTCCTGGGTTACGTCCTCCGCCTCCGCGTGGTCCAGCAGGTACTGGAAGACGAAGTTGAACAGCGGCTTCTCGTAGCGGGCCAGCAGCGCGTCCATGTCCCGCAGCAGCGCGGCCTCCTCGCGGCGCTCCTGCTCCAGGCGGCGGTCCTCGGCCAGCGGCTGCGGCGAATCGGTATTCGGTTTTCGCCCGGCGCGCGGCGCTAAGGCCATTGCGTCAACCCTCTGGACAAATGAAAACCTGGAATGTTTCACGTTTTTTACGCGCGCCCAAAAGCCCGCCGCTCAAAAGTTCACCACGCCTTCCAGCGCGGCCGTGTTGTTGCGCTGGTCGTCGGTGGAGACGCTGATCTGCAGCCGCCGGGTCAGGCCGTAGCCCAGCTTGAGCGTGTACTGGGGCGGCATCGTGATCGAGTTGACCGCGCCGGGGGCGCGCGCGCCGAACGAGCGGGTGTAGGTCGCCTCCAGCCGGGGCGCGATCTGCTTGCTCAGGGTGACCAGGACGGGCGCGTCCGGCGAGTAGGCGACGTCGAAGTCGGTCAGGTTCAGGCTCTGGGCGATGCTGTTCTCCAGCGGCGTCAGGATGGCCGGGACGCCGACCGAGTACAGGGCCTGGGACAGCTCCGCCTGCAGGGCGGCCTGGGCGTCGGAGCCGAACAGGCCGCTCAGGCCGGGCGCGCCCGTCAGCGCGACCAGCATGTCCTGCCGGCTCAGGCCGGCCGGCGATGAGGTGAGGTCGATCGGCAAGTTGGGGTCGTTGAGGACTCCGTGAATGTGCGCCGTGATGGTGTACCGCTCCGGCTGGTTGAAGGCGGTGGCGGTGGTGGCCGTGTTGCCGACTACCGGGGCGGCCTCCGCCTCCACCCCGCTCGAGACGGCGGGGCGGTACGCGGCCAACTGCGCCTCCGACAGGGAGACCGACGCCTGCGCCGTCAGGTCCACATACGTGCGCAGGCCCGGCAGGCCCGTCTGGGGGTCCGTCGCCGGGTAGCGGACGCTCACCACGTTGCCCTCCGGCGAGCGGACGAACCGGAGCCGCGTGGCCGGCGGCAGGATGAACTGGCCCCGCACGATGGCGAGGTGGGCCGTCAGGCGCGGGTCGGACAGCCGGCCCGTCAGCTCCACGTCGCCGCTGGCGTCGGCGCGCAGCAGGGCGCTGGTGACGGTGACGGTCTTGTTCCCGCCGCCCAGCAGCACCATCAGGCCCAGGGCCGGGTCGAACTTCGGCGGGCCGGCGGGCGTCGTGGTCCCGGCCGGGGCCGAGGGGAGCGTGCCGGACGCATCGGTCAGCAGCAGCGGCGCGCCGGCGGGCGTACTGATGGTGGGCGTCTTCCAGGGGCCAACCATGTCCACGCTGCCGTTGAGCTTGCCCCGGAACGCCGTGCTGTAGGTCCTGGCCAACAGGTTCTTGCCGCTGGTCTCGTCCAGGACAAGGTTTTTGGCCGTCAGGCGCAGGCTGGCCGCGCCGACCGGCCCCAGCGTGCCGCCGCCGGTGACGGCGAACGTCCCGCCCTGGCTGGACGTGCCGGTGAGGCCCGCCACCGCGACCTGGCCCTGGGTGATCGAATAGTGGGGCGGGACGACCTGGTCCTGGCCGTCCGCCACGGCGCGCTGCCTCGGCACGAACACCAGGCGGCCGTCCCGCAGGGCCACGTGAGCGCTCACTTTGGTCAGGGCCGTGTCGAAGCCGACCGCGCCGAGGGCGCCGCCGGTGAGATCAACCGTGCCGTCCAGACGCAGGGCGCTCCCCGCCCCCGTAACGTCCAGACCGGCCATGAGGGTTCCCGCCGTCTTCTTGGGGTCGAGCGCGGGCGCGAACGGGGCCAGCAGTGAGAGGTCCTGCGCGACCAGTTGCGCGTGCAGCGTCTCGCCTTCGGGCAGGCCGCCGCCCGCCCCGCCCCAGCGGAACGGCAGGGTCCCGGATAGGGACACGATGGGCCGGCCGTTCTTGAAGGCGGCGAGGTCGGTGACGGTCAGTACCTGCGCGCCTCCCGGGCGGGGCGTCGTCAGCGTGATCGCGCCGCTGCGGACGCGGTCCAGCGCGTACTCCGTGGCCGGCGGCTTGCCGGGCACGCCGATGGCGAAGCCCGGATTCGCCAGATTGATGGAGGCCGTCAGGTTCGGTGCCCGGGTCGGGCCGGAGGCCGTGACCGAAAGCGAGCCAAGCTCCCCGGTCAGCGTCCGCTGCTCGACGACGTCCGGCTGCGCCAGCAGCGGGTTCAGCAGGGCCAGGGGGAAGTTGGAGGCATCCAGGGTGACGGTCATGTCGCCGTTCAGGTCGGCGCGGCCCGATGCCTCCAGGAAGGCGCGCTCGCTGGTGGCGCGCAGGGTGTCCAGCGTCAGCACATGGTTCGACAGAGCCGCCCGGGCCGTGACATCCGCGATGGGGACGCCCCCGACGAGCAGACTGTTCGCGGTCGCCGACAGCTGCGCCGCCGGGTTCTTGGGGTCGGCGAAGCGGGTCTGCGCGGTCACCCCGCCGATCCGACTCTCGCCCAGCGCCAGCCCGTTCGCCTGCAGGTCGGCCTCGACGGCGGGCGCGGCGAGCGTCCCGCGCACGGTGAGGCGGGGGACGGCGAGCGTGCCGGCGAGCGGGCGCGGCAGGGCGTCAATCTCATTCAGCAGCTTGCGGCCGGCGGGCGTGACGGCGTAGCGGCTGGCGCGCAGCGTCTCGATCAGGTGCGCCACCGTCTCCGGCGCGTCGGCGGGGACGGCGGCGTCCAGCGCCAGGGCGGCGGGGCGCTTCGGGTGCTGCGGCGTCGGCAGCGCCAGCCGCAGGCCGTCCACGACGTAGCGGATGCCATGCTGGGCCGAAGCGGCCGGCAGGAAGTCCAGCGTCCAGGGGGCGCCCGTCTTCACGAAGACGCCGCCGGCGTAGCGGCCCGCCAGGACGACGGGGGCGAGCGCCTGCCCGTTCAGCGACACGTCACGCCCCGTCACCGTCGCCGCGACGGCGGGGGACTTCAGCGTGCCGCCCGCCGTGCCGGAGACGCCGAAGATGCCATCCAGATCGACATAGGGGTCGGAGATGTCGCGGAACCGCTCCAGGTCAATGCCCGTCCCGGCGAAGGCCGCTTGGAGTTTACCGGTCTTCAGGGCCAGCGTCCCCCGCGCGGTCACGGTCGCCCCCTCGCCGCGCAGCGTGGCATCGGCGACGCGGACGGCGCCGTTCTGGTACGCGGCCCGGAGGCGCAGGCTATCCACCCGGTAAGGCCCGACCGTGCCATCGGTGAAGCCGACCTGGCCGGCGACACGCGGGGCGCGCACCGTGCCGCCGATCCGAAACGCGCCCTGGGCCGTGCCGGTGATCGGCGGCAGCTTGGCCGCGCGCCGCGCCACCCCTTTGGCCGGCGGCGTGACGGCCCCGGCGAGGCTCAGGAAGTCCTGCACGTCCGCCTGCGACACACGGACGCCCAGATCAAGCTGCGGATCCGCCGAGGCCAGCCTCGTGACCGTGCCGGAGATGTGCGCGGCGGTGGGGAAGCGGCGGACGACGACATCGTTCAGGCGGACCGCGCCCGCACTGGCAGCCAGCGCGCCGCTGACCACGTCGGCGGTGAAGCGACGGAAGCGCGGGTTGATGAACTGCACCTGTCCGACGGCCTGCGGCGTGGCGGCCGGCCCCTGGACGCGGCCCCGGAAGTAGGCCAGCCCGCCGACCGGGGCCTGGGTGTAGGGGCCGGCGAGCGCGGCCAGGTTCAGCCCGGCGGCGTCCACACTCAGGTTCCAGCGCCCACCCCTCACCCCGGCGGGGATCGTCCCGCTCACCAGGGCCGCGCCCTGCACGCTCCGTATCAGGGCGCGGCTGACGGTCAGCCCCTGCCCCGCCGTGAAGGCCAGCCGGGCGCGGGCCATGACCAGGGCGGTCCTGCCGACGCGGGGCCGGGCGACGGTGACGTTGGCGACCACGCGCAGGGGATGGCCGATGTTGTCCGCCAGCACCTGCGCGTCGGCCCGCCCGCCCAGCCCCAGCTTTCGCACGTCGCCGCCCGGTAATTTCAGGGCGGCCAGGTTCACCCCGCGCGCCCGCCCCGAAAGGCGGACCGTCGGCGCGCTGCCCGTGCCGACCGTGCCGTTCAGCGCCACCCGCCCGCCGCCCGGCGTCTGGAAGGTGAGGCCGGGGAGAGTCAGCGTCCGGCCTGCGAAGACGGCGGAGGCGCGGACATCGGCGACGCGGTTGCCGGCGTACTCGGCGGACGAAAACGCGCCGTCGGCGCTGACCGTCGGGCCGTTGAACGCACCGACGGCCCTGACCGTCGCCGGCCCCGGCGCGAGGCGCAGACCCGCCGGCCAGCGCACGGCGGGAAAGGCGCGGGCCAGCCGCTTGGCGTCCAGCCGGGCCGAGGT
This sequence comes from Armatimonadota bacterium, assembly GCA_019239955.1. GTDB lineage: Bacteria > Armatimonadota > Armatimonadia > Armatimonadales > Capsulimonadaceae > JAFAZD01. The sequence goes on along the minus strand of JAFAZD010000187.1, from coordinate 23,095 downwards.
CGCCGTAGCGGCGAGCTGTGGGTGGGCGAAGTCAAACACCGTGCCGCCGAAGGCGACCGGCTGGCCGCCCAGCGCGGCCGCGGCGCTGAACGCGACTCCAGCCCCGGTGAAGGTGACGCTCCCGGTCAGATCGCGCACGGACAGGCGGCGGAAGGTGGGGGCGGTGAGGGCGACGGCGGCGCGGCGCACGGCGACGCGGCCCAGGACGTCCACCGGCAGGCCGGGCGGCGGCTTGCTGCCCAGCCGGGAGACGGTGACGTCCACATCCGCGCGGCCCGCCCGCACCAACGCCTGCGGGGACGCCGTGAACGGGAAGTAGTCGGTCCAGTACGCGGCGTCGGCATCGGAGACCTGGGCGGCCACGCGGTAGCGGCCCGCGACCAGGCGGGAGGCGTCGCCGCTGACGGAGAACGACGCCAGCCGCCCCGCCGTCCCCTGCCCAGTCCCGGTGAAGTAGACGGTGCGCTCCGAGCGCAGGTTGACCGTGGCGCCCACGTGGTCCAGCTCATTGAAGGCCGGACGGATGCCGAGGCCGGCGGGGGCGAGATAGTCCCGGAAGCGCAGGGTGGCATCGCGGGCAATCACCTGGCCGTCGAACGGCTTGCGCTGGGGCTGGTTGGGCTGGGGCTTCAGGATGTCGCTGAAGTTGAACTGCGTCTTGGAGAAGCGCTCGACCAGCACCGAGGGCTGGTCCACCACGATGTCGCCCAGCGCGTGGGCGGCGTTGCCGCTGTCGAAGAGCAGGGAGCGCGGGTCGTAGTGGATGGTGACGCGGTCGGCGCGGACGACGGCCTCGCCGTGGCTCTGGGCGAACGTCGCCCGGCTGGAGACGGCGACGTTCTCCACCACCAGGACGCCGAGGGTGGAATAGCGGATGCGCCCCAGGCGCGTCTCGTGACCGGTCTGGCGCGTGATCTCGGCGGCGAGGATCGGGGACAGGTTGGCGAGGAGGAGCCGGTTGAGCCGGAGACAGTAGAGGACGGCGGCGACCAGGAAGGCCAGGACGGGAAGCAGCAGCGTCAGGCGCGCGGTCCAGCGCGCGCCGCGCGGGGGCGCGGGCGCGCGCCGGGTCTGTAACGATGGTCGCTTGCGCATGGTCTCGGAGGACCCCTTCGGCCCGGCGGGGTTAGCCGCCGCTTACCCTCCCGGTCAAAAATTTATCGCTGAACTCCCTGGCGTTGTAGGAGGAGCGGATGAACGGGCCGCTCGCCACAAACAAGAATCCCATCGCCTCGCCGATGGCCTTGTACTCGGCGAACACGTCCGGGTGGACGTATTCCACCACGTCCAGGTACTTCTTGCCGGGCTTCAGGTACTGGCCGATAGTCACGGCGTCCACGTCATGCGCCTTGAGGTCTTCCAGCAGCGCGATCACCTCGTCCCTGGTCTCGCCCAGCCCGACCATGAGGCCGGACTTGGTGTAGATGCCGGGGTCGGCCTGTTTGACGTATTGCAAAAGCTGCAGGGAGCGCGGGTAGCGGGCCTGGGGGCGGACGCGGCGGTAGAGCCGGGGCACCGTCTCAATGTTGTGGTTGTAGACGTGCGGCTTCGCGTCTACGACGATCTGGATATTGGCTTTGTTCCCCAGGAAGTCCGGCGTGAGCACCTCGATGATGGTGTCCGGCAGCGTTTCGCGCAGCCAGTGGATGGTTCGGGCGAAGTGATGGGCGCCGCCGTCGGGCAGCTCATCGCGGTTGACGCTGGTGACGACGGTGTGCTTGAGGCCGAGCGCCTTGGCGCTCTCGGCGACCCGGCGCGGCTCGTCCGGGTCCAGCGGCCCGCCCTTTCCGGTCTTGACGGCGCAGAAGCGACAGGAGCGGGTGCAGGTGTCGCCCAGGATCATGAACGTGGCCGTCTTCTTGGACCAGCACTCCGAGAGGTTTGGGCAGCGCGCCTCCTCGCACACCGTCACGAGTTTCTGGGCGCGCATCAGGTGCGCCACCTCGTCAATATCGCCGCGCCGGGGCAGCCGAATGGTCAGCCATTCGGGGATGCGGCGCGGTACGCCCCCCCCCGCCCCCAATGCTGGGGGAGCCGGAGCAGGCGGACGGGTCTCAATCTGGATCAGTTCGGCCATCAGAGTTACACTTTCCCGCAGTCATTATGAACAGAAGTGCAGGCAAAGTCAACCTTGCAGGTAAACTCTGGGACATGGACGTGATCGTGATCGGCGGCGGCATAGGGGGCCTCTCAGCGGCCATCGGACTGGCAGCCGGGGGCGCACGGGTGACTTTGCTGGAGAAGAACGCGCGCCTGGGCGGCAAGCTGAACGTGTGGGAGTACGGCGGCTTCACGTTCGACACCGGCCCGCACGTGCTGACGATGCCCTGGGCGCTGGACGAGGTGTTTCAGGCGGCGGGGCGGCGTTTAGCAGCGGAACTGCCGCTGACGCCGCTGAAGACAGTATGTCGGTATCACTTTCCGCGCAAACCTTTATTATACCTGGACATTCCTTCCGACCCCAATGCGGCGGCACAGGCCATCAACGACTTCGCGCCGGGCCAGGCGGCGGGCTTCCGCCGCTTCCTCGCCTACGCGCGCCAAGTCTCGGACGCGACGACGGAGCCGTTTCTACGCCAGGACTTCGGTGCGAGCGTGCGGGGCGTTCCCAGCCGGCAGCAGTGGCGGCAACTGGCTGCATTCCTGGCCCTCAAGCCCTGGCGCTCGCTACGCGACGTGGTGCGGGAGTGCTTCTCCGATCCGCGCCTGCGCCGGATTTTCGAGTTGTACGCCCTCTACAGCGGCTCGCACCCGGCGCGCTGCTCCAGCATCTTCGCCACCGTCGCCGACGTGCAGTGGCGACAGGGAACATACTACGTTCCGGGCGGGCTGTACCGGCTGGCGGAAAAGTTGTCACAGATTGCTCAAGATTTGGGCATAAACATTGCCACCGAATCGTCAGTGAAGGAGGTGATCGTGAAGGCGGGGCGGGCGCGAGGCATCCGCACGGCTTCCGGGGAGCGGCTATACGCCGACGCCGTCGTCTGCAACGCCGACTGCCTTACTGCCATGAAAACGCTGATCCCGCCGGAACATCGCTGCCGCTGGCCCGACCGGCGGGTGGATGCCATTGAGCCAAGCACATCGGCCTTTTTGCTGCTATTGGGTGTGGCCGGGACGTACCCGCAACTCGCGCACCACAACTCATTCCTCGCCGCCGATGGGGACGCTGAATTCCGCAGCATCTTTGACGCGAGGCGTCCTGCCGACGACCCCACGGTCGGCGTCGCCTGCCAGAGCGTCACTGACCCCACGAAAGCGCCGCCGGGCTGCTCCAACCTGTTCGTCATGACCAACCCGCCGGCCCTGCCCCCCGACCCTCAATCCTGGGGGAGTCAGACCTTTGACTGGCATACCGAGGCCCCGGCCTATCGGGAGCAGGTGCTGTGCAAATTGGAGACGATGGGGCTTACGGATTTGCGCCAGCGCATTCAGGTGGAACAGATGTGGACACCGCTCGACCTGCAATCTCGCTACGGAGCGCACCGGGGCGCGATCTACGGCCTGTCGTCCAACGGCTGGCGCAACGCCTTCCTGCGCCCACCCCAGGTTTCGCCGGATGTGCAGGGCCTCTACTTCGTCGGCGGCAGCACCCACCCCGGCGGCGGCCTCCCCCTCTGCGCCCTCTCCGGCATGAACGCCGCCCGGCGGATCGCCTCCAGCGAGTGAGGTCAGCCGATCTTTTCTCGCGTCCGGTAACATGCAATCATAAAATCACCGTGAACGCAGTTGGACACAGGGGAGGGCCTGTGTCCTTCGGACAAAGAGAGCCTTCCGGCGGCCTCCTCTTTGTGCGAAGCACACATGATCTTATCCTGCCGGTGATTTTATATCACCGGCGAGAACGAAGACGCCGCCCAGATGCGCGTCCAGCGGGCGCTTCGGAAAATCCACGATGAGTGGAAGAAGGAGAAAAGAATGCCCGCTCAGGCAACCTTGCAGCCGGCCATTGAGGCCCTGCATCAGCAGTTGGCGCAGGACGGCAAGGCGCAGTTTCAGGCGCTCATCACAGAACAGATGGTGCGGGAGGCGATCCGCACGGCCCGCATGTCCTACGTGCGCTACGGCCTGGCGGTCGGCTCCGAGGCGTATGTCCACAAGACGCTCTTCCCCCTGTTTGACCGCATCGCCGAAGACGGCCAGTGGCCCTCCGGCGTGGAGTTCAGCCCGTTCTATGAGCTGACCGATGAACACGGAACCACCTACAAAGGTCTGGGGCTGTCGCTGGAAATCTCCACCCCGGACGAGCCATACCGCGGGTTCTCGCTGCCCATCCTAGACGTGTGGTACGGCCGCTGGGTCTGAGCCTTGAGCCTAGTCAGTCAGGCCATCGAATGAGTCCGCGTCTTCAGGACATGAAGGCCGCCCGGGCCGACGAGGAACGGGTGGTTCCAGTCTGCACAGGCGACCCCTGTGATCTTCCAGGCGCGGCTTTATTCGCCATCACCTTCCGGGATGTCTTCCGGTTCCTCGGCGCCTGCATCCGCAGCCAGGGCAAGGGCGGCTAGATATACGCGACCACCGTTCATGTCGAAGTGGTATCGGCCTCCTGCCTTCTGCTTGATGTAACCAGCCCGCTCCAGTTCCCGCAGGTGGTGGTACGCCTGGCCGGTTGTCTTCAGCCCGACCTCCGCCACGATCTCAGCCGCCACCTTCGGCCCTTGGAGCAGATGCCGCAGGATCGCTAGGCGCACCTCGCTCCCCAGCACGGACAGGATTTGCGCGACCTTGTAGTCCGGGTTGTTGAGCAGTTTCGTCACTGCCCCATCATACCGGATGCTCCACCACTGGCGGCGCTTCCCTTCTACCTCGACCGCCCCGAAATGCCCCACCACATCGCGTCCGCTCTCCGTCAGGGCTGAGATGCCTTCCTCCGCCTGCTTCCGAAAGTCGTTCTCAGTGTTCATGGCTCAGAACCTCCTGAGATCATTATACCACATTTTTACGTATTTACGTAATTATTTTTTGAGACGGCGCCGTAGAGAAAGAAGCGGGTGGTCGCGCGTACCGTGGCCCGCCAGCCCAGCATCGCCAGCCGAACCGCCAGCCTCTCCGGCGGATAGAACACCTTGATGATCTCAAACTCACGACCGTCATTCAGGCGGCGCTTGGTCGTGGACGCCCCTGGGTCTGCCAGCCAGTGGTCAGTCGCTGTGGAGGCCGGCTCGTAAAGCGAGTCCAGAAAGAACACCCGCCCCTGGGGAGCCAGGCAGGACCGCACCAACTGCCAGAAGGCCTCGAACCGTTCGGGCGGGACATGGGAGAGCCAGAAACTGAAAAACACGGCGTCATAGGCCCCTTCCGGGTGCCAGTCAAAAACGTTGGCCTCAACAAACCGGATGGGCGCCTCGCCCAGACGCACCCGGCTGAGGGCCAGCGCCTCGGCGGAGGCGTCCACCACGGTCACCTCTTCCGCGAAGGGGAGGAGGCGCTGCGTCCACAGACCGGTGCCACCGGCCAATTCCAGCACACGCCCGGTCGGCGCGAAGGCAGCCAGCGCCGCCTCCACCTCGACGACCTCCTCAAACCATTGCCGATTGAGTTCCGGCCCTCGGTCATACCGCCCCTGCCGCAGAAACCACTCGTCGTACTCGCCGGCCCGCGCCCGGCAATAGGCGATCTGCTCCTGAACCAATGCCTCAGTCTGTCCCTTGCTCATACTCAGGCTCCCCTCTATCGGACGATCACCCCGGCCAGCGCCGCTAGGGCGAGAATGACAATCGCGGGGACGCGGCGGGTCGCCCCCAGGCCCAGCGCGGCCAGGGTGATCAGCAGGCTGCGCGGAGTCAGCCCGGCGGTGCGGAGCAGGCCGAGCAGGACCCAAAAGAAAATGCCGACGGCGGCGAGGCCGAGGCCGCGCACGAAGCCCTCCACGGCGGGGTGATGCCGGACGCGCCGATATAATCGCTCCACGGCCAGCACCAGCAGCGGCGGCAGGGTGATGGCGAGCAGGGCCAGCCCCGCGCCGCGCCCTCCCGCCGTCAGGTAGCCCAGGCTAATGACCCATAGGCCGTTCGGCCCCGGCGCGACCTGGCCCACCGCCAATGCCTCGGCGAACTGCCGCTCCGTCGCCCAGCCGCGCGCGGTCAGGTCCGCGTGGACGCTGGGGACGTTGCCCAAGCCGCTCATGGAGAACAGCGAGCCTTTCAGCAGCAGCCAAAAGTAAAGCCACAGGCTCATGCCGTCTTCCCCCGCCCTCGCCCCGCGACGGCCCCCAGCAGGCCCGCGCCGCACAGGACCAGAATCACCGGCGGATGCCAGAGCGCCAGGACGAGGCCGCTTCCGGCGAGCAGGATGAGGCTGAAACAGAGCGACATCCGGCCCTCGCGGCGGGCGGCGGCGAGCAGGGCGCGGGCGAGGTTGGCGGCGGTGAGCAGTCCCAATCCCACCGTCGCTGGGATGACGCCGCGCAGGGCGGACTGAACGGCGGGGAGATGTTGGAGGCGGGCGTAGGCGGCGGTCATCAGCACCGTGATCGTCACGCTCGGCAGCAGCAGGCCGAGCAGCGAGACAAATATGCCGCCGACGCCGCCCAGCCGCCGCCCGATGAGGATGGTCAGGCCCAGCAGGTTGATGCCGGGGGAAAGCTGCGCCAGCGCGACATCATGGACGTACTCCGCCTCCGTCAGCCAGCCCCGCTCCCGGACGACGGCCCGCTCAATCAGGGCGAACGTGCTTGCGCCGCCGCCAAATGACTGCCACCCGATGCCGAGCCAGACGCGACCGAGATGGAAGAGGGAAGGACGGAATGGGGCCTGGGAGGACCGCCGACGGCGCGCAGCCAGGTCATCCATAAGTAGAGGCCACCCGCTGGAATGCAAGGATCTCCGGGATGGGACGCACCCCCGCCCAGCCGCCCATCTCACCGCAACCGAGAGCGGCGGCGGCAGAGGAGAAGCGGATCGTGTCTTGCAAGTCCCACCCATGCAATCGTCCGTAGATCAGTCCCGCCCGGAATACGTCGCCCGCTCCCGTCGAATCGACCATTCTCGGTGCGGCACAGGCAGGAAAGTGTCTGGCTTCTTCCCTCCGCCCGTTCCTTTCCGCCAGAAAGCAGCCGCGCTCGCCGCAGGTCAGGATGACGGTCGCGCCGCATCTGTCCCGCAGACCCCCAGCGAACGTCGTCCACTCTGCCGGACTGTTGCCCGCCTCGACGTCGTCCGCCGAAACCACGCTGATCGCCGCCCGCGTGCCGCCCACCAGGTCCTCGGAATAGTTTGTGACGATGACGAACATCCCCACCCGCGACGCCACCTCACAGGCCCGTTCCCCGGCTGATCCGGCACTCCCGTCAGCCGTAAAAACAGCGGCAGAGCGGGCCAGTTCGGGGGAGAGCACTGGGAACCGCAAGCGCGTCCGGTCACGCCCGAAGATGGTCTTCTGCCCGTCCGGCGTCGCCACCAATACGGGAACCAGAGTGTCCGTGTCCGGGGCCGTTCCGAGGAAGTGTGCGTCAACGCCGGGCGCATCACGCGCCAAAAGCGAGCGCAACAGGCGGCCTTCGTCATCATCGCCCAGAGCGTTGCCGAGCAGGGCCACCCGTACCCCCCATCGGCTCAACGCGATGGCCGTGTTTGCGGCCTCGCCGCCGATGACCTTCCGCTCCTCCTGAATGCGAACGGCCCGGCCGAGCGGAGGCAGGTGAGGCACACGCCAGATCACATCCAGGCAGACAAGGCCGTAGACAATGACATCATAGTGGGTCAACGCGAGAACTCCCAGCCGGTGTCAGCGTCGGGGACGCCTGACGGTGATGAGGAAGCGCGTCAGCGGCTCCTCCGCCTCCGGCAATTCCACCCGGAGCGGGGGCGACAGCGTCAGCCCCAGGCGGCGGGCGACGGGGCGCGCGGCGGGCAACTCTTCGGCGACCGACGCGCCTTTGAGGGCGACCACGAGGCCGCCGGGGCGCACGAAGGGCACGCACCAGGGCAGCAGCCGCTCCAGCGGGGCGACCGCGCGCGCGAGGGCGAAATCATAGGCCCCAGCGTGGGCGGGCTGCCGCCCGGCGTCCTCGGCGCGGGCATGTATAGTCGTCACGGCCCCCAAACCTAAGCCGTCGGCGACGGCCCGGCAGAAGACCAGTTTCTTGGCAGTCGCGTCAAGCAGCGTCATTCTAAGATCGGGACGGGCGATCTTGAGGGCGAGTCCCGGCAGGCCCGCCCCCGTGCCGACGTCAATGACACTGGCACCATGCGGAACATCCACCGCCTTGAGAACGGCCAGCGAGTCGAGAAAGTGCTTGACGGCGATGTCACGGGGGCTTGTCAGGCGGGTCAGGTTCAGGCGGGCCGCATTCCACTCCACCAGCAGCTCGGCGTAGCGCGCGAACTGGGCAAGTTGCCCCTCGGTCAGCCCCAATCCCCACGCCCCGTTCGCGCCGCGCCGGAGAATGTCCGCAAGGTCGCCCATGACGGAACTATTCGCATCCCTGGCCGGTTATTCCTGTTGCATTTGGGGTAAATTAGCAATCAGCCACCGCAAGAATGCCGGTGGCTTTAGAATGCGAGGGACGACCGATGCCGTCTTCTTCCACGCTGGCCCCTCCGGCGGAGCCGACCGTCGCGCCGGGGCACGACCTCCTCCCACAATACCGCGCCGTGCGCTCCCTCAGCGAGCGCCTGTGCGACACGCTGGTTCCTGAAGATTACGTCGTGCAGTCCATGCCGGATGTCAGTCCGACGAAGTGGCACCTGGCACACACCTCCTGGTTCTTTGAGACCTTCCTGCTCAGGCCGAACCTGCCGAACTACTGCTCCCTGCACCCGCAGTACGAGTTTCTTTTTAACTCCTACTACAACAGCCTCGGCGCGCGCCACTGCCGGCCCAAGCGCGGCCTGATCTCGCGCCCGACGGTGGCTGACACTTACGCCTACCGCGCCTACGTGGACGAGCACATGGAGGCGCTGCTGGAAGGGGCGAACGAGGAACGGTTAAGCCGGCTGACGCCGCTGGTCGCCGTTGGCCTGCACCACGAACAGCAGCACCAGGAATTGATGGTGACGGACATCAAGCACGTCTTCTCGGAGAACCCGTTACGGCCTGTTTACCGAGACCGGCGCACAGAGGTCCCGGCAGAGGCCCCGCCGCTGACGTGGGCGGAGTTCCCGGAACAACTGGCCTGGATCGGGCATGACGGCAACGGCTTCGCGTTTGACAATGAGGGGCCGCGCCACCGGGAGTTCGTGCCCGCCTTCGCACTGGCCTCGCGCCTGGTGACGTGCGGCGAGTATCAAACGTTCATGGAGGACGGGGGGTACGCGAGGCCGGAGTTCTGGCTGTCAGAGGGCTGGGCGACGGTGCAGGCGCGCGGCTGGCAGGCCCCGCTCTACTGGGAGCGGCAGGACGGCCGCTGGTGGCAGTTCACGCTATCGGGGATGCGGCCCGTGGAGGAGGCCGAGCCGGTCTGCCACCTGTCGTTGTTCGAGGCCGACGCCTACGCGCACTGGGCGGGCCGCCAGTGGCCGGGGGCGCGGCTGCCGACCGAGTTTGAGTGGGAGGTCGCCGCGCGGGGCCTCCCATGGGCGGGCAATTTCGTGGAGGGCGGCCTGTTCCATCCCGCCGCCGCGCCGCCGGCCCCGCCCCACGCCCTGACGCAGATGTTCGGCGACGTGTGGGAGTGGACGCGCAGCCAATACTCGCCCTACCCCGGCTACGCGCCGCCGGCGGGCGCGCTGGGCGAGTACAACGGCAAGTTCATGTGCAACCAGTTCGTGCTGCGCGGCGGCTCCTGCGCCACGTCACAGACCCACATCCGCGACACCTACCGCAACTTCTTCCCCCCGGACGCCCGCTGGCAGTTCATGGGCCTCCGCCTGGCGCGCGACGCCGCCTCTTAACCGGCTAGCCTGTGGCGTGGGGAACATCACCGAGCAGAGGGGGCGCGGCCACGTTGGCCGCGCCCCCTCTGCCGCAATCGCTACGGGCAATCAACCCACCCGCACCGGCCCATCCTCCCACCGATCCAGTCCCAGCAGCCTACGGCCCAGGGGCGTCAGTTCCGCCGTCGCGGCGTGTTCCCGCTCCCATTTCCGGGGGTCGCCGGGGGCCCAGGGGGCAGCGGGCGGCAGGCGGTCGTGCCAGCGCATGATCCGGTCCTGCCGCGCCGCCTCGTCGTCCTCGCGGGCCGGGGACATCGAGACGTTCCGTACACTATCTTCATCTTCACCCGCCCGCAGCCGGAGCCGGTACCCGTCCCCCTCGGGGTAGACCTCCGCCACGACCCGTCGCAGCAGGCCGTGCCGCTCCGCTGGGGTCAGTTCCGGGGCGCCCAGGGCCTCGTCCACGTCCGCCAGGACGGCCTCTATCCGCTCGGCCTCTCCCTCCGGGGCGGCGTGCCCGGCCGTGGGACGCAGCGCCTCCAGTGCAGCCAGGCGTGACTGCAACCGGGCGCGCTCGGCCGCGATCTCGCCGAAGACCGCCGCGTACGCCCCCGCGCTGGCCCCCGCCTGTAGCCCGGCGACTTGCGCCTGCACTGCCGTCCTCTCCCTGGCGTCGAGCGTGGCGAGTTCGCCGCGGACGCCCGCGAGCTCCCGCCGAAGCTGGTCCCCGGTGGCCTCGGCCCGGTCGCCCTCCCGGGAGGCCCGGAGGGCCGCGCGGAGCCGCCCCGGCTCGCGGGCGGCGTCGCGCAACATCCCCAGGACCGTCTCCTCGGCCTCCCCCGCCGGGTAGCGCCGGGCATTGCAGACCATCCCGGCGGCGTTCTTGGCCGGGGAGCTGTCCCGGCACTGGTAGTAGGTGTGGTGCTCCCCCTCGCGGTGGCCGAACAGTCCCCGGTGGCACAGCGGGCAGCGCAGCAGGCCCTGCGCCGCCTGCTGCGCTGGGAGGCGCACGTCTATGACGACCCGGCGCTCACCGACGAGGACCGCCTGAACAAGATGGCCCGCATCCTGCGCCACGACAACATACTCCGCCGCCACATCGACCGCGCCCTCCTCGCCCTGAGCCAAGCACCACAAAATTGTCAAAACGAACTCGCCCCCAGCCACCTTTCCTCTCCCGCAACGGGGGAGGTGGCGAGGCTTGCCGAGCCGGAGGGGGTTCCTCACGCTGAGGTGGGGGCCTCTTTCCGGTATAATGCTCCCAGGAGGACAGAGATATGAGCGTGATGATGCGGGGCGGGCCGCCGGGGCCGCGCAAGCCCCTGAAGCCGGACACGGTGCAGCGGGTGGTGGGGACGTTCCGGCCCTACCGGGGGCAGGTCTCCCTGATCGCCCTGGCGGTGCTGGCCGCCGCCGGGCTGGGGCTGCTGGCGCCGTTTTTCCTGCGCGCCCTCATCAACCAGGGCCTGCTGGCGCGCGACATGGATGTCATCACCCGCTACACGCTGTACACGCTCCTGGCGACGCTGGGCGGGACGGCGCTGACGCTGGCCTACAGCTACCTGAGCACCCTGGTCGGCCAGTGCATCATGCGCGACCTGCGCAACCAGCTCTACGACCACATCCAGGGGATGTCCCTGCGCTTCTTCGCCGGCACGCGCACCGGCGAGATCCAAAGCCGCCTCGCCAACGACGTCGGCGGCGTGCAGGGCGTCCTCAGCGACACGGCGGCCAACCTGCTCTCCAACGTCACCACGGTGCTCTCCACGCTGGGGGCGATGATCTACATGGACTGGCGGCTGACCCTGCTCTCGGTCGGTGTCCTGCCCCTCTTCGCCCTGCTCGGCGCGAAGGTCGGCAGCATGGCGCGCGGCGTTCGCGGCACGGTGCAGACGCAATTGGCTGACCTGAACGCGACCATGCAGGAGACCCTCTCCGTCTCCGGCGCGCTGCTGACCAAGACCAGCGGGCGGCGCGGGCTGGCCCTGCAGAAGTTCGCGCGTGAGAACGAAGACCTGACCGACTCGCAGATCAAGCAGTCCATGATCATGCGCTACTTCTTCAATCTCATCGGCCTGACCTTCTCGCTGACGCCCGTGCTGGTCTACTGGCTGGCCGGCGACCTCACCATCGCCCACGGGGACCGGACCCTGACCCTGGGTACTATCGTCGCCTTCACCGCCCTGCAGTCGCGCCTGTTCTTCCCGCTGACGGGTTTGCTGAACGTGCAGGTGGAGGTGACGGGCGCGCTGGCCCTCTTCGACCGCATCTTCGATTATATGGATTTGAAACAGGACATCACGGATGCGCCCGACGCCATTACGCTCCCGCCGCATCAGATCCGGGGCGCGGTCGCCTTCGAGCACGTCACGTTCCGCTACGACGAGGATCAGGCGACGCCGACGCTGGACGACATCACCTTTGCGGCCAGGCCCGGCCAGTTGATCGCCCTGGTCGGCCCGTCGGGCTCGGGCAAGACGACGCTGACGTACCTGATTCCACGCCTCTACGACACCGACCGGGGCCGCGTCACGATTGACGGCCATGACGTGCGCCGCATCAAACTGGAGTCGCTGGGCCAGGCCATCGGCGTGGTCACGCAGGAGACGTACCTGGTCCACGACACCATCAAGGCCAACCTGCGCTACGGGCGTGCCGACGCGACCGACGAGGAGATCGAGGCGGCGGCGCGGGCGGCGGCGATCCACGACCACATCGCGTCGCTCCCCGAAGGCTACGACACGGTGGTCGGCGAGCGCGGCTATAAGCTCTCCGGCGGCCAGAAGCAGCGCATCGCCATCGCCCGCGCTATTCTGAAGGACCCGCGCATCCTGATTCTGGACGAGGCGACCTCGGCGCTGGACACCCAGTCCGAGCGGCTGATCCAGGCGGCCCTGACGCCGCTGATGGCGGGGCGGACCACGTTCGCCATCGCGCACCGCCTGTCCACCATCCTGGCGGCGGACCTGATTCTGGTGCTGCAAGCCGGGTGCGTGGTTGAGCGCGGCACCCATCAGGAACTGATCGCCTTAGAAGGCGTCTACGCCCGCCTCTACGCCGCCCAGTTCCAGGAAGGAGTTCTCGCTGATGACCGACCCCTTGCGGTCGTATAAGGCGGCCCAGGGGCCGATCCCGCCGCAGATCAAGCGCTGGCACCTGACCGGGGCAGGTTTTGACGCCCTGCACGAAGTGACGGTTCCCCTGCCCCGGCACGGCCCCGACGAGCTGCTGGTGCGCCACGACGCCGTCGGCATCTGCTTCTCGGACATCAAGATCATCGCCCAGGGGCCGGCGCACCCCAAACTGTACGGGCGGGACATGGAGATGCAGCCGGTCGTCATGGGCCACGAGGTCGCGCTGACCGTCGTAGGCGTCGGGGAGAATCTGCGGGACATGTTCGCGGTCGGGCAGCGCTTTCTGGTCCAGGCGGACATCTATCGCCATGGAGTCTGCATCCCCTACGGCTACGTCCTGCCGGGCGGCATGGCCCAGTACGGGGTGGTCACGCAGGAGGCGCTGAACGGCGACCACGGCTGTTATCTGCTGCCGCTGGCGGACACGACGGGCTTCGCCGAGGCCGCGCTGGTGGAACCCTGGGCCTGCGTGGTCGCCGCCTACCGGTACCCGAACTACCGCCCCGGCCCCAAGCCCGGCGGGCGGCTGCTGGTCGTCAACACGCGCGGCGTGGAGACGGGCGACTGGGGCGGCGTTTCCGTCCGCGACGTGGCGGGAACGGACTTCGCTCGCCTGCGCGCCGAGCACACCGGCGACGCGGGCTTTGACGACGTCATCGTGTTCGGCACGCCGTCCCCCGCCGACCTGGGCCGCATCCTGACGACGCTGGGCAGCCGGGGCATCCTGAACCTGGTCCTAGACAGGCCGCTTGTCGGGCCGGTGCCAGTGGATGTGGGCCGGGTGCATTACGAGCAGCACCTGTTTGTCTCGGCCACCGATCCTGCCCGAGTCCTGGACGCCTACCAGACCAACACGCGGCAGGACCTCAAGCCCGGCGGCGCGGCCTGGCTGGTCGGCGCGGGCGGGCCGATGGGCCAGATGCACCTGGAACGGCTGGCGATGCTGGACGCGCCCCCGCGCCTGGTCCTAGTGACGGACTCGCACGACGAACGGCTGGAGCGGATCCAGGAGCGGTTTGAAAAGCGCCTGGCGGCGCGGGGCATCACGCTGGTCGCCCTCAACCGCCGCGCCACGGACGAGATCGCCGCGCAGGGGCCGTTCGACGACATCATCTCCATGGCGTCCAGTGCCGAATCCATCACCGAGGCCCTGCCGTATCTGTCCGAGGGCGGCGTTTACAACCTGTTCGCCGGTCTGGCCAAGGGAACGATCACACAATTAGGATTGGGAACGATGCTGACGAAGAACCAGCGCATGGTCGGCACATCGGGGTCCACAATGGACGACATCCGGCAGACGCTCGGCCTAGTCGAGTCGGGCCGGCTCTCCACCAATTCCAGTGTGGCCGCCATCGGCGGCCTCTCCGCCTACCAGGACGGCCTGCTCGGCGTCAAGAACAAGCGATTCCCCGGCAAGACCGTGATCTTCCCGCAGATCGAAGACCTGCCCCTCACGTCCCTGGAAGAGCTATCGGATCGTCTGCCCAATGTCCACGCCCGACTACGGGATGGGCTGTTCTGGACGCGGGAGGCCGAGGAAGAACTGCTGCGGGAGAAGGCCCCCCAGCCCCCAATTCTGGGGGAGCCGGAGAGAGGCAGGCGCGTCAACTCGTAGGGGCGCAGCATGCTGCGCCCCTACCCATTGCCGGGTCATTCAATGCCAGGTCATTCGGATCGGGCAGGGCTGGCTTCCTCCGGCTCCTCATCCTTCGGCTCCTCCGAAGCGCGGGGCGCGTCCAGCCAGGCGATGAGGGGGGCTTCCTGGGGCACGAGCGCGTCCGGGTGGAATGGGATGACGCGGGGCGTGTAGTCGTCCGCCGGGCGCGTCGCGGGGACGCGGGCGCGATAGACCGGGCTGTCGCCGTCGCGGGTCATCGCCACCCGGATCGGGTCCGTCCTCTTCCCGCCGTCCGCGTAAAGCTCCACCTGGACGGCGGCGGGATCCACGTCGTCCAGGGAGACGCCGACGGAGATGTTCCACTGGTCACTCTCCCGCGTCGCCTCCCATTCGGCCAGATGCACCCCGGCCCAGCCGCGCGCCAGGCCGGCCTCCCACCCAGTCAGTTCCTTCGCCAGCCGCGCGCCGTCGGCGGCCCGCTTTTTGTAGGCATCCGCGCCGGGAAGGTAGAATCCTTCAACGTACTCGCGCAGCATACGGGGACTGTCGAAGCGGGGCGTGAGCTGAGTCATGCTGGCCCGGACGCGCCGCAGCCAGGCGGCGGGGAGGCCGTCGGCACCGCGCCCGTAAAAAGCGGGGACGATCTCCTGCTCCAAGAGCGCGTAGAGCTGATCGGCCTCCTGGGCGTCCCAGCCCTCGTCCTCGTGCTCCCCGCCGTCCCCCAGCGCCCAGCCGACCTCCGGCGTGTAGGCCTCCGCCCACCAGCCGTCCAGCTCCGAGAGGTTCAGGCCGCCGTTGGCGAGCACCTTCATGCCGCTGGTGCCGCTGGCCTCCATCGGGCGGCGCGGGTTGTTGAGCCACACGTCCACGCCCGCCACCAGCTCAGAGGTTAGCATCATGTCGTAGTCGGCCAGGAAGACGATCTTGCCCAGCAGCTCCGGCCGCAACGCTGCCCGCGCCATCTCCTGCACCAGACGCTTGCCGGGGTCGTCGGCGGGATGCGCCTTGCCCGCGACGATCATCTGCACGGGCCGCCGGATGTTGCTCAGGATATGCGCGAACCGCTCCAGGTCGCGCAGCAGCAGGTTCGGGCGCTTGTAGGTGGCGAAGCGGCGGGCGAAGCCCAGCGTCAGCGCGTTCGCGTCGAGCGCCTGCCGTGCGCGGGCCAGGGTCTCCTCGGGCGCCCCCTGCGCCTGCACCTGCCGCACGAGGCGCTGGCGCACGTACTCCACGAGGCGGTGGCGCGCATTGTTGCGGAAGGCCCAGAGTTCGGCGTCAGTGACCCGGTCCAGGGCCGGCGTCGCCACATCGGCGGCCAGCGAGACGGTCTCAATGGCGTCCGGCACGTCGTCCTTGGCGTGCGTCTTCGCCCAGAGGGCCTGCGCAGCGTCGGAGGCCCAGGTCGGCATATGCACGGCGTTGGTGACGTGGCCGACTGGCACCTCGGCCAGCGGCCAGCGCGGGACGAGAGGGGCGAGGATGGGCCGGCTGACGGTCTCGTGCAGGGCGCTGACAGCATTGATGCGCCCGCTGCCGCGCGCGGCGAGCCAGGCCATATTGAACGGGCCGAAGGGCGCGTCCTGCCCCAGCATCAGAATCTCGTCGAGGGGAGCGCCCATCTCGTCGGCAAACGGCTGGAGGTAGCGGGCAACCATGCCGGCGTCAAAACGGTCGAAGCCGGCGGCGACGGGGGTGTGCGTCGTGAAGAGGTTTCCAGGGCGGGTGGCCCAGAGGGCCTCGTCCCAGGAGACGCCGTGCCGCTTCATGAAGGCGGCGGCCCGCGCCGGCACGACAAACGCGGCGTGGCCCTCGTTGAGATGGCAGACGTCCGGCTCGGCTCCCAGGGCCTCCAGCACGCGCCAGCCGCCCAGCCCAAGCACGATCTCCTGAAGCAGCCGCCGCTCCCGATCACCCGCGTAGAGACCGGAGGTGAGGGCACGGTCCCAGGGACTGTTCTGCGGATCATTGCTGTCGAGCAGGTAGAGCGTGATCTTGCCGACCGCGGCCTGCCAGACCCGCAGCACGAGATCACGTCCCGGCAGCGGCAACGTGACGCGCAGCCTGCCCCCCTCGGGCGCCGACGTGGGCGTGATCGGCAGGGTGGCAGGGTCATTGTACGGGTAGGCCTCCACCTGCCAGCCGTCCCAGGTCAGCTGCTGCTGGAAATAGCCCCGGTCATACAGCAGCCCGATTCCGGTCAGGGGCAGGCCGATGTCGCTGGCGGTCTTGAGGTGGTCGCCGGCCAGGATGCCCAGTCCCCCCGCGTAGATCGGCAGGCTCTCGCCCAGGCCGAACTCCATGCTGAAGTAGGCCACGCCGCGCAGGCCGGAGTCGCCATGCCGGCGATGGAACCAGCCGGGCGATTCCAGCGCGCGGCGGCGCGACTCCAGGGCGGCGTCCGCGTCCCGCCGCAGCTCCTCGTCCCGCGCCGCCTCCTGCAAGCGCGCGTCCGAGATTTCCTGCAAGATCAGATACGGGTTCCGCGTGCGCTCCCAAGTCTCCGAGTCCAGCCGTGCCCAGAATCGGTCGGCGGGCGGGCGGGTGCTCCAGCGCATGTCCAGGGCGAGGTCGGCCAGACCTTCCAGGCCTTCGGGGAGCGGGCGGGGGGTCATTGAGCGAGGCGTCATTGTCTTTCTCCGTCTTTCTTCCGTCCATGATACCCCAATGAGGCCGGGATTGTCACCACGGAGACCCGCAAGGGTGCCCCGCCGGGACTCGTGAGGGCAGGAAAAGCGGACGCGCCTCACGAACAGGCCTCCATGAAAAACACGACCCCGTTCCGGCGTATCGCCCCGCTGAGCCTGGCGGCGGCATTCCTGATCGCCGCCGTGCCGCGCCGCCTCCCCGCCGCGCCGCCCGCCCCGGTGGAGGCGCTGCTGTACTCGACCATGCCGTCCACGGCGGCACACCGCCCGGAGATGGCGATGGACGGAGACCTAGGCACCTTCTTCCGGTCCGTCTACGGCATGGACGACGGGGACGACTTCCTGATCCTGCTCTCCCGGCCTATCCCCGTCCGCAGCCTGCGCGTCACCACCGGCGACGCCGCGGGCGAGAACCTGCTGACGAACGGCTACGTGGAGACCTCGCCCGACACGATCCATTACTCCCGGGCGGCCTCCTTTGACGGCGCCGGGGTCGCGGCCGCGGCGCTGTACGGGGCGCCGGTGGCCGCGCTCCGCATTCGCCTGAACCCCCATCAAGGGCTGCCGTCGCTGCTGATCCGCGAGATCGCCCTCGACTCGCCGGTCCCGATCACCCACGTCCAGCAGGGGCCGGGACGGGGATTCCCGGACCTGTCCCAGACCCCGGACCGGACGCCGGCACTGCAGGTCTGGGCGCAGAAGGCTGAGCGGCAGATGGAGTCGTTCTGGCCGGACACGGACGCGCTGCTGTACTCGGACGGCTTCATCCCGCCCAACATGGTCAACGTCGTCTATCGCACCGGCCCCCGCGTCACCGGCGTCGCTGCCACCGGCGGGGGCGTGATGACGGTCAACACGGCGTGGTGCGACCAGCACCCCGACGACACGGGCCTGACGGTCCACGAGACGGCGCACGTCGTGCAGGCCTACTCGACCTACAACCCCGTCTGGCTCGTGGAGGGCATCGCCGACTACATCCGGTGGGTCAAGTTCGAGCCGCAGAACTTCCACCCGCAGATCAATGTTCAGCGGTCCACCTACCACGACTCCTACCGCACCACCGCGACGTTCCTCGCCTGGTGCGAGATCCATTACGACAGCGCCCTGGTCACCAAGCTGAGCCGCGCCATCCGCTTCGCCCGCTACAGCAACGACCTGTTCAAGACCTACTGCGGCAAGGACGTGGACACGCTCTGGTCGGAGTTCGTGGCGGCCTACCGGGCCGACCCGGCCAACATCATTACCACGCCGGTCGCGGCGGCGGACCGGCCCCGCTCGCTGCCCGGCGTCACGGCCGGCACCAGCACGCCGGTGGACCTGACCGCGGCCTTCGACACCACCGGCCTCTTCAACGACGGCACGGCGTCCCCCGGCGCGGGCGGCGTGGACGGCGAGGGCTTCGGCTACTCGGCCCAGCTCCTCGGCGCGTCCCAAACGCCGAACGGGGTGACGTTCCGCCTCGGCCCGGCCGGCGCCCCGGACATGGTCACCGCCCACGGCCAGGTGATCCCGCTGCCGGCCAGCAGCTACGCCTCGCTCTGGCTGCTGGGGACGGGCGTGGAGGGCGGCCAGCGGGCGCAAACGTTCACCGTGACCTACACGGACGGCACCACGCAGGTGTTGTCCCAGAACCTCAGCGACTGGTTCCAGCCGCAGGACTTCCCCGGCGAGAGCCGCGCCGTGCGGATGCCGTACCGGGACACGGCGAGCGGAGCGCGGGACACCCGCCCGTTCTACGTTTACAGCTACGGCTTCGCCCTGGACGCCGCCAAGACCGTCCGCAGCCTCACCCTGCCCACGAACGAGTACGTCAAGGTACTCGCGGTCACGCTGGCGAAGTGACGCTCAGGCCGGATGCGCGGGGGGCGGCCCATTGGGCCGCCCCCGTCTTTGTTCCGCCCATGCCCCAGCCCCGTCACCCGTTCCCCACGTCCAGCGGCGCGGAGACCGTGTTGTTGGCCTTGCTGCGCTCGGTGATGCGGTTGATGTCGTCCACGATGGCGGTGACGGTGTGGCGGCCGGGGGTTGCTGTCCAGGTGGGTGCGCCCTTGACGCCGTTGTTGGCGGTCAGCGTCCGGGACTGGCCCGGCACGAGCGCATCTCGGAAGGTGTCCGACCAGTTCACGTTCGCGCCATCTATCTGGAAGGCGACGCCGAGGATGGTCCCGGCGAGCGTCGGCGCATTTCCCTGGTTCTTCACCGTCACCGAGAACGTCACGGTGTCGCCGGCCTTCGGGCTGGCCGGGGTCCAGGTGAGGGCAGTCGGAGTCAGATCCGGGAACGCGCTCTTGGTCATGGCGACGGCGGAGGCGGCGGGCGAGACGACCCCGGCGGCGTTGTACGCCGTGATAGTGTAGGTGTAGCCGGTGGCGGGCATCAGCCCCTCATCGGTGAAGCGGGGCCGCGCGGTGCGCCCCAGGAACTGCCCCATGCGCCCGACGAAGTAGCCCGCCGCCCCCGGCACGGGCCGCCATGTCAGCGTCGCCGATGTGCCGGTGGTCGAGGCGGCCGGATCCGCGGGCGCCGGCAAGGTCGTGCGCGGCCTTCGCGCGGGCGTCAGCCGCACGGCCAGCACTTCGTCGGGCACGGCCAGCGCCAGCCGCTTCGGGCGGACCAAGGTGCGGATCGCCTGCGTCCCCCGCCCAGGCCGGTAGACGGCGGCGGACCGGATCGGTGTTCCGGCCGTCAGCGTCACGGCCACCGGCGAATTGATGATGTCCTGCTTGCGGACCGTGTCAAACGACGGGACTTCCTGCCAGAGCAGCAGGTAGAAGTCGCCGTTGGACTTTTGCAGCAGTGTGTGGTAGACGTTCTTCGTCTCGCCCGTGAGCGTGTAGGTCAGCGCACTGGGTTGGAAGCGCGGGATGTGCCACTGCCGAATCTGCCGGTCCCACGTGGCCTCGTTCAGCAGGGCGATCAGGTTTTTCTCGGCAGAATAGGCGGGTTTGGGCGTCAGGTCGTGGCGAATAATACCGAAACAGGCCTCGGCGTTGGTACCCTCGCGCTCGCTGGTCTTGTAGTCGGGGAACTCGTCCGCGAATTCGTAGGTGAAGTCGCGGGCGATGCCGTGGTTGAAGTATTCGCAGAACTGGCGCGGCAGATACTTGGCCTGTGTCGCCTCGGAGACGCCGGGCTGCACCCCGGCGATGACGCCGCTGCCGCCAAGCGCCGTGTGGTAGCCGCTCTCGGTGGCGACGATGGGCCTGATGGCGTGGCCGGGGCCGACGAACCGATTGGCGTTGACGATGTTGGAGCCGTTCTGGCTTTCCAGGCTCAGCGACGGCATCTGCCCGCCGGCGTAGGAGTGCATCACCTCAAAGTCAAAGTCCGTCTCCGGCGCGATGTCCTGCGCCGATGCCCGGCCGCCCAGGGAGAAGGAGATCACGGGGACGCGCGCCAGTGCGGGGTCGGCTTTCACTGCCGTGTACAGGTCATGCTGGTAATTCTTCGGCCCCTGCGGGAAGCCCTGCCCGTTGTAGTTCGCGCTGGACGGGAACAAATCCACCTCGTTCGGCCCTTCGATCATGTCCGCCAGCGGGAGATGGTCATGCAGGACTTGGACTTGCTGCGCCGGGGGCTGACTGCCCGGCCCGAAGATCACGGTGGTCTGGATGCCGTAGGTCCGGTACAGGTCGTCCTCGCGCGGGTGATAGCCATCGCGGATGTGGCGGATGCCCGACTCGCCCAGCAGTCGCTTGATCCGGTCATAGGCATAGCCGTAGGGGGTATCGCCGTAGCCCCAGTGGGTGACGACGCCGATGCTGTCCACCAAGCTGTCGGCGCTGCGGGCCAGCTCCTGCGCCCGCGCCGGGACCGCGCAGAGGCAGGCGGCAGCGGCGAGGACGCCCTGCCAGTGATGACGGGTTCTCATGCGTTCAGTGCCTTGCCAGGAAGTAGAGGATGTAGTAGTAGGCGATGGGGGCGGAGAAGAGCAGGCTGTCAATGCGGTCCAGCACGCCGCCGTGGCCGGGCATGACGGCTCCCGTGTCCTTGACGCCCAGGTCGCGCTTGAGGGCGGACTCGCTCAGGTCGCCGATCTGTCCGACCAGGCCGCAGAGCAGGGACAGCAGGGCCGCGTGTTCCAGCGGCAGGTGCAGCATCTTGCCGAAGACCAGGCCGCCGAGCAACGCCACGATCAGGCCGCCGAGGCTGCCCTCCCAGGTCTTGGCCGGGCTGACCTTCGGGGCCATCTTGTGCCGCCCCAGCGCTCGGCCCACAAATAGCGCCCCCGTGTCCGAGAGCCAGGTCGTGCCGGAGACGAAGAAGACCAGCCACTCCCCTTGCGTCGTGCCATGCACCGGCGGGACCAGCAGGGCGGGCGCGTTCAGGCCGTGCAGCAGAGTGAGATAAGAGAACAGCCAGCCGACGTAGATGGCGCCCAGCACCGTCGTGCCGACGTTGACGATGGGGCGGGGCTGGCGCTTGACGATCTCCACCAGCATGGCCGCGATGACCAGCAGCGTCAGCAAGGCGGGTAAGTATGGAGTGAAGTTGGCCGGGGTGAGGCTGGCCGGGGTGAGGCGCGTCCCATCGAGTTTCCAGGCGGAAATCTGGAACTTCCAGGCAGACAATTGGAAGAGGATGCAAGCGAACCAGCCGAGCGTCTCGCTCGGCTGGCCGCCTTGGCTACGCACCGCCTTGTATAATTCGGTGACGCCCATCAGGGACAGCAAGGCGACGGTGAGTGCGAACGGCAGGCCGTAGTAATTCGGCGTGAACAGGACCACGCAGTAGAGGGCCGCCCCGATGAGGCCGCTGGCGATGCGGATCAGCATGGGCCGAACGTTGGCGTACCACTGCGCCAGCGTCAGCGGCGGCCGCTTAGGGGGCAACTGTTTCTTCAACAGGCGTTTGAAGGCGGGTGTCGGCGTAGGCGTAATCATCGGCGGTGTCCATGTCGAACGCGAGATCGGGCGGGACGTCAATCAGCACGTCGGCGCGGCAGCCGAGCAGCGTCTCGGCGCGGGCCTGCACGGCCCGCAGCGACAGGCGGCGCAGGGCGAACTGTCCGAGCAGGCGCGGCCCAAGCAAGGACGCCATCTGCAGCTGGCTCTTGCGCCCCGCGAACGCGCGATCCAGCAGCCGGGCGTTATGCGCCAGCAGGACGGGCCGCACTTGAAACAGGCAGCTCATAGTGACGGGTCCGGCATCGGCGAACGGGACAAAGACCGACATCGGCGAGTCCGGATAGGCTCTTTCGTAAGCGGCGGCGCTGACCACGCCCAGGCTGACATCGGCGCGCGGGTGCGCCCGTTCAACAAACTCACGCACGCTGGCGGCGGTCAGCAGCGGCAGGTCGGACGTGCAGACCAGCGCGGGCGCATTCGGATCGGCCAGGGCCAGCCCTGCACGGATGTTGTCCGGGCCGCTCCCCCCGCTGGGCAGCCACTCGTCCACGCCGCCGACGGCCTCCTGCACGGCGGGCGGCGCGACGCCGATGACGCGCCGGACGCAGCCGCTGCCGCGCAGCGCGTCCACCACCCGCTGCATCACGGGCGCGCGCCCCGGCCCCAGCGGCGCGAGCGCGCGGTGCCCCGTGCCGAGGCTCCGGGCATACGCGGCATCAATGGTCCCGCCTGCGGGAATGACGACGTCCAGCCGCCCTCTCCCGGCTCGCTGAGGCTCGCCACCCTCTCCCTCCCAGGGGCGAGGGTTTGTTCTTTCTCCCCCTCGCTCCTTCCGAGGGAGAGGGGGCCGGGGGGTGAGGGGGTCCGACGAGTTCATCCCGGCACCTTTACAGGCAGTGCGCCGGGGAGCAGCGTGAAGGTGGCGGGCGTGGAGCCCATCGTGTCGCCGTCCACCCACAATAATTGCGGCGGGTCAGCCTCCGCCGTGATTCGCGTCCCGCGTAACATCGTCACCGCCGGGTTGTTCACGTGC
>JAFAZD010000032.1 GCA_019239955.1 Armatimonadota bacterium | reverse complement strand
GCCGCGGATGAGCGCAGCCGACGAGCAGCAGAGTCAGCCCGGCCCCGACTAACGCTCTTCCCTGCCGCATTTCCAACTCTCCTATATTCATCCCGGCAGTGACATTATACCCGCCGAGGCGAGCGAAATGCCGCCATCAGGTATACTGAGGGCCGATGTTCGCCGTTAGTCTCTGTTATCAGGCCGCCGTCGCGCTGATCGCCGCCGCGCTGCTGGGGAACGCGCTGCTGAACTTCCTCCTGTTCCGCAAGCCGCGCGCCCCCGTCGCCACGGGGGGAGACAGCGCGCTGCCTTTCGTCTCCATCCTGGTGCCGGCGCGCGACGAGGAGCCCAACATCGCGGCCTGCGTCGAGTCGCTGCTGGCCCTGAACTACCCCCGCTTTGAGGTGCTGGCGCTGGACGACCGCTCCACGGACGGCACCTACGCCCTCCTGTGTCGGCTGCGGGACCGGGACCCGCGCCTGCGGGTGCTGGTGGGGTCGGAGCTGCCGGAGGGCTGGTACGGCAAGCCGCACGCCTGCTGGCAGCTCGCGCAGGCGGCGCGCGGCGAGTACCTGCTGATGACCGACGCGGACTGCGTCTTCGCGCCGGACGCCCTGCTGCTGGCGCTGGGGGCGATCCGGGCGAGCCGCGCCGACGTGATCTCGCTGGTCCCCGACCTGCTCTGCGAGGGGTTCTGGGAACGACTGGTGATCCCGCTGCAATACTTCATCATCTTCGCCTTCCTGCCGACGGTGCTGATCCGGGGCTCGCGCCACCCCTGGTTCGCGGGGGCCAACGGGGCCTTCCTGTTCCTGCGGCGCCAGACCTATTTCGCGCTGGACGGCCACCGTGCCGTGCGCCAGGAGTTGGCGGAGGACATCAAGTTCGCCCAGCACGTCAAGCGCGCGGGCCGGACTCTGTGGTACGGCGACGGGTCGCGGGCCTACCACGTGCGGATGTATCACGGGCTGGCGGATCTGTGGGCGGGGTTCACCAAAAACATCTTCCCGGCCTTCAGCAAGAATCTGCCGCTGCTCGTCGGCGTGCTCGTGACGCTGCTGTGCGTGTTCGTCCTGCCGCCGTTCTTCGCGCTCTGGGGCTGGGCGCACGGCCGCGCCTGGACCTGGCTGCCCGCGGTGACCTATGCAGGGCTGGCGTCGCTGCGGCTGGCGCTGACCCTGCGGTTCCGGCGCGACGGCCCGGCCGACGCCCTGCTGCTGCCGCTGGCCTGGGCGGTCGTCATCGCCATCGCCATCAACTCGGTCCGCCGCGCGCTCTCCAAGCAGGGCACCGCCTGGAAAGGCCGCGTCTACGTCAGCCCTTAAACTGACGTGACGCGGAGGTTGAGAGAGAGAGGACCCTGGAAGTCTGTAGTGTGCCCCACTTCACGCCGTTTCTGTGAATTCCGCCGTGAATTCTGAGGCCACCTTCAGGTACAATGGCCGCATTCCTGAACGCGAGAAGGAGGTGCCGCCGATGCATGAAGAGGTGCCCATCCTGCCCGATGCCCACACAAGAAAATCGCCGCCGGCGTTCAAGCGTCTTCCCCAGGGCCAGCCCCTGCCCGACTATGGGGTCGAGTACTTCAACCAACTGGTCGCGCAGTACCAGACGCTCACGCCGGAAGAGAAGAAGCCCAATCCGAGCGCGCAGGAACTGGCCGATCTTTTAATCCTTGAGCAGGACCGGCACCGCCTCAACTGGGGTGACCTCAGCGGCCTGGAGATGTGCCTGCTCAAGCTAGCCCCCGGCGCCGCCCTGCCCTACCTGGCGTGCAGCCTGCGGGCGCGATACCAGGATGTGGCCGGGCACGACTGGTATGATCAGAACGGGCTGATGGCGCCCCCCGAGCGTGCAGTAACGCTGGACGATGCCATGCGGGCCAACCTGTTGCGGGCCGACCTGGAGATGCTGCTCGCCGATATGCAGCGGATTCGGGGCCTCATCACGGCGCGGGAGCGGCAGCGAAACCAGGTCACCGTATTGGGCACCGTGGCGGCGGCGGCGGCGCTGCTGGCGGCGCTCGCGCTGGGCCATTTTTCGCGGTATCACGCGGCGGCGGCCTGGCGCCCCCTGATGGTGGTCGGATTCGTCATGCTCACGGGGGCCACGGGCGGCCTGGTGAGCATGCTGCGCCGCCTGCAATGTCTGTCCACCACCTGCACCCCGGTGCATGACACCATCCAGTTTGACGCCGGGCAGCCGAGTCTCTGGCTGTCGGCGCTGTACGGGGCCATCTTCGCCAAGATTCTGACGCTAGTGTTCATGGGGCACATGCTCAACACGCTGATCGGGGTGCCGGATGCGGGGACGACGAGCCTCTTCCCTAACTTCCTGTCCGGCTTTCAGCCGGCCGGCCCTGGAGAGTTCGCCAAGCTGATGGTGTGGTCGTTCATCGCCGGCTTCGCCGAGAAGTTCGTCCCGGACGTGCTGGACCGGATCACCAAGAACCAGGAAGGGAGGGACCGGACGGTGGTACGCCGCCGGGTCGACTCGGCGACGCCCGCCGCGTCCTTCCAGTTTGCGCCCGCCCCACCGACCGCGCCGGCCACTCCCGTTGCCGACGGTGCGGCGGCGTCTGCCGATGTCTGACGGCTCCATGCGCCTGCCTGCCATAATCGCCGGCCCGCCGGGGTAGAAGGGAAGCGCAGCGGGGAGTCTTCCCCGGTCACTGCTAGAATGGAGAAGAGCATGGCGGAAGACGCGAAGGAACGGGTGATCCGATACCTGGTGGACGCGCACGCGGCGGAGGTCGGCGGCCTCTCGTCGCTCAAGGACATCGCGGCGGAGACGGATGACCCGGACGTGCGGGCGGCGGTGCAGGAGCATCTGACCGTGACGCAGTCGCAGGCGGACCGAGTCGAGGCGCGCCTGACCGCGCTGGGCGGCAAGCCGAGCGACGGCAAGGGGTTGCTGAACACGATCCTGGGCAAAGGCAGCGACCTGCTCAACGTCTTCCACGACAAGGAAGACAAGCAGACGCAGGACGTAATCAAAGCCTACGCGCTGGAGAACTTCGAGGTCGGCATGTACACATCGCTGCAGGCCTACGCCGACGCGGTGGGCGACACCGAGACCGCGCAGCTGGCGATCACCATCATCGGCGAGGAGCAGCAGGCCGGCGACAAACTGCTGCGCCTGATCCCGCAGGTGGCGACTCGGGCCGTCAGCAAGACCGCGTAGAGCCGATTCCATCCCAGACAGGACGCAGGGCCGGGAACCTTTTCTCCTGCGCCCTGCGTCTTCCTGTTTGGGGGCAGTTTCGGGTATACTCTCGCCACACCGCTCTCGGAAGGAACCTATGCCGTTGAAGTTTTCCCGCCTCGCGCGCCTCGTCCTCGCGCTGGCCCCGCTAAATCTGGCCGTCATGACTCAGAGCGCCCTGGCCCAAGCCCCCACGTTCGGCCGCCCCACCCTGCCTCCGGGCGCCCCCCCGCTCAACCCGGCGCAACAACAGAAATTTGCGGCCCGCAACGCCAAGTTCAACCAGGACATTGCTGCCCTTCAGGCCGATCGTACAATGACGAACGCCCAGAAGCAGGCCAAGGCGCGGCAGCTGGTCCAGGCCTTAGACAAAGACATGCTGGCGATTTTAACGCCGACGCAGCGCGCCGCCGTGCTTAAGCAACGCAGCAGCGTGACTCAGATCCGTGAGGCGTTCTTAAGGCAGCACCAGTCGGAGATTACGCAGGCAAAGAAACTTAGCACAGCACTGCAAAAGTCGTTCACGCCCGCCCAGAAACAGAAAATCCAGACCATACAGGCACAGGCGCAGGCGCAGCTACAGAAGCTACAGGCCGACACAAAGTCATCCCCACAGGTGAAACAGCAGACAGTGGCAGCAATCATCCGGGACACACAGCGCCAGGAATTGGCCGTGCTGACCCCCACCCAGCGGTCAGAGTTCAAGCAATCTCAGGCGATCCAATTACGTCTCCAACAGGAACTGATCGCCTACGCCAAAGCCCATGGCCAGCAGTAACGCCGTCGAAGCGCCTCTAGGCGTTCAATGACTCGTCCAGGCGACGCAGGAAGTCGAGCAGATCGGCGACCTCGTCGGGGAGCGGGGCGTGGAACTGGAGGCGCTTTTTCGTGCGCGGGTGGTCGAACGAGAGGGAGTGGGCGTGCAGGGCCTGGCCGTGCAGGGCGACCAGCCGGGCGTTGAGGCTCTGCAGCGGCGCGCCGCGGACGAGTTCGGCGCTGACCCGACGCAGGCCGCCGTAGGCGGCGTCGCCCACGACCGGGTAGCCGGCGAAGGCGCAGTGGACGCGAATCTGGTGCGTCCGCCCCGTCTGCAGGATCGCCTCGATCCAGGAGAAGTCCGCCAGGTGTTCCAGGAGGCGCACCTCGGTCACGGCAGGACGCGCCCCGCCCGCCGTGCCCGGCGGGCCGACGTCTTCCACGACGGTCATGCACTTGCGATCTTCGGGGTGTCGCGCAATCGGGGCGTCAATGACCGCATGCTGGAAGGGCAGGCGGCCCCAGAGCAGGGCGTTGTACTTGCGCACCGCCGTCCGGGCCTGAATCTGGCGGCTGAGGCTTTCATGTGCCTCGTCGTTCTTGGCGACGACGATCAGGCCCGAGGTGTTTTTGTCGAGGCGATGCACGATGCCGGGGCGCTGGACGCCGCCGATCCTGGACAGGCCGCCGCAGTGGGCGAGCAGGGCGTTGACGAGCGTTCCCGTCTCGGTCCCCGGCGCAGGATGGACGACCAGGCCCTTGGGCTTGTTGACCACGACGAGGTCGGCGTCCTCATAGACGATGTCGAGGGCGATGTCTTCCGGCTCCGCCTTCTCCGGGCGGCGGGGGGCCGGCAGCTCGACCGCGATCTCATCGCCGGGACTGGTCCGGTCGCTGGACTTGGCGGGCCGGCCGTTCACCAGGACGGCACGGGTGCCGATCAGGCGTTGGAGACTGGCACGCGAGGCGTGGGGCAGGCGCCCGGCCAGGAACACGTCCAGGCGCACTCCTCCTTCGTCATCTTGCACACGCAGGAGTTCCATCAATTGCTGCTTCTGGAGGGCGCGGGCCGGGGCGTCTCGGCGCGGGCGTAGTGGAGCGCCAGCAGGGCGACGCCCAGACAGATGGCGCTGTCGGCGACGTTGAAGATGGGCCACTGATGCGCCCCGACGTGCAGGTCCAGAAAATCCACCACGTAATGCAGCCGCACCCGATCCATCAGATTGCCCAGCGCGCCGCCCAGCGCGCCGCCCAGCGCGACCGCGAGCAGGCCGGGCAGCGGGCCGCGATGGCGCAGGGTGTAGATCACGATGGCGAGGGCGGCGGCGGCGGAGGCCAGTGCCAGGAGCAGCGTGCTGGATTGCAGGATGCTGAACGCGCCGCCGGTGTTCTGGGCGTAGGTCAATGAGAAGAAGCCGGGGATGACCTCCCGGCTGTAGTCGCCGCCGGTGAGGGGCCAGCCCCGGTGCGCCCGCGCCACCCAGTGCTTGGTGATCTGGTCGGCCGCCAGGACCAGCGCGGCCAGGCTGTAAATCCCCACGCGCGTCAATACCCCTGCTCTTCCTGTGCCACCGTCGCCAGGGCGTAAGGCAGGGCCTGCAGCCGCTCCAATGGGATGGGCGCGCCATCCACGTCAGAGAGGCCGTAGGTACCCTCGTCCATCTTCTGCAGGGCGCGCCCGATCTTGGCCAGGATGCGGTTGGCGTTCTCGACCGTCGCCCGGTTGCGGTCCCGGTCGTAGAGGTTGGAGGCCTCGTCGGCGGGGTCGTTCGGATCGTAGTCGGCGATGTCCCCGGTCTCGCCCTCCTCCGTGTCGGACCGATCGTCGCCGCGATAGGCGTCGCGCTCGCTCTCCAGGCGGGCCTTTTCGTCGAGAAGCTGCTGCTTCAGGGCAGCCATCTGGTCGTCGCTGATGTGCTGGGGCATGGTTCCTCTTCTCACGCCAGCCGCCGCGAGGCGGTGTGCTGGTCGGGTTCGAGCAGCCAGCGGCGCGTGCAGCCGGCGGCGCAGAAGGCGGCCGGCTCGATCTCGCCGCCGTCGGGCACGACGTTCCAGCAGCGGGCGCACCGCTGGCCGGGGGCCGGGCCGTCGTTCGTGACCTGCAATCCCGCCACACCGCCTTCGCGCAGGGTGACGCGCGAGACCAGCAGCAGCGCGGGCAACTGACTCAGGTACGGGTAGAGCGCATCGAACGTCTCCCGGTCGGCCGTCAGCGTCACCGCCGTCTCCAGGCGCTTCTTGGTCCCCTCCAGCACCTTATTGACCGCGTCGCGCGCGGCGAGCAGGGGCCGCCAGCGTCCTTCCAGTGCGCTGTCACGGAACTCCACCTTGTCCGAGGGCAGGGCGGCGAGATGGACCGAGACCGGCTTGTTCGGCAGGCGCAGCTTCTGCCAGACCTCCTCGGCGGTGAAGGACAGGATCGGCGCGAGCAGGCGGACCAGGGCGCTGGTGATCTCAAACAGCGCGGTCTGCGCGGCCCGGCGCTCGCGGGAGTCCGCGCCCGAGGCGTAGAGCCGGTCCTTCAGCACGTCCAGGTAGAAGGCGCTCAGGTCGGTCGTGCAGAAGTTGAGCGCCAACTGGGCGACGCGGTGGAACTCGTAGACCTCGTAGGCCTGGACGGAGTGGCGGACGACCTCATTGAGCCGGTGCAAGGCCCACCTGTCCAACTCGGTCAGGTCGCTGTAGGGGATGGCATTCAGGACTGGGTCGTAGTCGTAGAGATTGATGAGCGTGAAGCGCAGGGTGTTGCGGAGCGTCCGGTAGTTGATGGCGACCTGCTCCAGAATCTTGTCGCCGACCTTGACGTCGTTGAAGTAGTCCGTGGAGCAGACCCAGAGGCGCAGCACGTCGGCCCCGTACTTGTCGCAGACGGCCGCCGGCGCGACGCCGTTGAGCTGCGACTTGGACATCTTCTCGCCCTTCTCGTTGAGCGTCCAGCCGTTGGTGACGACCTGCCGGTAGGGGGCGCGGCCCGTGGTGGCGACCCCGACCATCAGCGAGGAGTTGAACCAGCCCCGGTGCTGGTCGCCGCCCTCCAGGTAAACATCGGCGGGGTAGGACAGGCCGGGCCACTGCTCCAGCACGGTGCGGCAGGTCGAGCCGGAGTCCAGCCAGACGTCAAAAATGTCCGTCTCCTTGGTGAACTCGGTCTCGCCCGTCTCCGGGTGCTTGAACCCGGCGGGCAGGATGTCCTTGGCGTCGCGCTCGAACCAGGCGTCCGTTCCCTCACGGGCGACCAGGTCGCGGACGTGGTGGATGCTCTCCCTGGTCATCAGCGGTGTGCCGGAGGGCTGGGCATAAAAGACCGGGATGCCGACGCCCCAGGCGCGCTGGCGCGAGATGCACCAGTCGGGGCGTCCCTCCACCATCGCCCGGATGCGGTGCCGGGACTCGGCGGGGAACCAGCGCACGCCGTCAATCGCGCGCAAAGCCCTCTGGCGGTGGTGGTTGTGGTCAATGCCCACGAACCACTGCACGGTCGCCCGGTAGACGAGCGGGTCGTGCGAGCGCCAGCCGTGCGGGTAGGAATGGACGATCTCCCCGCGCGCCAGCAACGCGCCGACGTCCTGCAGCCGCTCCATCACCCTTTCCTGGCCGGGTCCGATCTTGAGGCCGGCGAAGTCCGGCCCGGCCTCGTCGTTGAAGAAGCCGTTGCCGGTCAGGACCTG
>JAFAZD010000385.1 GCA_019239955.1 Armatimonadota bacterium | reverse complement strand
TTCGTCCGGGATGGGGAGGACCGCTACGGCCTGAAAAGTCGCCGGCCGGAGGCGCTGGTTGACCTGCCGCGTTTCAACGGCGACCAATTGATTGAGGCGCGAACCGGCGGCGACCTGTCGGTCCAGGCCTGCGCGGACGACCCGCAGGTCGCGTTCCACGCGGTCCGTGAGCTGGTGCGCCTCGCGTATGGGGCCGCCCAGGTGCGCTGGGCGCAGACGGGGTTCCTGCCCGGCTACGCCCCCCATGAGACGCCGCGCAACCTGATGGGGTTTAAGGATGGGACGAACAACCCCGCGACGGGGAACTCGGCCTCCATGAATAAGTTCGTCTGGGTGGGAAATGAAGGCCCCCGCTGGATGCGCGGGGGCAGTTACCTCGTTATCCGACGGATCCGCATGGCGCTGGAACACTGGGACCGGATGCCGGTCGCTTTTCAGGAGCAGGCCATGGGCCGGCACAAGTATTCGGGGGCGCCGCTCGGCGGCAAGCATGAACGCGATCCGGTGAATTTGGAGGCCAGCGACAAAGAGGGAAACGCGATCATTCCCGATAACGCGCACGTGCGACTGGCCACCGCCGCCAGCAATGACGGGGCGCAGATCCTCCGGCGGCCTTATTCCTATAATGACGGGGTGACATTCACGTCCGAACGCTGGCCCCCGTGGCAGCAGGGCATGGAGTATGACGCGGGCCTTCTGTTCATCGCCTACCAGCGCGACCCCCGGACGGGGTTCATCAAGATTTTCGATAAGATGTCCAAGCTCGACATGCTGAACCAGTTCGTGACGCACACCGGCAGCGGCATCTTCGCGTGTCCCGGCGGCGTCGTGAAAGGCGAATTTATCGGACAGCAACTGTTCGACGGGGCCTGATAGCCATCCCATTCTTCAAAGGCCCGGCCTGGGAATTCAGGCCGGGCCTTTCTGTGTCAGCCGCCTTTCGAGGTTTCCTCAAATGCCGGAATGTGCTACACTAGGGGGAAGGAGAGAATTGCCGATGACGACCCTCCCAGTGGCGGAACACATCTTGCGGCTGCGGCCCTACCTGCCGGGCAAGCCCATTGAGGAAGTGCAGCGGGAGCTGGGGCTGACGGACATCATCAAGCTGGCGTCCAACGAGAACCCATTGGGGCCCTCACCCCAGGCGGTCGCGGCGATCACGCGCGCGGCGGCCAGCGTGACCCTGTACCCGGAGGGCAGCGCCCCGCTCTTGAGGCAGGCGGTCTCCCGCCACGTGCAGATGCCACCGGAGACGCTGGTGTTCGGCAACGGCAGCGATGAAGTCTTGCACCTGCTGGCGCTGTCCTTCCTGCGCCCCGGCGACGAGGTCGTGCAGGGCGACCCGTCGTTCGCCATGTACGAGATCTACACGATCCAGTGCGGCGCGACGCCCGTGAAGGTGCCGCTGCGGGACTACACGCACGACCTGGAGGCCATGGCGGACGCCATCGGGCCGAAGACGCGCATGGTGGTCATCGCCAACCCGAACAACCCGACGGGGACGCTGGTGACGCGCCCGGAGATCGAGCGGTTTTTGGGGCGGGTCCCGCCGGACGTGTTGGTCGTCTTTGACGAGGCGTATGATGAGTACGTCTCCCACCCTGACAAGGCCGACCTGCGGCCCTTGGTGCGGGACGGGCGCAACGTCGTCATCCTCCACACCTTCTCCAAGGCCTACGGTCTGGCGGGCCTGCGGGTGGGCTACGGGATGGCGCGCACGGAGATCGCCGAGATTCTGAACCGTGTGCGCTCGCCGTTCAACGTCAACCTGCTGGCGCAGGCGGCGGCGATTGCGGCCCTAGATGACCAGGCGCACGTCGCCCGCTCCGTCGCCCTCAATGCCGAGGGCCGTGACTACTTTTGCCGCGAGTTCGAGCGCCTGGGCCTGGGCTATGTCCCCAGCCAGGCCAACTTCATGCTGGTGGACGTGGGCCGCGACAGCCGCGCCGTGTTCGACGCCCTGCTGCGCCGGGGCGTGATCGTCCGCGCGGGCGCGGGCCTGGGCCTGCCCCGGCACATCCGAGTCACGGTGGGGACCCCGGATCAGAACGCCCGCTTCATCGCGGCACTGGAGGACGTGCTGGCATGACCACTTTGACGACGGCCCCGCGCCGCATCGAGTATCCAACCAGGGATGGGAGACCGATGGCCGAGACAGACAGGCACCGGGAGATCGCCTTCTACATCATTCAGGCATTGAAGACCTATTTTTCGGACCGTCAGGACGTGTACGTCGCCGGAAACAATTTTGTGTTCTGGGAGGAGGGCAACCTGAAGGCCCGTATCTCCCCCGACGCCTACGTCGTCTTCGGCTCCACGCCGCAACTCCGCGACTCGTTCATGGCCTGGAAGGAGGGGGGACGTCTCCCCAGCGTGATCTTCGAGTTCACATCACGCAAGACTCAGCGCGAGGACATGGACACCAAATTGCCTCTCTACGAGCAGGTACTGAAGACGCCGGAGTACTTCCTTTTTGACCCGACCGGCGACTACCTGAAGCCGCGACTACAGGGCTACCGGCTGACGGGCGGGCAGTACGTCCGCCTGAAACTGGTCAACGACCGTCTGCACAGCGAACAGTTGGGCCTGGACCTAGTCCAGCAGGGGGAGCTACTGCGCCTATACGACCCGCGGAAGGCCGCCTTCCTGCCCACAACATTCGAGTTGTCCCAGCAGGTGATGGCGGAGGCGCGGCGGGCGGAGGCAGAGGCACGGCGGGCGACGGAGGCGGAGGCGGAAGTGGAGCGGCTGCGTGCCGAGATCGCCCGACTGAGGGCAGGAGGGACGTCATGATCGTCGTGATGCAGGAGGGGGCGACGGAGGCCCAGATTCGGGAGGTCGAAGGGGCGTTGGAGCAGTGGGGGTATGAGATCCACCCCATCTACGGCGTCGAGCGGACGGTGATCGCCGCCGTCGGGAAGCCGACGATGGACGAGGGGACGGTGGTGGAGCAGGTGGAGTCGCTGCCGGCGGTGGACCGGACCATGCTGATCCTCAAGCCATACCGGTTCGCGTCGCGCGAGTACCGCCCTGAAAAGAGCACGGTGCAGGTCAGGGATGTCATCATCGGCGATGACCGGTTCGTGATGATGGCCGGCCCCTGCACGGTGGAGTCCGAGGAGCAGTTGATGACGACCGCGCGGGCGGTCAAGGCGGCGGGGGCGCACGTCCTGCGCGGGGGCGCGTTCAAGCCGTCCACGTCGCCCTACTCGTTCCAGGGTATGGGCGAGGAGGGCCTGAAGCTGCTGGCGCAGGCCCGGGCCGAGACCGGGCTGCCGGTCATCACCGAGGTGATGCACGTTAAGAACATTGACATGGTGTGCCAATATGCCGACATCCTACAGATCGGCACACGCAACATGCAGAACTATGACCTGCTCATTGAGGTCGGCAAGCTCAAGAGGCCGGTCATGCTCAAGCGGGGCATGTCCGCCAAGATCGAGGAGTGGCTCCAGGCCGCCGAGTACATCCTGAAGGGCGGCAACGACCAGCTCATGCTCTGCGAGCGCGGCGTGCGGACGTCGGAGACCTACACGCGCAACACACTGGACTTATCGGCGGTGCTGGCCGTGCGCGAGCTGTCCCACCTGCCGGTGATCGTGGACCCATCGCAGGGCACGGGCCGCGCCTCCATGGTCCCCGCCATGTGCCGTGCCGCCGCCGCCGTCGGCGCGGACGGCCTGCTGGTGGAGGTCCATCCCAACCCGGAGAAGGCATTGAAGGACGGCGCGCAAAGCATCACCATCCAGAGCTTCCAGGCACTGATGCCGGAACTCGGCGCGGTCGTCAGCGCCGTGGGGAAAAGCCTCTGATGTCGGAGCCAAGCCAGGGAGAAGGCGGGCAGGCCTATCAAATACTCGAAGGAGTGCGCCGCGCCAAAGCCGCGTGGCTGTTCGGCAGAAAGACCATCGCTGCCAAGATCAACGGTGTGGGAGATGTCGTTCAGGTCCCCGTTGAGAGACTGCTCTCCACAAAAGACGAAATTGAAACGCATGGTGTACGCGGGCTTGATTGGGGGAGAGTCTATCGAGGGACGCGAGACAACGTATCCCTTCCGCCGATTGAGATCACGCCCAGCACCCAGGGCATTCCAATCCAGGATGTCGTGGTTGAGGAGGAAAATCTAGATGTCTTCAGACAACGCGCTTGATGCGGTGCATCGGGTTCTGACCAGGGTTCGCTCTCAGGCCTATATGGGCCTGGACTCTAAGCAGATCGGCAGAATACTCGACGATGCCGAATATCTCGTGACAATGATTCGCAACAACGAAAGTGAGCACGAGTTTCGGTTGCATCTCGAAGACATTGAAAGCAAGTTTTCGGGGTTCGACGGGCTTGTGCAGGCCTATGATGAGGGTCAGGCCAGGGCCCGGAAGGTGGCATAGCATGAGCCGGTACTCTCAGAAGGAGACCGGAATGCCGGAACGTGTTAGGGCAGTATCGGCGGCGGTGTCGCCGGGGCGCTCTCAGCCATGTACCACAATGAGAACGAGGCTTATGCGGGCCTGCTGTGCGGACACCTGCGTGAGATGACCGAGCGACTGCGACTGATTCCCGAAGACCTCTGGGACTGGTCGCCGGCCCCGCCGGCGCCGACCGCCCGTGTTCTCGCGGCGCATACCTGGCAGTGGCTCGTCTGTGACCGTCAGCACCTGCTGGAGCCTGACGCCCAGAAGCACCCGGCCGTCCCGGATCCTCCGGCCGACCCGAATGTCCTGTGCGATCTGCTCGCGGAGGAGACTGATTGCTGGGAGGTGCTGGTCCTCTCCCTGACACCGGAACAGCTCAATGAGCCGAGGCTGCAGTTCAATTCAAAGCAGCGGGGTGTGCGCAACTTCGTGTGCCACATGATCCAGAACTGCATCTACAAGCACGGACAGTTGGCGACCCTGTTCTTCGCCCTCGGCCTGGACGGGGCCGAGCCGTACACCGCCCCGTTCCCCAACGACATCTATGCGGATATGCGCGCCATGTACCGGGAGCAACATGGCCTTCGACCTAACACGGCGTCTGATTTATCATAAGTGCCATCATCGGGACTGGCAACAGCTGTCGGTGCAGACTGTCCATGACGGCGAAGGCATCACAATCCATTGTAAGACAGTGACAACGTAAAATCCCAATGTTTGGAGAATACACGGAAACATGAGCAGCGCGCTTGAGGCGGAGCGAGGGCAAGCAGAGTTACAGGATACGGGACGTGGCCTTGGGCTGGGGCTGTATGCGGTCACGATCTTTTTGAGCGCCTTTCTGCTGTTCCAGGTGCAGCCGATGATCGCCAAGATGATCGTGCCCTGGTTCGGCGGGTCGGCGTCGGTGTGGACGACGTGCCTGCTGTTTTTTCAGACCGTGCTGCTGCTGGGGTATCTGTACGCGCACGGGTCCATGTCCCGGCTGAAGGCCCCAGTGCGAGGCCCGGTGCATGTGGGGCTGCTGCTGGTCAGTTTGGCGGCGCTGCCGAGCCTGATCGCGCTCCGCAGCGGCTCCGGGGGGCACTGGACGCCGACGGGGAGCGAGGAGCCGACCGGGAGAATCCTGCTGGTGCTGCTGGCGACGGTCGGCGGGCCGTACTTCCTGCTGTCCACGACGGGGCCGCTGCTACAGGCGTGGGCGGCGCGGCTGTTTACGCAGGGGAAGTCGCCGTACCGGCTGTACGCGCTGTCCAACACGGGGTCGCTGCTGGCGCTGCTGGGGTACCCGGTGCTGGTCGAGCCGACGCTGACGCTGCGGCAGCAGGCGGTCACATGGTCGGTCGGCTACGTCCTCTTTGTCGCGCTCTGCAGCCTGATCGCCTGGCGGCAGCCGCGATCGGG
Source organism: Armatimonadota bacterium (assembly GCA_019239955.1). Classification (GTDB taxonomy): domain Bacteria; phylum Armatimonadota; class Armatimonadia; order Armatimonadales; family Capsulimonadaceae; genus JAFAZD01. The sequence goes on along the minus strand of JAFAZD010000385.1, from coordinate 687 downwards.
GGTGGCGCATGAGGCCAATGCGGCCATTGGGGACGCCGCCCGTCCGAGCGTGGGGATGCACCTGCTGTGGATGGGGCTGGCGGCGGTGGCGTCCGTGCTGCTGCTGGCCGTGACCAACCACCTGTCGCAGAACGTGGCGGCGATCCCGTTCCTGTGGGTGCTGCCGCTGACGCTGTACCTGCTCTCCTTCATCCTCTGCTTCGGGCCGGCGCGCTGGGAGTGGAAGCCGGCATTCCTGCCGCTGCCGGCGCTGGCGGTGGGGGCGATGGCCTACGCGCACGCGCAGCAGTTCGAGAACCTCAGCATCCAGGCACTGATCGCCGTGTTCGCGGCGGGGCTGTTCGTCTGCTGCATCCTCTGTCACGGCGAGCTGGCCCGGCTGAAGCCGCCGCCGCAGTATTTGACGTCGTTTTACCTGATGCTGTCGTTGGGCGGGGCGCTCGGCGGCGCGTTCGTGGCCCTGGTCGCGCCGCACGTGTTCCGGGACTATTACGAGCTGCCGCTGGCGATCGGCGCGTGCGCCCTGGTCGCCCTGTTCGCGCTGTACCGGGAGCCGCGCCCCCGCTGGTGGCGGGACGGGGCATGGTGGGCGGCGGCGGCGTTGACGGCCGGCCTGATTGTCTCCCTGGGTCTGGACATTCGCAACACGGCGCACAGCTTTCGCCCGGGGGAACACAACGTCCTGAC
>JAFAZD010000250.1 GCA_019239955.1 Armatimonadota bacterium | reverse complement strand
GCTGCCCAAATGGGTGCGGGTGCGGTCCATGTCGTGGCTGCCCTGCATGTTCCAGGAGCGCAAGGTGGCGTCATGGCCGAAACGGGCGTACACATCATCAAACGCGGCCCCGGCAAGGCGGGCCGAGATGTCGCCCCGCGCGTAGTCGAGGATGGCCGTCCGGGAGTAATAGTTCATGACGCCGTCCGCGCCGGCCCCGCCGCCGTCCTCGCGCACCCAGTCGTCGGCAAAGCCGACGAGTTCGGGGAACACGGCCGCGTCCGGCCTCTCGGCCCGGGCGGCGTCGCGCACGGCCCGCACGAAGGCGCGCCCGAGGTCCTGTCCTGTGTCCAGACGCCACCCGCGCGCCCCGCGCCGCAGCCAGCGCCGGACGACGCCCTCCGGGCCGAGAAAGTAGTCACGGACGGCGCGGCTGCCCAGGTCCAGTTCCGGCAGGCTGGCATGGCCCCACCAGTATTGCCGCTCGCCGCCGAGGGTCAGCAGGCGGTCGGCGTACTCTTCCCGTGTGTTCCAGCGATGCGACTGTGAGATGTGGTTGAAGACGCCGTCCAGGATCAGCGCGAGGCCGCGTGTTTGAGCCTCGGCGGCCAGCGCCGTGAACGCCTCGTCGCCGCCGAAGGCCGGATCAACGCTCTCGTGGTCCAGTGTGTCGTACTTGTGGTTGCTGGGAGCGGTGAAGATGGGAGTGAGATACAGGCCGGTCACGCCCAGGTCCTGCAGGTAGTCCAGCCGCTCGATGACGCCCCACAGGTCGCCGCCGAAGAACTCGTGGGGGTTGATGTTCGGGGCGGTGGCGGGCAGCTCGTCCCAGCTCCGGGCGGCCGCGCCCGGGCCGTACAGCCCGGCACTGATCTTCCCCGCGACTGTCTGACCGCGGCCGATGGCGAAACGGTCCGGGAATACCTGGTAGAGGATTTGGTCGGGCAGCCACGGATCTGCGGCGGGCGCGCTCTCGGTCATGGCCGAATTATACTTGGAGGAGGTTCCCGTGTCAAATGCGCGGGCCGGCCCCGGATAATCCCAAAAAGGCCCGGAAGCCCAAACTGCTCCTCCGGGCAAAGGCGTTGGGAAACGCGATGACAGGCGAAAAGCCTGCACCGATCCCATTGTATCAAGCGGGCGGGCAAATGTCAATGCCCTAAAAGGGGAATTTTTTGGAGGACACGGACGCCAATGACCTCGCCCGGTGTTTTATCTGATATGGCCCTGCAGCATCACCCGTGCCCGTGACCATTTTTACACAAAGGGGCGCAGGAATCAAGACCGTAAAAGGGTAAATTTCTATGGAAGAAGTTGCCCGGTTCCTGCCCGCCGCGCGGGCGGAGGGAGGGCGTGCCATGAAGCTCACTTATCGTCCTACGGAAGAACGGGATTTGCCGGAGTGCGTGCGGCTCGTGCAGCACGGCCCGGCCCCGCCGGGCGCGGCGGACCGCCTGCTCCATGTCTGGTGCGCCCTGAGGACGCGGGATGCGCTCAACTCGGCGGTGATGGAGGATCAGGAGCGCCCCGCCGGGAGGCGCCTGGTGCATTTCGGCGCGTCCGTGTTCGTCACCGATGACTTCGCCCGGGAGGTCCGTGCCCGCCCTCGTCCCTGCCTGAGCGATGTCGTGCTGGATCGCATCCTGGCGGGGCACTCGCCGGTGCTGGACGCGCCCGCGATCCGCCACGCCAACACTGGCGGCGGCCTGAACGTGTTCGTGCTGCACGTCGGCATGGCCGCCGCCCTGGACCCGGACGAGCGGCAGGCCGTGCTGGCGCGTGCCCCGGACACCTTTTTCCTGGTCCACCAGGGCTTCCGCCTCAAGGAGATTCTGCTCCAGTACGAGGACGAAGGGCCGCAGCGGTTCGCGGAGGCCGGCGGGTTCCAGTGGCGCGACCGAGCCTCGGGCCTGCTGGGCCTGACGCGCGAGGAGGCGCGGGCGCGGCCCGGGGCCTATGCGGGCCGCCTGTTCGCCTACGAGCCGCCCCGATTGGGATTCGGGGCGCGCGAGCAGCAGATCTTGCAGCGCGCGCTGCTCGGCGAGACCGACGCCGAGACTGCAGAAGCATTGCACCTGGCGACCGACACCGTCAAGGCCCGCTGGCGCGGCATCTATGGGCGCGTGGCCGAGCGTGCCCCGGAGCTGCTGCCGCAGGGGGAGGGGGCCGACCTGAAGCGCGGCGCGGAGAAGCGCCGCCACCTGCTCCACTACCTGCGCCACCACCCCGAAGAGTTGCGCCCAGTCTGACACGGGAAAGGCCGGGGCAAAAGCCCCGGCCTGCTTCGTCTTCAGCGGTAGCGGCGGTGATAGTATTTGCGGTGTGCGGCGGCACGGTGGTAGGAGGCAAGGCGGCGGTGCTCGGCCAGCGCCATCCGGTGGTAGTAGGCGGCGCGGCGGCGGTAGTAGTTCTGCCGCGCGGCCGCCTGGCGGTCCTCGTTGCGGCGCTGGTTGGAATACTGGTTCCAGAGATAACCCGTCCCCGCCGCGCCCGCCAGCGCCAGCGCGCCGTTCGTGCTGTTCTGCCGGCGCGCGTAGTTGTAGAGCAGGGCCGCCTCCGCCAGCGAGGCCGCCGTCGCGTACTGCTGCGTCCGCGCCGATTGGCCGGCCCGCGCCGGAGCCAGTGGCAGCAGCAAGGCCGTCGCCGCGAGCGCGCCGAGAAGACCCCAGGACATCCAGTTGCGTGTGCGTTTCATGCGTGAAAGCTTCCTTCCGTGCGGGCATATCCCCAATGGGCTGATACCCCCCTGACGGCGGCCTGTCCAAGTTTGTTCCTTGCGACTTGAACCCCTGGCGGGCGGTCGCAAAAATTTCTGGAATCTTTTTTTCGGCCCCTTCTAGAGCCGTCTTGCGCGGCCTCGCGTTTTGTGCTAGAATACTGCGCACCAACCACCGCGAGGGGAACAATGGCGGAAGAAGAGTCGGGTTTCACGTTCGTGGACAAGCGCCGGGTGCAGGACGCCGAGGAGCCGCCCGCGGCAGAACAGCCCATGCCGGACGTCGCGCCGGACGCGCCGGAGGAAGAGGCGCCCGAAGCCGAGGGGTCCCCGGACATCTACGGTGTGCTCGGTTACTGCGTCAGCCTGCTCGCCACCGAGGCCTGGCACAAGCTCGGCCTGCTCGCTGACCCACAGACCGGCGAGACCACAATGGATCTTGATCAGGCCAAAGTCGCCATCGACGCCGTCGGCGACCTGACCGCCCGCCTGGAGGCCGCCCCGGGCGAGGCCGTCCCAGCGACCCTGCGACGCGACCTGAGGACCCTGCTCAACGACCTGCGACTCAACTACGTCGCCCGGCGCGGCGACCCTGCCGTCTCGCGCAATTAAATTAAGGACTCCAGCCCGCAGATAACCCACACCGAGGCTGGGGCGCATTTTGGGGAAAACGAGAGGCCATGACGCCATGATTCGAAGCAACCTGCCGTTGCCGTTCCTGTACCGACTCCGGCTGACCACCGGGGGGGCCGCCCGGCGCGCACTGACGTCATCCACCTATCGCGGCGCGCGCGAGGACACGGGCCGCCCGATCAACGCCCGCCAGGCCGCCGCCCGCCGCCCCGTGACTGGGGCCGCCAGCCGCCTCTGGCAAGACTTCATCGGCCGGTACGAGGCCTTCACCGACGTACTCTGCGCCGCCGCCAAGTCCGGCTGCGACCCGCGCAAGGAGTCCGAGTACGCGCAGCTGCGCCGCTGGTTCGTCGCCAACTACTACCGCCTCGCCGCCCGCCTGCGGCCCGTGCTGGACGCCGAGTTCGCGGGCGAGGAGGACGCGGCACCCACCATCGCCGACTACGCCGGCCAGAGACGCGCCCTGGACCCCCTGGAGGCCCTCTTCCTGCCTCCGACGCTGGGTGACGTGTTGGCACAGGACACGGGCGACCTGATCCCGCGCATCGCCCGCATCAGCGACGTCGTCTACCGCTGCTATGAGGAGTGGGAGGCGACGTCGTAGACACGGGAGGGGCACGGCACGCCGTGCCCCTCCCCGCCAACGACAAGCGCCCTGCCGTCCAGCGGCAGGGCGCTTTTGGTTCTTCCTACGGGGCGGGCGACTTGGCGGCGCGAATCTGGGCCAGGGCAGCCTCGTTGTCATCATACAGCTGGAATATCTTGACGAGCCGCGTGATCTCGAACGCCCGCCGCACGAACGGCGTCGTCTGCACCAACCGGATGCTGCCCTCGTGCTCGCGCACCCGCCGCACCGCATCCACCAGCACGCCCAGCGCCGCGCTGTCCAGATACGGTACCTCTGCCAGATTGATCACGATATCGTAGTGCTTGCTCTCGATCAGTTCGCGCAGCGTGTCCCGGAACGTCGCGCAGGTATGCAGATCGATCTCGCCCTTCAAATGCACCACCGGAATCCCATCGGGCGTCATTTGCACATCAATCTCGAGTACCAAGAAAGCCTCCCCGCAACCTCGGCGCCGCCACGGCCTGCCGGCTGCGTTGCATTATGGGTCGTTGCCCATGCTTTACCCGTAATCGTTGCGCTCCTAAACGAACGCCTGCTACCATGATACCAGAAACCGCCCCGTTTTTTTCTCGCCCTCTCCTCACTTCGCGGGACTTTATCCATCAGGCGGCGTGGCAGGGCGTTTCCGTCAGATTGTCAGCCAGAGGTGAGATCATCCTGCGTTTACCAGGAATTACGATGCCGGCTTCTCCGGCACCATCTCCTGGGTTGAAATGCCGGCAGTGGGGTGAGACGTGGCACTTGAACCCTAAAAATCCCCGGCCGTCCCGCCGATAATGCCACTATGAACTGGCTGGATCTGGTGCTGATCCTGGTCATCGGCGGGGCCGTCGTGCTGGAGATGGTCCGCGGCATCGGTCGGGCGGCGTTCGACGCCCTACTGCTCTACGCCGCCCTCTGGGGCGCGGACGCCGCCGCATTGCCGCTGGCCGCGCGGGTCCACCTCGCCGACGGGGCCGCCGTCAACCACGCCGATATCTATGCCCTCCTGCTGGTAACGTTCGGGGTCGCGGCGCTGGGCGTCGCGCGCTTCCTCTACGGCATGACTCAATTTGACGCCGGCATGTTTGAGGCGCTGCTCGGCCTGGGGGCCGGGGCCGCCACGGGCATGATCGCCGCGCACGGCATCGTCCGCGCCCTGGCGATGGCGGACCCGACCGGCACGGCGGGCGCGGCCACGGTCGCCGGCAGTTTCGTCGGCCACGAAATGCTCACCTTCCCCACCTATCACGCCGTCATGGATACCGTCACCGGCGCGACCTCCTACCGCCGCGAACTGCCCGACCTCGGCGGCAAATAGCCCCGGTTGCGCGCCAATTCCCGACCAGCACCCCGCCCCCGCATTT
>JAFAZD010000246.1 GCA_019239955.1 Armatimonadota bacterium | reverse complement strand
GGCCACGTCGGGACACTGGAGGCCTACGCGAGCGGCCCCGGCCTGGCCCAGACCTGGTGCGAGATGACAGGGCGGCAGGAAGCCGTGACGGGGAAGGATGTCCCGGCATTGCCGGGCGGGCCGGAGGCCGTCGCGCGCACCGGCGAGTATCTGGGCTACGGCCTGGTCAGCCTCGCCAACGCCCTTGACCCCGATGTGATTGTGATTGGCGGCGGGATGGCCGCGCTCGGCGACGCGCTGCTGGAACCGGCCGGGCGGGTGCTGCGCGCCCGCGCCCTGCCCGGCCCGGCCCAGTGCCCGGTCGTTTCTACTGCCCTCGGCCCCGACACCTCGGCCATCGGGGCGGCGAGTCTCGCCATGCCGCCTGCATTATGACACTCACCCTCGCCCTTGTCCCGCTGGATGAGCGGCCCGTGAACACGCGCTACCCGCAGATGCTGGGGGCCATCGGCGGCCCGGACGTGCTGCTGCCGCCCGAAGAGATTCGGGGCCGTCAGCGCGTCCCCGCCGATCTGCCGGCGGTCGCCGACTGGCTGCGGGAGGCCGCCCGGCGGTCGGCGGCGGCCCTCGTCTCCACGGATTATCTCGGCTACGGCAACCTCATCAGCGCGCGCATCTCCGATGACAGCGCCGCCGACGCGCTGGCGCGCCTGCGCCTGCTCGCCGACATCAACGCCGACTGCCCCGTCCACGCCTTCTCGCTGATCACCCGCGTGTCCAACGCCGACGACAACGTGGAGGAGCCGCTGTATTGGGCGCGGTGGGGGGCGACGTTCTACCGCTACTCCCAGATGACGAGCCGGGCGGCGTCCGTCGAGGCGACAAATGAGGAGTTGTCGGCGCTGAGGGCGCTGGAACAGTCCCTCCCCGCCGACCTCAAGGCCGACTGGCTGGCGCGGCGGCTGCGTAACCACACGGTCAACCTGGGCCTGCTGGACATGGCCGCACGCGACCACCTCAGCACCCTACTGCTCACCTCCGACGACACCGCGCCCTACGGCTTCCCCAGCGCCGAGCGGCGTGATCTGGGGCGCTGGCCCCACCTGATTGGCCCGGCGCTGGCGGATCGCGTGATGATGCACCCCGGCGCGGACGAAGTCGGCTCGGCATTGGTCGCGCGGCTGATCAATCAGCACTCTGGCGCAGCGCCGCGCGTCTGGATCGAGTACGCCATCCCCGATGATGAGGAATTGGTCGCGCCCTATGAAGACCGCCCAATCAGGGAGACGGTGCAAGGGCAGATCGGCGCGTGCGGCTGCGTCCTCGCCGACGCGCCCGAAAGCAGCGACTTCCTGCTGGGCGTCGTCACCCCCTCGCCCCGCCGCACGGACTACCGGCCGCAGTACCAGGACGAGGATCGCGCGACGCGCACATCAGACTACGCCCAGTTCCTGACGCGGCTCGCCGGGTGGCAGGCGCAGGGGAGGCCCGTCGCGCTGGCCGATGTCGCCTACCCAAATGGCTCTGATCCGCTGCTGATGGAGATGCTGCTGTCGGACAAGTGCCCGCTGCGCCCCGCCGCCCTGTGCGCCTACGGCGCGTGGAACACCGCGGGCAACACGCTCGGCGTCGTGGTCGCGCAGGCGGCCTGCGCGCTTCACATGGGCGACGATCCTCAGCGCGCCGCCGCGCAAAGGCTGTTCCTGGCTCACCGCTTCCTGGAAGATTGGGGCTATCAGGCAATGGTGCGGCGGGAGGCGCGGGCCGATGCCGAATCCCATTGGGGCCGGCGCGACCCCGATCCCGAAGACTCGGACGAGCAGGCACACGTCCGCGGGTTCATCGAGCGCCGCCTGGCCGAAGTGCTGACAGTCTTGCAGCGACACGACATCGGTGCGGGGCTGAGTCTCGCCCCCGGCAGCGTCCGCCTGCCCTGGCGGCGGACGTTCGAGGCGGACTTTGACCTGCGGACATGAGCGGGGGGCCTGTAGAAACCCGTGCGTTTTGCCGATATTAACGGCGTTATGACGGCAACGCTCACCCGAACGCTTTACGCCCCGAACCCGCCCCAGTTGGACGACCCCTGGATCAAGGTCGCCCTGCTGGTGCTGCTCGGTGTCGCGGCCCTGGTCGGCCTCGGCTCCTGATAGCTCCTCGCGGGCGCGGGGCTACTTTCCCATGCGGCGCAGGTTTTGCAGGCATCGGTCCACGCACTCCAGCGGTGGGTAGGCGTAGCTCTCCTGCTCCACGATGTACCACTGCGTCCCGCCGGTGCTCTCGCAGAGGCGGAAGATCTCCGGCCAGTCCACATCGCCGTCCCCGATCAGCGCCTTCGGGTCGGTCGCGGAATACTCCTTCAGATGCACCGTGAGGGCACGGCCCGGGTAGCGCTCCAGGAACGGCGCGGCGTCCGCGCCGCCGTGCATCATGTTCCCGGTATCTACCTGCATGACGACTTCGGGCCGCGTGTGGCCGAAGAACGTGTCCCAGGGCATCTCCCCGTCCAGCAGACGGAACTCCTCGGAGTGGTTGTGGTAGCCGACGCGCATCCCGTGCGCCGCCGCCCGCCCGGCGGCCTCATCAAATAGCCGGGCCGTCTCCAGCCAGGCCGCGCGTGACTCAGTCCGCTCGCGGGCGAGACCCGGCACAATCAGAAATTTGTTCTCAAGCGTTTGATTGAACTCCGCTGTCCTCTCCAACTCGTCCCCCAGAATGGTATTGAGGGCCGTGTGCGTCCCGCAGCAGACGAGGTCATTGTCATCGAGCAAGGCCCGCAGTTCGGGGGCCGTGCGCCCGTGGTAGCCCGCGAACTCCACCCCGGCGTAGCCCATGCGGGCCACGGCGGCGAGTACGCCGGGCAGGTCGCGGGCGCAATCCTCGCGCACCGAATACAGTTGCAAGCCGATGGGAATGTTGGGCATTTGAAATCTCCTTCGAAATGATTGCGGCCTGGATGAGCCACTTCACGCGCTCGCCCCATTGTACCCCCACACGCACCGGGGAGTCGCGGGCGGAGGCAGCCCCGCGCCTCTGCACTCACTCCTGTACCTCGCGTCCGGCTCCTCCCAGTGCGTTCCGCTGGCGCATTTAGTTTGGACCATCAATGGGAATATCACTCCTGCCAACGGTGGCGGCTGGGTGGTCTCCACAAGATCGGCGGTCAGTCCGAGTGGCACAAGGAGTTTCGTGCGAAATAATGCCTTCCCGATGTGGACACTGATAAACACAACTCCCTCTTTCTAAAGGTCGCGGGCCACTCGCTCACCGCTGGCATACTGCCTGGATATTTCGGTGAGACGTGTACGGATCGCCCGACAGGAGACGACTACAAGGAGACGAACATGAATAAGTTAGTGATCGGCATAGCGTTGGGTGCCTTCCTCTGCGCGGCAGGATGCGCGCTGGGGCAGCTTCACCATCCCGCCGGGTCGAGTGCGGGATGGCATAATGCGCCCGAGACGCCAGCACAGAAAGCGCGGATGAACCAGATAGACCGCTTGGACCAAACCGCATGGGCGGCCCTGGATGCGGGCAACTACGCCGAGGCGGAGGCCGACGCCCGGCAGTCCGTGACCCTGGGGATAGCGTCAGGCCTGGGTCAAGAACTGCTGGCGCAGGCGCTGTACGCCCAGGGCAAGGACGCGGAGGCGCTCCAGGTCTACCAGGCCATCGCGGACGCGGGGGGCGTCTTCCCGCGCAACATGCTCCCCTACGCCCTGCTGCTGCTGAAGGCCGGGCAGTGGGCGCAGGCCGTCGCCGCCTATAACAAACAGTTGCCCTACCTCTCCGACGGGGACATGATGCTGGCACACAGCCACTTCTCCCCCGACGCGCCCCAGCCCCAGGAGCTGGAGGCGGCGATCCACATCGGCCTGGGGCTGACCGGGGACTTCCGGGGCAACCACTGGAACCGAGGGGTGGGCGACCCGACGGCGTCTGAGTTCCGCAAGGCGCTCGCGCTGGAGCCGGACTCGGCGCTGGCGCACTACTACTACGGGCACGGCCTCTGGCGAGTGGGCCGCAAGGCGGAGGCCAAGGCCGCCTTCCAGAAGGCGGCCGCTCTGGACCAGGAGGGAAAGGTGAAGGCGCAGGCCCAGAAGGAGATGCAGTGGCGTTGATGGGAATCGCTTGACGCGCACTGCCAACTCGACTTCAAAGGACGCGGCCATGTGGCCGCGTCCCTTTCCTTTCAGCCCGCCCCCTTGGCAGAAGAATTCGTGGCCGGTCAAATCGCCGCGTCGGTCGCGGGGGCGCGTTCTTTCAGGTATACTCTCTAGGCATGGACTACGCGGAGGCATTGACGTACCTGCACGGGCGGCTGCGGCTGGGGGTGAAGCTGGGCAATGAGCGGTTTCTGGCCCTCCTGCAACGCCTGGGCGACCCGCAGGAGCGGCTGCACGTGGTCCACATCGCCGGGACGAAGGGCAAAGGCTCGACGACGGCGATGGCGGCCAGCATCTTGCAGGCCGCCGGATACACGGTCGGCCAGTACCTGTCGCCCTACGTCTATGATGTCCGCGAGCGCATCCAGATCAACAGGGAGATGATCCCGCAGGAGGACTTCGCGCGGCTGGTGACACAGATCGAGCCACACGTCGCGGCGCTGGAGCGGACGGACCTGGGGCCGACCACCGAATTTGAACTGAAGACCGCCATCGGCCTATGCTGGTTCGCGGAGCAGGGGGTGGACTACGCCGTGCTGGAGGTCGGCCTGGGCGGGCGGCTGGACGCCACCAATGTCGTCGCGCGCCCCCTCGTGACCGCCATCACCAACATTGGCCTGGACCACACGGAGCTGCTCGGCGACACCCTGGGAAAGATCGCGCGCGAGAAGGCCGGCATCGTCAAACGGGGCGTCCCCTGCGTCACCGGCGTCCCGCGCGGCGGAGAGGCGTGGGGCGTGATTGCCGAAATTTGCCGGGAGAAAGAGGCGCCGCTGATCGCCGTCGGGCCGGACGACCACTTGGCGGCGGGCAGGACGCTGACGGTGCGGACGCCGCGCCGGGTTCTGAGAGACGTCAGGCTGCGGCTGCGCGGGGCGTTCCAGCACGCCAACGCCGCCGTGGCCGCCGCCGCGCTCGACGCCATCCGGCCCGATGCCCTGCCGCCGCTGTCCGATGACGCGATGCGGCGCGGGCTGGAGGACGCGTACGTGCCGGGGCGATTGGAGCAGGTCGCGGACCGCCCCACGGTGATCGTGGATGTGGGGCACAACGAATTGGCGGCCCAGGCGCTCGCCGCCGCCCTGCGCGACGACTTCGACGCGGGACGCCGCCGGCTGATCCTAGTCGTCGGCCTGTCGCGCCAGCACCTCCCTGGCCCGTTCCTGGAGCCGCTGGCCGCGCTGCGGCCCGCCGCGCTGGTCGCCACCCAGCCGGGGTTCCGGCCCCTCGATGCCGCCGAGGTCGCTGTCGCCGCACGGCGCTGGGACATCCCGAACGTGCAGGTCGTCCCCGGCGTCGCCGAGGCGGCGCGGCGGGCACTGGCGCTGGCCGGGCCGGACGATCTGGTCTGCCTCACCGGCTCTTTCTACACGGTCGGCGACGTGCCGCCCGCGCTCTGGTCTCAACTTTTCGCTGAAAGGAACTTTTCGCCATGCCCTGGCCCTTCCAAGGACAAATCGCGCTGTTCGTCGGCGTCGGCTGGTTCATCCTCTTCATGATCTACGTCACTTCCTTCACGCGCCGCGAGAAGGGACGCATCCGGGACGATGAGGACGAGCATTAGTACCCACCGGAGGAAGTCAGCGCAGGAAGTCAGTAGGAAATCAGCAGGAAGTCAGCGATTGAAATCGCCGCTGAGTCGCCTGCGGCGGAGTCTCCGCCTTCGCGGAGACAAGTCCGTGTCCGCGAAGGCGGACAATCGGCGTCCGCGCCACCAGCGGCGAATTCATTCGCTGTTTCCTCTTGATCTCCTCTTGAGCCGCCACTCATGACACAGGACAGCATCTGGGCGCGCGGGCTGACCAAGACGTACCAAGGGGACCGGAAGACGGGCGACATCGTGGCCGTCGCCAGCATTGACCTGAGCGTCGCGCCCGGCGAATTCTACGGCTTCCTCGGCCCCAACGGCGCGGGCAAGAGCACCACCATCAAAATGCTGACGGGACTGCTGCGCCCCACGGCGGGCCGGATCGTCATCGCCGGGCATGACCTGGCCGCCGACCCGCTCGCCGCCAAGCGCGTGTTCGGCGTCCTGCCCGAAGACCTCAACCTCTACGAGCGCCTGACCGCCGGGGAGTTCCTGGTGTTCGCCGCGCAGATGTACGGCCTGCCGCGCGCCGAGGCCCGCCGCCGCGCCGACGAGCTGCTGCACCTGATGGAACTGGGCGACGCGGGCGATAAGATGATCGTGGACTTCTCCATGGGCATGAAGAAGAAGACAGCGCTCGCCGGGGCCATGATCCACGAGCCGCGCGTCCTCTTCCTGGATGAGCCATTCAACGGCATTGACCCCCTCTCGGCGCGCAAGATACGGGACGTGCTGCGGCGGCGCACGGAGGAAGGGGCGACGGTCTTCTTCTCCTCGCACGTCCTGGACGTGGTCGAGAAGCTCTGCACCCGCGTCGCCATCATCGCGCAGGGCCGCCTGGTCGGCGAGGGCACGCTGGACGACCTGCGCGCCAGTACGCACGACACCTCCCTGGAAGAGATATTCGTGCATCTGGTGGCCCCCCCTGCCCTCAATAATGGGGGAGATGGAGAAGATGACGCGCCGCCCCATCCTGCTCCCCCAGAATTGGGGGCGGGGGGGCGATCTTCTTCCCTTCAGTCAGGGGCCGGGGGGCCATGACCTCGCCGCTGCGCCTGCTGCTGTGGCTGAAGTGGACCCTGACCTGGCGCGGCTACCGCAAAAATCGGGCCAGACTCGTCGGCACGATTCTTCTCTTCCTGATCTTCCTGCCCCTGAGCGGCTTCGCCGCCTACGCCGTCTGGCTCCTGCTCCAGTCCGTCCCCTTCCAGGCTCGCTGGGTCGCGCGGGACGCCCTCGCCGTCATTTACCTGATCTGGGTGGCGACGCCGCTGCTGGGCTTCCAGCTCAACGAGTCGTATGACCTGACCCGGCTGTTCGTCTACCCGGTCTCTGCCGCCCGCCTCTTCATCGGCAGCCTGCTCGGCGGGCTGCTGGATCGCGCCGTGCTGCTCGTCCTGCCCATGCTCGGCGTCCTGCTGGTGATGTTCTCCCCCACCCCGCCGGCCTTCCTCGCCAACTTCGTCCTGCTCCTGCTGTTCCTGCTGCACACGCTGGCCCTGGGGCAGGCGCTGATGCTGCTGCTGATCGGCTTCCTGCGCTCCCGCCGCTTCCGGGACGTCACCATCGTCCTGTTTCCCCTGATCGGCATGACCTACTACGTGGGCCAGCGGCTGTTCTTCCAGCAGATGGAGCAAGGGCGGATGAGCGTCCGGTCCCTGCTGGATGCGCCGGGCTGGCGGGCGATGGAGTGGCTGCCGCCCGGCTACGCGGCGGCCGGCCTGGACGCGGTCGCGCGGGGACATATCGGTCCGGCCCTGCTCTCCCTGCTCGCGCTCGCCGCCGCCGGGGCGCTGGCTGTCTGGGTCGCCACCGCGACCCTGCAAACGCTGTATGTCGGTGATGCCGGGCCGCTCCAGCCCCGCCGCGCCACGCCGCTGTCCCCGAAAACGATCACCCCCTTGGCGAGCGGGCCGGGCTTTCTGATGCGGCAACTGCCAGGCGAGGTGGCCGCCGTCGCCGCCAAGGAGTGGACGTACTTCCGGCGCGAGCCACAGTACAAGGTGTTGGCGGTGAACACAGTCTACACGCTGGCTGTGCTGTCGGCG
>JAFAZD010000148.1 GCA_019239955.1 Armatimonadota bacterium | reverse complement strand
ACGACCCGATCGCGATGGAGAACACGCGGTCGGTGTTCCCGCAGATCGGTTACGGGGCGAACGCGTATGAGGTGGCGTCGGGTGCGGACGCCTTGGTGGTGGTGACGGAGTGGAACGAGTTCAAGACGCTGGACTTCGAGCGTCTGGCGGGGCTGATGGCGCGGCCTCTGATCCTGGACGGTAGGAACCTGTGGGACCCGGAGCGTCTGCGTCGGCTGGGCTTCGAGTACCACAGCATCGGACGCGCACCCGTCCTGCCCACCTGCAAGCCCGCCGCCCTGCCCCCATCTCTCCCGGCCCGGATGGAAACCGTCTCCATTTCATGATGACCCTCCAGAAGCCCGAAAAGCCCGCCACCCTCGATCAGCTCGCCGATCTGACCCGGCGGCGCGGTGTGCGTCAATTCGCCAAGTTCTGCATCGTCGGCAGCAGCAGCTTCACGATCAACTTTGTGGTCTTCAACCTGCTGTACCACCGGGCCGGCCTGTTCCTGGTTCCGTCGTTGACCATCGCCTTCCTGCTGTCGGTGGTCAACGGCTTTATCTGGAATCGCCTCTGGACTTTCCGCGAGGCCAAGCACAAGCCCGCTCACACGCAGTCATTTCAGTTTCTGGTCGTCAACGTCGTCGGCTGGTTCCTGAACACATCCATCGTGGTGCTGGTCGTCGCGCACCACCGGGCGCAGGGGCACGGTTTCTTCGGCGACCCGGTTCAGTTCCAGCGCATCGTCTTTTCCATCGTCGCGGGTGAGGGCCGTCAGCACTATAGCCCGCTTTTGCTGGACGGTGCGCTCCTGGTCGCCACTTGCGTCGTCGTCTTCTGGAACTTCTTTGCCAATCGACTCTGGACGTTCAAGCACTAAATCCGCTTGGCGAGGGTTTCACCTCACTCCCAAAGATCAGGCCCCGTTAGCGATTCAGACCATTCGCCTGCACGATGCCGGCGAGGAGGCAGACGTCGTCGTGCAGGACGCCCTGAGCGTGGGCGACCGCGCCGGCGATCACGTGGGCGGCCAGATCGGCGGCGGTCTCTCCCTCCGGCTCTGCCTGGAGCCGCGCCTTCACGCCCTCAACGCCCCAGAGGTCGTGCTGGCTGCGGCCCGCCTCCGAGATGCCGTCCGTGTACAGGACGATCGCATCCCCCGGTCGCAGCGCCAGCGACTCCTGGTCGAACAAGACCTGCGCCGCCGCCCCCAGCACCGGCCCCGTCGGCGGCATCTCCACGACCTCGCCGCCCGGGCGGCGCACCAGCCCCGGCTCATGGCCGCAGGAGGCGTAGGTGAACTCCTGGGTCGCCGTGTCGTAGATGCCGACGAACAGCGTGGCGAATCCCACCAGCAGCTCCTGCGTGCTGATGATCCGGTTCAGCTCCGTCACCGCCGCCGCCAGTCTCGGGCGCTGATAGAGGGCGTAGCGGAGCATGTTGCGCACGGTCGCCACCTGCGCCGCCGCCGCCAGGCCCTTGCCGGACACGTCGCCCACCGCCAGCGCGAACAGCCCCTTGTCCAGCGGGAACACGTCGTAGAAGTCGCCGCCGACGTTGGCCTCCTCCAGTGCAGGTTGGTAGAAGTCCTTCAAGTCCAGCCCCGGCACCGGCTCCGGCAACCGGGGCCGCAGCGCGTCCTGCAATGTGGCCGCGATCGTCTGCTCGCGGCGGCGCACCCGGGCCGACTCGATGGCGGTCCGAGTCTGCGTCGCCACCGTCTCCACCAGCGCGACCTCGTCCGCCGTCCAGTCCCGGACCGCGTCCGCCATCGCCACCGCCAGCGCGCCGACGAAACCGCTTTCACCTATGAGCGGCACACTCAGGACTGACCGGATGCCCATCCGGCCGAAAGACGCTGCCAATGCATCGGGCAGCTGCATCTCATGCGTATCACGCACGATCAGTGTCGCGCCTCCCGGATACAGCGCCTCCCAGGTCCCCCCCAGATCCGCCATCCGGTACTCGCCCGCCAGCGGCAGCAGGTCTGGCCGTCGCCAGTCCGGGCCGACGCGCACCCAATGGCGCTCCGGCTCGATGAAGTTGAAGTAGCAGCGATCCGCCCCCAGCGCCGGCCCCAGCGCCGCCGTCACGCGCGCCTGGATCGTCTCCGGCTCCTGCGCGCTGCGCAGGACCTGGCCGATTCGGTTGAGCAGCGCCTCGCGCTCCGCCCGGGCCTGCGCCTGCGCCAGCAGGTCGGCCACCTCCTGCTCGGCCCGTTTGCGCTGGGTGATGTCCGACAGCACGATCAGCCCACCGAGGGGCCGGCCGGACTCGTCGCGCACCAGCGCCGACGTCGAGTCCACCCAGACCCGCGCACCGCCGGGCTGCTCCACGATCATCTCGCGGCTGAGGCGGGACGCCTCGCCCGACAGCACCCGCGCCAGCGTCGTCCGGCCCGGAGGGGTCGGCGTGCCGTCCGGCTCCAGCAGCCGATAGCGTCTCCATTCGTCCTGGCCCACCGAAATCAGCGGGTGGCCCCAGATGCGCTCCGCCGCCCGGTTGGCATAGCGCAGCGTCCCATCGAGATCGCACGTCACGATGCCGACCGGCGACGTGTCCATCACCGCCTGCAGGCGCGCCTGCGCCTCCCGCGTCTCGCGGAACAGCTCCAGATTGCGCCGCAGCGCCTCCATGCCCATCACCAGCAGAGTCCCCGCCGTCAGCAGGAAGCCCAACTCCGCCCAGTCCGAGGCGTGGTGAATCCGCCATGAGAAGTGCGGGAAAGTCAGGATGTAGATGGAGGACAGCAACGACAGCGCCAGCGTGAAGAAGCCCGGCCCGCGCCCGCCCAGCACCGTCAGCAGGGCGATGGGGATGACGAAGCCGATGCCGTAGGGGTGGACGTGGCCCCCCTCCAGCCGCGTCACCCATTCCTGTAGTCGGAGCAGGCCCCAGGTCGTCATTCCGACCAGCACGATGGACAGCAGGCAGGCTGGATAGGGTTGTAGGAAGCGTGTGCGCATGGGGGCCATACGGCGACATTATACCATAACCATAGCCGGCTCGGCCTTCGGGTTTCCGTACTGCGGACGCTGGGTAAGAGGGAGTGGTTCAAACGCCGCCGCGCCGGAGGATAAGGGAAATGAATGTGGGCGGGGGCGGGAAAGCAGAGGAGACAGATCATGGCCGATTTGATTACGGGAATGTTCCGCAACCGCGCCGACGCCGAGCGCGCCGTTGCTGATTTGCAGAACCTGGGCTACTCCCAGAACGACATCAGCGTGATGCTCAATGACCAGACCCGCACCCGCGAGTTCGCCGCCGACACCGGCACCAAGGCCGCCGAGGGAGCGGGCGTCGGCGCGGGCATCGGCGGGACACTGGGGGCGATCATCGCCGCCCTGACCGCCACCGGCAGCGTCGCCGCCGTCGCGGCCACCGGCGGCGTGGCGGCCCCGCTGGTGGCCGGGCCGCTGGCGGCGGCGCTGGCCGGGGCGGGCGCGGGCGGTCTGACCGGCGGCCTGCTGGGCGGGCTGATCGGTGCGGGCATCCCCGAGGAGCGCGCCCGCGCCTACGAGGCCGACCTGAACGCGGGCGGCATCCTCGTGGGCGTCTACGCCAACGCCAACAACGCCTCCCAGGTGCGGCAGGTCCTCGAATCCGAGGGCGCGACCGATGTGCAGGGCCAGAGAGCGGGCGTGGCACGCTAGCTGCTGCGGAAAAATAGCAGGGGCGACCCGTTGGGTCGCCCCTGCTTGGTCAGGGTCTCTTCAAGGTCTCTTCAGTACCCCTTCACCAGCCGCTGGAAGTTCTCCCGGTCAATCGCCCGCGTCGCCGCCTCCTCGAACGTCACCGCCCCGCTCCGGTGCAGGTCCGCCAGCACCCGGTCCATCGCCTGCATCCCGTACTGATGGCCCGTCTCAATCACCGAGTAGATCTGGTACGTCTTCCCCTCCCGGATCAGGTTCCGCAGCGCGCTCGTGGCGATCATGATCTCGATGGCCGCGACCCGCCCGCCGCCCAGTTTCGGCAGCAGCTGCTGCGCGATGACCCCCTCCAGGCTCGTCGAGAGCTGGATGCGGATCTGCTCCTGCTGGTGCGCCGGGAACACGTCCACGATGCGGTCCACGGTTGCGGGCGCGGAGCGCGTGTGCAGGGTCGCAAAAACGAGGTGGCCCGTCTCCGCCAGCGTGATCGCCGCCGCGATCGTCTCCAGGTCACGCATCTCGCCGACGAGGATGACGTCCGGGTCCTCGCGCAGCGCGGCCCGGAGGGAGTTGTTGAACGAGTCCGTGTCCATGCCCAACTCCCGCTGATTGACCATGCCCCGCTTATGCATGTGCAGGTACTCGATGGGGTCCTCGATGGTCAGGATGTGGCACTCGCGCTCCGAGTTGATGATGTCGATCATCGAGGCGATGGTGGTGGACTTGCCCGACCCCGTCGGGCCCGTTACCAGCACCAGTCCGGAATGCTTGCGCGTCAGATCCCGCAGCACCGGGGGCAGCTTGAGCTGCTCCATTGAGGGGATCGTGTTGGGGATGACGCGCATTGCGCAGCCGACCGAGCCGCGCTGCCGGTAGACGTTGAAGCGGAATCGGCCCACGCCCCTGATGCCGTAGGAGAAGTCCAGCTCCTTGGTCCGCTCGAACTTCTCGATGGCCTCGTTGTCCAGAATGTCGTAGACGATCCGCTGTGTGTCACGCTCGCCCGCAGTGCCGTAGGGCAGGGCGACCAGTTTGCCGTCCTTGCGGATCATCGGCGGCAGGGCGACGGTCAGGTGCAGGTCGGACGCCCCGGCCTGCACCGTCTGCCGCAGGAGCTCGTCAATGTGGGCGTCCGCCAGCGACCGAATTTCGACCCCCTCGCCGGCCGTCGATTCTCCGAGCAGGTCCTCGTCCTGATCGCCGCGCTGGCTGTTCACGTACCGGGTGCGCGGTTCGGCTGTCGACTCGGGCCGCATGAAGTCCTTCAGGGAGGGGCCCATTTCCACGCCGGTCGCGTCGCTGAGGCGCCGCAGCGCGTCGCCGCCCAGGGCCCCGGCGGGGGCCGGCGAGTCGTCTCCGCCCGCCGTCGTGGCCGTCGTGAACGTCCGCTGCTGCCCCGCCCCGCCGGCGCGCGGCTCTTCGGCCTTCGCCTTCTTTTTGTCCTCCTTGACGAACGGCAGGGGCGTCTCCGGCAGAGTCTTCGCCCGCGCCTCCGCCTCCTCGGCCTCGGCCCGTGCCGCCAGCAGCAACTCTATGCTGTCGAAGGTCTCGGCGACCCGCGCCGAGAGGAAATCCTCGGACGGTTCCGGCGGCCGCGCCGCCGGAACCGCGTCCTGCGGCGCTATCGGCAACAAGTCTCCATCGTTAACGATCATTATATTCTTTCCTCGCTCTTAGGCGCACGGCGCGCCACGCCCCTCTGCGTCCTGCCCCCGGAATCGGGGACCGGGCGGCTACGCAAATGCCATCTGCGACAGGCCCTTGTCCACCTCCGCCCGACAGGCCGCGGCTATCACCTGCGCCTTCTCCGGCGTCAGTCGCAGCGGGATCAGCGCCTCATGGCAGTCCGCCAGAGTCCGCTGCCACCGCGCCGCCTCGTCCTCCGTCGCCCCCACGGCCCCGCCCTCCAGGAAATGCGCGATCTCGTTCGCCAGGGCGACCGTCGCCGTCAGGCGCGGGTTGACCTGCGCGGCGAGCGGCGTGTGGTGGAACCCGACCGTCTCGCACACATGGGTCGGCAGGTTCCAGCGCGCCGCCAGCGCCATGCCGAGCTGGCTGTGCGTCCAGGGCAGCGCCTTCTCCTCGATCACGTAGAACCGGACGCCGTGGGCGCGCGCCGTCTCGGAGATGGAGGTGAACAGCGCCGGGCGGCTCTTGTCCAGCGCCAGCTTGCCGATGTCGTGCAGCAGCCCGCAGGTGAACGCCTCGTCCGTGCCGAACGCCTCCCGGTCCGTCGGGTGCAGCCGCGACGTGATAATCCGCGCGCACTGCGCCGTGTCCATGGAGTGCCGCCACAGCGTCCGCCGCGCCAGCGACGCCGAGTCGCTCTTGCCCAGGAACAGGTTAAAGGTCGTGATCGCCATCGCCAGGTTGCGGATGGCCTTGAACCCCAGGAACACGACGGCCTCGCGCAGCGAGGAGATGCGCCGGGGCAGCCCGTAGTACGACGAATTGGCGAGCGACAGAATCCGCCCGGCGAGCGCCTGATCCGTCCCGACGATCTTCTCCACGTCCGCGGCCGTTGCCTTCGGGTCCATCGTCAGGTCAATCACCCGCATCACCACCTGCGGCAAGGCCGCCAGGTCCTCGGCCCCCGCGATGAGCTGGTCAATGGTCACGACCGAATTGGCGGCTGCTGTGGTTGTCATTTTCTTGTGCCTGTTTGCGGTGGGGGTTCCTCCGACGGAGGAGGGGTTCTTACCCCGAATAAATCACGCGCAGGGACTCCTCCAGCGTCGTGATGCCGAGCAGAATCTTCTCCATCGCGTCGTCCTTGAGCGTGCGCATCCCCGCCTCGATGGCCGCCTCGCGGATGGCATAGGAGGACGCCCGCGCCAGGACCAGCTCGCGCACCTTGTCCGTCACCGGCATCAGCTCGTACACCCCGGTGCGGCCCTTGTAGCCGCTGCCCTTGCAGACGTCGCAGCCCCGGCCACGGTAGAACGTCACCTCGCCCTTGTCCAGAATGTCCAGGTTCATCCCCAGGCGCTTGATGGCGTCCTTGGGCGGCGTGTACTGCTCCTTGCACTTCGCGCAGACCGTTCGGAGCAGCCGCTGGGCCATCACGCCGATCACCGACGAGGCGATCATGAAGCTCTCGATCCCCATGTCCAGCAGGCGCGCGACGGCCCCCGGCGCGTCGTTGGTGTGCAGCGTGGAGATGACCAGGTGGCCCGTCAGCGCCGCCTCGATGGCGATCATCGCCGTCTCCTGGTCGCGCATCTCGCCGACCATGATGATGTTGGGGTCCTGGCGCAGCATCGAGCGCAGGCCGGCGGCGAACGTCATGCCGGCCCGGTTGTTGACCATGCTCTGCGTGATGCCGGACAGCTCGTACTCCACCGGGTCCTCAATGGTGATGATGTTCTTCTCGCCGGAGTTGAGCTTGGACAGCACGGAGTAGAGCGTGGTGGACTTGCCCGACCCGGTCGGCCCCGTCACCAGAATGATCCCATACGTCCGCGAGATCATGGACTCGAACATCTCGAACGTGTACGGGAGCAGGCCCAGCTTGTGCAGGCCGACGGAGATGTTGCTTTTGTCCAGCACGCGCATGACGATCTTCTCGCCGAACACGGCGGGCAGCGTCGAGACGCGGAAGTCGTAGGGCTTGCCCTCGATGGTGGCCGAGATGCGGCCGTCCTGCGGGGCGCGCTTCTCGGCGATGTCCATGGCGGCCATGATCTTGAGGCGCGACGTGATGGACGCCTGCGCCTTCTTGGGCAGCGTCATGCCGTCGTGCAGGATGCCGTCAATGCGGTAGCGGATCCGCACCGTGTCCTTGCTCGGCTCGACGTGGATGTCCGAGGCCTTGTCCGTGATGCCGCGCGAGATGATCATGTTGGTCAGCCGGACCACCGGCGCCTCGCCGGACA
Source organism: Armatimonadota bacterium (assembly GCA_019239955.1). Taxonomy (GTDB): domain Bacteria; phylum Armatimonadota; class Armatimonadia; order Armatimonadales; family Capsulimonadaceae; genus JAFAZD01. Next base: position 3,443 of record JAFAZD010000148.1, on the reverse strand, counting down.
GCTCCTTGAGCTGCTCGATGGTGATGTTGTCCTCGTCGGCGTCGCCCGCGGTGATCTCAATGGCGGCCTCGTCCAGGTCCCGCATCACCTCGGAGACGGCCTCGTTGACGTTGACCTCGGTGCGGTAGTTGGCCGAGATGGCGTTGATGATGTCCTCCTCGGTGGCGATGACCGCCTCGACCTCCTTGCCCGTGATCAGCCGAATCTCGTCAATGGCGAAGATGTCCAGCGGGTTCTTCATCGCCAGCGTGACCCGCTTGTCCTCGCGCGCGATCGGGATCACCTTAAAGCGCCGCGCCAGCTCCTGCGTCACCGCCGCCGTCACGTCCTCGGGGATGCGAATCTCGGCCAGGTCCACGTAGGACACGCCCCACTGCTCGCCCAGGCAGCGCACCCGGTCGCGCTCGGTGATCAGCCCCATCGAGACCAGCAGCTCGCCGATCGGCTCCTGGGTCTTGAGCTGCCGCTGTTTCTCCAGCGCCTGCGCGAGGTGCTCCTGCGAGATCAGGCCGCTGCTCACGAAAATGTCACCGATGGCTGCCGATTGCATGGGAAAGGGTGTCCTTGATGCCGGGAAAGAACTGTCTGAAACTGCCTCTGCCTGTGATTATCGGCAGGGGGCAAAAACAACTGTAGGGGCGCAGCATGCTGCGCCCCTACCATGCGGAGTGCCCCTACGCCTGGTCCTTGGCGATGGAGACCCTGATGAAGATCACCAGCTCGCGCCGCTCGCGCGACGTGGTGTCGCGGCGGAACAGATTGCCCAGGATCGGGATGTCCGAGAGCAGCGGCACCTGGTTGCTGGTCTTGGCCTCGGAGTTCTGCGCCAGGCCGCCCAGGGCGATGATGTCGCCATCGCGCACCCGCAGAGTGGTCGTCGCCTCGCGCGTGGCGATGTTCGGCAGTTGCGCCCCGCCGGTGGTGGCCGTCAGCGTGTACGTGGACACCTCCGGGTGCAGGTTGATGGTGACGTAGCCGTCATTGTTGACCTTGCCCGTGATGAAGAGCTTGACGCCCGCGCTCACCGTGGCCGTGGTGACGTTCTGCCCGGTCGGGCTGGACGTGATGGACGAGACGTAGGTGATGTTGTTGCCGATGAAGATCGCCGCCGGCTGCCCGTCAATGGCGCTGATGTTGGGAGTCGCCAGGATGCGCGCGTCCCCCTTCGTCTGGAGCGCGTAGAGCTGGACGTTGACGAACTGGCTGAGCGGCGTGTAGCCGATCGGGAGCGACGTGCGGAACTGGGCCGTCGAGGGGTTGGCCCCCGCCGACGTCACCTGGCCCACCGTCGTCTGGGCGCCCGCGAAGCTGTAGCCCAGCCCCAGGTCGCGCGCCAGGTTCGTGTCCAGGTCGGTGATCTTGGCCTCAAAGTTGATCTGCGCGGGCCGCACGTCCACCGTCGCCAGAATCTGCCGGGCGCGGGCGATGTCCGTGTCGCTCCCGGTCAGCAGCAGCGAGGACGTGGTCGGCTTGGTGGGCAGGCTGCCCGTCACCGCCGTCACGGTCGCGCCCTGCGTCGTGGCCCCGTAGGAGGTGGTCACGCTGGTCGTGCCGCCCGCGTCGGCGGTGGCGGGCGCGACCGGGGCGGTGCGCTGCGTCGGCCCCGGCGTCACGATCAGGTTCGGCACCAGGCGGCCCAGCACCGTTTGCAGATCATCGGCGGAGGCGTACTTGATGTCATACACGACCGTCTGTGACTCGGCGATGCCGTTGGAGAGGCCGGCCTCCGTGTCGGCGACCAGCTGCTTCACCGCCGTGACGTCGCTGTCCGTGCCGGTGACGATTAGCACGCTGCGGCCGCCCTGCCCGGTGGCTTTGCCGGCGCTCACCTTGACGCCGGGGTAGCGATCCGTGATGGTGGTCGTCAGGCTGGCCGGGTCGGAGTAGTTGAAGGTCAGCACGGCCGTGGTCGGGAGGGCCGCCGCGGCGTCCCCGGCCGTCATGGCCGCAATGGTCGCCGGGGACCCGACGACGTAAGAGCGCCCCACCTTCGCGTACTGGTAGCCCGAAAGATGGCTGACCATGTTCAGCGCCTCGTCCAGCGAGACGTGGGCGAGGGAGACGGTGACGTTGCCCTTGACGTCCGAGCCGGAGACGATGTTGGTGTGTGTCTGCACGGCCAGCGCCTTGAGCACGTCGTTGATGTCCGCCGCCACGAAGTCCAGCGTGACGTCCTGGGCGCGCCCCGTCTCTTGGAGCACCCGGACGGCCTTGCCCCTGAGCGGGGCCTGGCCGGTCGGCTGTGCAAAGGAGGGGATCGTGCCCGAGAGCAGCGCGCCCGCCGCCACGGCGAGCGTGACGACCTTGCCGGTCTTGCGATGAAAGGCGCGCGTGCCGCGCGCGTTGGTGATGTACTGCATTTTCTTCTCCTGGCCGCGCGGTGAGGCTCCGGCCGTCGGCAATGTCTCCGGCTCCCCGCAAGAATGGGGGCGGGGGTGATTTATCGCTTCCCGATCAAATTCTGAAGCTGGTTCAGCGTCGTGTCCGTCACGCCCTGCGGCCCGCTGCCGGGATTCTGAACCGCGTCCTGCAACTTCTGAGGCTCCCCTTCGGCCTCGCCCGGGGCCGGCGGGGCGGAAGGCGCGGTGGAGGTGTCTGGCGTCCCGCGGAACGCCGTGCCCGTACTCTGCGGCGCGCGGCGCGCCTGGACGGCCGGCGTCGTCTTCGCCCCGCCCAGCGGAAGCGTGTAGCGGTTCGCGCCGTGACGCAGGATGACATGTTGGCGCGTCACGTCCACGATGCGGAACTCGCCGTCCACCATGTCGCCCGCCCGCACGATCCGTCGCTCGTCGCCGTTGCGCAGGATGGCGATGTCTTCCCCGCTGCTTTGCAGCACCCCCGTCACCGTCCAGGAGGGCGCGCTCGGCGCGCTCGGCGCGGCTGGCATCGGCGCAACGGGGGCCGTTGGGCCGACGGCGGGCGGGGGGGCGTCATTGCCGCCCGGCGCAGGCAACGGCGGCGCGGGCGGGACGTGGACGGCGTCCGGCCCCAGAGTCGGCAGGCTCGCCACCTGCGTTGCCGCCGGGGGCGGGGGGGCTTTCCCGGCCTGCCCCGGAGTGGGGGCGGCGGGGGCCGTCGAGTCACTGATCGCCGGAACGAACGGATCGCGCATCCCCGGCGTCGGCGGCGGCGCGTCCGCCGGGACTACCCCCGGGGCTCCTGTCGTCGCCCCGACCGTGGCCGAGGCGGCTGGCGGCGCGCCGGCGGCCTTGACGGCTTTGGCCGCCGGTGCGGGCGCGGCGGACGCCGTCGGCAGAATCATCTTGTAGGCGAAGTAGCCGAACATCCCGCACGAGGCGACGCCCAGGCCGATCACCTGCGGCACCTGCTTCTTGTCGATTTTTTGGAAACCCATGGTTCTCTCCCGCGCTACAGCGCGCCGACGGCCCCCTGGCCTCGGCCATTGGCTGCCCTGGTCGCCGCCACCGCGCCCTGCGTCGCCC
>JAFAZD010000127.1 GCA_019239955.1 Armatimonadota bacterium | reverse complement strand
GCGTCTTCCTGCTGCTTCGCCCCCCGTTCCTAACCGAGCAGGAGGGGATCGTCTGGGCCAAACGTTCCCTGGATGCGGCCTTTGACGCGGGCGCGGAGGTCTGCTGCGTCATTCCGACGCGCGCCGGCAACGGGGCGATGGAGGCGCTGGCGGCGGCAGGCGACTACGCGCCGCCGTCGCTGGCCTCCCTGGAAGCCGTCCAGGAATATGGGCTGGCCCTGGGGCGGGGGCGCGTGTTCGCCGACCTGTGGGACGCGGAGCGGTTTTACGCCTGCGCCTGCTCCCCGGCCCGCGCGGCCCGGCTGGCCGCGATGAACCGGACGCAGCAGCCGCCCCCACCCGTGGCCTGCAAGGAGTGCGGATCGGCATGAGCGCCGACTTCGATCTGGCCGTCATCGGCTCCGGGTTCGGTGGGTCGCTGCTGGCAATGGTCGCCCGCCGCCTGGGGCTGTCCGTGCTGCTCTTGGAAAAGGGCCGGCACCCGCGCTTCGCCATCGGCGAGTCCACGTCCCCCCTCGCCAACCTGCTGCTGGAACAGCTCGCCCGCCGCTACGACCTGCCGCGCCTGCTGCCGCTGACCTCCTACGGCCCCTGGCAGCGCACCTACCCCGAACTCGGCTGCGGCCTCAAGCGCGGCTTCACCTTCTTTCACCACGAGGCCGGCCGTCCGTATCGCCCCGCCCCCGATCGCAGCAACCAATTGCTGGTCGCCGCCAGCCCGCACGACGAGGTGGCCGACACGCACTGGCTCCGGGCGGACGTAGACGAATTTCTGATGCGCGAGGCCATTGCCGCTGGGGCGGAATATCATGACCAGGTCACGCTCGCCGCCCCGGAGTGGCAGGCGGACGGCACGGCGAACCTGGCGGGCGAACGCGCGGGGCGGCCCTTTTCCCTGCGGGCACGGCTGGTCGTGGACGCGACCGGGCCGCGCGGCTTCCTGAGCCGGGCGCTCGGCCTGTCCGAAGTCCCATTCGCCGACTACCCGCCCACGCAGGGCCTATATTCCCACTTCACCGGCGTCCGCCGCTGCGACGCCCTTGCCGAGTTCCGGCACGCAGACACACCGCCCTACCCCCTGGATGACGCCGCCCTGCACCACGTCTTCGACGGCGGCTGGATGTGGGTGTTGCGCTTCGGCAACGGCATCACCAGTGCCGGAATCGCCGTGACGGACGCCCTGGCGCGGGAGATCGGTCTGGCCGAGGGCGAGGCAGCGTGGCCGCGCTTCCTCACCCGGTTTCCGTCCATCGGGGTGCAATTCGCCGAGGCCCAGCAGATCCGCCCCTTCGCGTACGCGCCCCGGCTGGCCTATCGCGCTCAAGCCGCCGCCGGACCGGGCTGGGCGATGCTGCCCTCGGCGGCGGCCTTCGTAGACCCGCTGTTCAGCACGGGCATCCCGCTGACGCTGCTGGGCATTGAGCGGCTGGCCGGCATTCTGGAGGAGGCATGGGACAGACCTGAGCGGGAGGCGCGGCTGGCGGAGTACGGGCGGACGACGCTGGCGGAGGCGGACGCGACGGCGGACTTCATCGGGGCCTGCTACGCAGCCATGCCTTGCTTCCCTGTCTTCGCCGCGCTGTCCATGTTCTACTTCGCCGCCGCCAGTTACGCCGAGATGGCCCGCCGGCTGGACCGCCCGCGTCTGGCAGGCCGCTTCCTGGCGATGGATGACCCGCAATTCGGGCCGGCTCTACGCCGCGCGACGGCCTGGGCGCGGCACAACGCCATGAGGGCGCGCGGCAGCGAGGCAGCGGCCTTCGCCGACCGGGTGGCGGAGGCCGTCGCCTGCCGCAACATCGCGGGCCTCTGTGACCCCGCCAAGCGCAACTGGTACGGCGTGGACCTGAATGACGTCGTGATGGGCGCGGCCAAGCTGAGCATGACGCCGCCCGATATGCTCTCCATCCTCCGAACCGCCCCCTGGGCGCAGTGGCCGAGCGGTTGAAACCGCTCGTCTCGGCTACAAAGCCAGCAAGATAGGCTGAATCATGGGGTAGTGGGTGGTAATCGGGTGACGCCCCACGCCCGAAGCAGCCACACGATGGCAATGTCGGGCCCATCCACGGCAACTCCAACGCGAGAAGCGCGACCGGCGTGAGGAGCCTCGGCAGTTCGTGGCGGTGAGCCTTCACGGGGTCCACAGGAAGCCATGCTCAACCCCTGGGTTCGAGGAGGATTTATGGCGACCGGCGGGGAGGCGACGGTACATCCCAATGACCTGCCCGCGGCCGTTGACGCCCGCGAGCTCCGTCTCGGTCGCGCCGGGGTAGTCAATGCGGGTATAGGCAGCCCCGTTGAACAGGAATCCGTGCCGAGGGCCTCGGCCATTGCTGTACCATCCGACGACCTGGCCGCGATCGTTGACGCCCGTAGGGACGGTTCGGGTCGCCCCTGGGAAGGTGATCCGGGTGAAAGCACCTTGCCACCACAGGAAGCCCCAGCCTTGCGCGGCAGGACCGTGGCGCGGCGCGATGGACTCCACCTCGCCCAGCACTCGGCCTGAGCCGGTGATTACGCGGGCCGTCGTGTTGGTGTCAGGATCAGGGTAGTCGAGCGTGGCGTAGCCACCCCGGCCGAGCACAAACCCGTGGCCCCTCGCGGAGACGTCGTAGTAGCAGCCCACCACCTGGCCGGCGTCATTGATGCCCAGGGCGTACACGTCCCGGCCCTCGGCGACCGGGGGAGCGATCGGGGTGAAGGCGCCACGGCCCCACACGAAGCCATGCCGGAAGGCCCGCTTGTCCTCGTATCCCCCCACGCACCGACCCTGGCTGTCGATCCCGAGCAGAGACGTCGGCCCCTGCCAGCCGTCGCGCGCCCGGGGGAAGGCCACTGTGGTGTACGCCCCCGCACTCAAGACGAAGCCGCGCGAGCCGGGAAACCGGCCGTAGTAGGAGCCAGCGACCTGGCCCCTATCATTGATGGCGCTGGGGAACACGGTGTCGGTTGGGCCGGGCACCCGAATTCGGGTGCAGGTGCCGCGCTCCCACAGGAAGGCGCGCGTACCCGTCGTCCCGATGACCTGGCCCCGATCATTGATAGCATCGAGCTGTGTACCGGGTTGCGTGTCATCCACCCCCCCAGGGAGGTCGATCTGGACGAACTTTGCGTTGACCCTTGCAATGAACTTCGCGTGCGGTGGTGCCGTCGCTGTCCTCGGCCGGGCAGCCCCCTGGCCAAAGCCGAACACGACGAGGAGAAGTAGTGCGAAGGTATACAGTCGTTTTTGCTCTGCCATTCCCGGTATATGTCCTCCTCAGCCGAGACCACAACGCCCTGGACACCCGTCGGTGATCCCTGTCCAAAGGACAGCCCATCCCCCTTCCAGGCGCATCCCCGTGAGGGAAAGCCTTGCTTTATTGGGCGCAGAGGACCACGGTCAGCAGGAGCGAATACTATCGGAACATACTTCGGGCCTGCGTCCAGAACCAACCGATATTTAGGTCAGTGGCGAGAAAGTCTTCCGGTTTGGCGCTAACGAGACGCGGTTTGATCTGTGTCTGGAAGATGGCCTCTGCCTGATCCGAAATGCTCTCGGTGGGAATTATCGTCATGGTTTGCCTTTCTTCCTTGATGATACCCGTCTCACAGGTCCAGCAGGATGGGCAGGATCATGGGGCGCTGGAAGGCAATCGGGTGAGGGCGACACGCCCCCCGTCCACCATGTTGATGCTGATGTTGTAGCCCAACGCAAGGGACATCCCCAGCAGCGGCTGGCTGCCGGAGGCGACGACGCGGGTTTGGCGGACCTGGCCGTCCCATTCCACATGCGCCAGGTATTGCCAGGCCCCGATCCGGCTGCCGTCGGCCAGCCGGATGCTCAACTCTTCCACCTGCGGCAACCCCAGCGCCGCTATCTGAGCGGCCGGAAGCATGAGCGAGCCATTGAAGCACGTGTCCACCTGGAATAGAATGGTCTCCTGCTGTCCTGTCGGCCCGATGACCACCAGCGAAACAACGGAATGTCGCCTCGCGTCCACCTGGCCGACGATCATGGCCTGTATCCCCAGCCGACCGTGTAGGCGGCCTGATCCCCAACCCGGCGCAGAAAGATACGGGCATCCGGATGGCGCTCCCGCAGGCGGTCTCCGGGGGTCATGTCGTCGCGGGCGATCTCGTAATCGCCGGTATTCACGTCAATGGCGAGGAAGTCTTCCGGATCGGCATCCAAGAGACCGGGTTTGATTTGAGCCTCGAAGATGGCCTCCGCCTGATCCGAAATGCTCCCCGCCGGAACAATGGTCGTCATGGTTTGTCTCTCCCCTTGATGATGCCGCCTCAAAGATCCAGCAGAATGGGCAGTATCATGGGGCGGCGCTGGGTGCGCTTGTAGAGGAACTTGCCGACGGCGTCGCGCAGGTCCTGCTGGACGACGGCGAAGTCGTTGTCGTGCTCGGGCAGGCTGTGGAGCTTGTCCACGATGAGCTGCTTGATCTGGTCCACCAATTCGGCGTTCTGGTCCATGTAGACGAAGCCGCGCGAGATAACTTCGGGGCCGGTCAGAATCTCGCCCGTCTCGGCGCTGAGGCCGACGACCAGCACCAGAAACCCGTCCTGGCCGATGTGCTGGCGGTCGCGCAGCACGATGTCGCTGACGTCGCCGACACCCGTGCCGTCAATCAGCACCGGGCCGCTCTTGTCCACCTTGCCGACGATGCCGGCCACGTCCTCCGCGACCTCCACGATGTCGCCGATCTCCGCGCGGATGATGTCCTCGGGCGGCCAGCCCATGTCCTCGGCAATGTCGGCGTACAATGTGAGCATCCGGTACTCGCCATGCACAGGCATGACGTACTGCGGCTCCACGAGGTTGAGCATCAACTTCAGCTCCTCGGCGTAGCCGTGGCCGGAAACGTGGACGTTCGCCACCGGCTCATAGAGGACATGGACGCCCCGGCGGTACAGGTGATTGATGGTGCGATTCACGGCGCTCTCGTTGCCGGGGATCGCCGACGCGCTGATGATGACCGTGTCGTCGGGGATCACCTTGATCTTGCGGTGGTCGTCCACGGCCATACGCGACAGCGCGGACATCGGCTCGCCCTGCGATCCCGTGGTGATCACCGTCACCTGCTGGGGGAAGTACTCTTCGATCTCATCGGCGCGGATGCGCGTGCCCTGGGGGATTTTCAGATAGCCCATCTGCTGGGCCATCTCCATGTTGCGCTCCATCGAGCGGCCCATCAGCGCGACCTTGCGGCCAAACTTGACGCTCATGTCCACGGCCTGCTGAACCCGATGGACGTTGGAGGCGAAGCAGGCCATGATGATGCGCTTGGGTGCGTCGCGGAAGATCTGCTCGAAGGTGTCGCCGACGAGGCGCTCCGAGGGGACGAAGCCGGGGCGCTCGACGTTGGTGCAATCGGAGAGCAGGACCAAAACGCCCTCCTGGCCGATGCGGGTCAGGCGGGCGATGTCGAAGAGCTGGCCGTCTATTGGGGTCTGATCGAACTTGAAGTCGCCCGTGTGGACCAGGGTTCCGGCGGGGGTGTGGACGGCGAAGCCGACGGCGTCCGGAATGGAGTGGGCGACCCGAAACGGCTCAATGTCAAAGAGGCCGACCTTGAACCGATCGGTCGCCCCGAAGGTGATCAGCTTGGCCTTGTCCAGTACGCGGTTCTCGCCGAGTTTGGGCTTGGTGAAGCCGATGGTCAGGCGCGTGCCGTAGACGGGCACGTTGAGGTCCTTGAGGACCCAGGAGAGCGCGCCGATGTGGTCCTCGTGCCCGTGGGTGAGGATGATCCCCTGTACCATGTCCCGGTGTTCGAGCAGGTAGGAGATGTCGGGGATGACGAGGTCCACGCCCAGCTGATCAGTGCTGGGGAAGGAAAGTCCGCAGTCAATGACGATGATCTGGTCCTGACAGCGGATCGCCGTCATGTTCTTGCCGATCTCGCCGATCCCGCCCAGCGGGATGATTTGCAGTGTGTTTTTGTTGGTCATAAGGTCAAAAATGTTCGGGGGCGCGTCGCCAGACGACGCCGCGCCGCTCGTATTCCAGATTTTGTTCCACCGCCAGGGCCAGGGCGGGGCCGCAGAAACGCTCCACGAGCCACAAGGCCAGGTCTAGGCCGCTGGTGACTCCGCCGGCGGTGAGAATGTTGCCGTCATCCACCACGCGAGCCTGGACGACATTCGTCCCCGAGGCCCGCAGGTCCTCCAGTACGGCGTGGTGGGTGGTGGCGGGCCAGCCTTGATAGTGTGCGGATTTTACAGAAAGAACCCCGCGCTGTCTATCTTCGTGCGTCTACTTCCATCCGAATAGCAGCAACTTGATCGCTCGTTAGATGGTACTTCTTGGCTATCCGAGCTAAGTACTGCCGTTTCAAGTTGTCATTAAGTGTCGCGTAGCTCATAATGACGTGTTTTGAGTCAGAGGGGGGTGTTTGGCCCTTCATCAACCTGACATATTCAGGGCTTAACCTATATGCTTTAGCATTGGCTTTTTTTCCCGCATCATCAAGCTGGCGAACTATTAGAATGCGCTGCTTCTTCGAAAACCTACGATTGACTTCGATTTTTGCGCGCCCCATTTGCCATGCACGCGTACGCAGCCAGGCCATGTCCTGTTGCTTGCCCTTGCTAGGAGAGGCAAAACACCTAGATTGTACGTTCAGTAAACTCATAAACACGACACTACACAAAACTCCTCCTGCCAATTTGTACACCTTAGTTTACCTCGGGGTAATGATAGTGTGCGGATTTTTCTGTAAATTCCGCCTGCTTTAGATGGGGCTGGTACCATTTTACAGAAAGAACCCCGCACTATCCCGGCCTTTGATCAGGCCGACGGCCAGCAGCACGGCCCCGGTGCAGACGGCGGCGAGGACGGCCCCGCGCTCATGCAGGTCGGCGAGCACGGCCGGCAGATCGCCGCGCTCGGCCTCGGCCTGCGCCTCCTGCGGCGCGCGGGCGTTCCAGCCGCCGCCGGGCACGAGCAGCAGGTCCGGCGGGTCCTCCCCGCGCAGACGGCCCGCCGGGCGGAGCCGAGTGCCATGCGCCGCCGTGATCTCCTCGGCCCCGTCCCGCGTCACCAGGGACACCTGAAGGTCGGCCCCGCGCGCCGCCGCGTTTTGCAGCACCTCCAGTGGCGCGAGCGCATCCAGTTCGTCGAAGCCGGGGAACAGAATGACCTGCGCCTTCATAGGGATTCGCCGCGCACCGGGCCGCAGTAATCTTTCAGGGCGGCGTGGATGACGGCGCGCTCGCGGTCGTTGGCCTCCACCAGAGGCAGGCGGACCAGGCTGTTGGGGAGCACGTCCAGCATGCACAGGGCCGTCTTCGTGGGGACGGGGCTGGGGGCGCTGAACATGGCTTTAGTCAGCGGCAGGGTCCGCAGGTGAATCCGCCGCGCGGTCGCCAGGTCATTGTCGTCAAAGAAGGCCGTGTGCATCTGCGCCAGGTCGGGGCCGGCCACATGCGAGACGACGCTGACGATGCCGACGCCGCCAAGGGCGAGGATGGGCAGGTTGTTCTCGTCCGCGCCGCTGTAGACGGCAAACGTCGCGGGGGCCCCGGCGACGACCTCGGCCACCTGGCTCATGGAGGGGCTGGCCTCCTTCAAGGCGACGACGTTGGCGATCTCGGCCAGGCGCAGCACGGTCGCGGCCTCCATGTTCACGCTGGTGCGCGTAGGCACGTTGTAGAGCATGACGGGGAGCGTCACGGCGTCGGCGACGGCCTTGTAGTGCTGGTACAGGCCCTCCTGCGACGGGCGGTTGTAGTAGGGCGTGACGACGAGCAGGCCGTCCACGCCGAGGTGCTGGGCCTCGCGCGAGAGCGTGATGGTCTCCGCCGTGTTGTAGCTGCCCGTGCCGGCGAGTACCTTGGCGTCCTTGCCGACGGCCTCCCGGACGGTTCCGAACAGCCGGATCTTCTCGTCGGCGGTCAGCGTGGCGCTCTCGCCGGTCGTGCCGGCGACCACCAGCCCATCGGAGCCGTGGGCGGCCAGGTAACGGGCCAGCCGGGCCGCCTCCTCATAGTCCACGCCGCCGGAGGCGTCAAAGGGCGTGGCCATCGCCGTCAGGACGCGGCCAAAGGGCGGGGTGCGCGTATCGGTGTCTGCCATCATCGGTGTTTCTCACAGGGCGGGGTGTAGGGGCGCAGCCTGCTGCGCCCCTACATAGATGCGTCAGCGGCGCAGCAGGCCGCGCTCGGCCAGGGCCTCGGCGATCTGGACGGCGTTGGTGGCCGCGCCTTTGCGCAGGTTGTCGCTGACGACCCAGAAGTTCAGGCCGTTCGGGTTGTTCACATCCTGGCGGACGCGGCCCACGAAGGTCGTGTCCTTGCCGGCGGCGAACAGGGGCATCGGGTAGGCGTGGTACGGGTCGTCGGCCTTCAAGTCGTCCAGCACGGCGATGCCGGGGAAGTCGTGCCAGAGGGCGCGGGCGTCGGCGGGCGTCAGGGGCCGCTCGGTCTCCACATAGACGGCCTCCGAGTGGCCGACCATCACGGGCACGCGGGCGCAGACAAGGGGGGTGACGGCCAGTTCGCCCAGGCCCATGATCTTGCGCGTCTCATGCACTAGCTTCATCTCCTCCGACGTGTACCCGGCGTCGTCGAACCCGCCGATCTGGGGGATGACGTTGGCGGCGATCTGGGCGGCGAAGACGGGGCCGCAGCAGGGGACGGCGCGGCCTTCCGCCAGGGCCACGTTCTGGGCATGAAGCTCCGTGACGCCCCCGCTGCCCGCGCCGGAGACGGCCTGATAGGTGGCGACCATGACGCGCCGCAGGCCGACAGCGTCGTGCAGGGGCTTCAGGGCCAGCACGAGCTGCGCGGTGGAGCAGTTCGGGTTGGCGATGATGCCGCTGTGACCGTCCAGCGCCTCGGCATTGACTTCGGGGACGACCAGCGGCACGTCGGGCCGCATCCGAAAGTCCGCGCCGTTGTCAATGACGACCGCGCCGCGCTGGACGGCCTCCGGGCCGAAGGTGACGGCCGCCCCCTTCTCCCCCTCCGTCCCCGCGAACAGGGCCACGTCCACGCCGTCAAACGCCTCCGGCGTGGTCGCCTGGACCTCATGGGCCGTGCCGTCCACATGGATGGTGCGCGGGGTGCGGGCGAGGATTTTCACGGACGCGACAGGAAAGCGGCGCTCGGCAAGGACGCGCAGCAGTTCCTCCCCGACCGCCCCGACGCCGACGATGGCGACGCAATATTCGTACATAATCATTCTTTCCTTTATTCGGGTATGACATCCGGCTCAGGCTGCATCGTAAGCCGTCAAGAACTCCTCGCGCGTAATACCGCTTTGGGTGAGGATGGTTCTCAAGGTAGACCCCTGGATGAGTCGATGGTTTGGTACCGTCAGCGGAGTCTTCGTTCCGTCCTCGTTCTCACGCTCCAGCGACAGGTGGGCACCTTCCCGCAGCAACCTGAAGCCCAGCGACGCAAACGCTTTCAGCACCTTATCGCGCGGCGCGTCCACGGGAAAGCGCGGCATCAGACGGCCACCCCCGCTTCCGCGACGAAGGCTTCCAGAACAGGCGCATCGTTTTCAATAACGCCCGGCCCGAACGTCTCGATGTGAAAAGCAATAGCCGACTTCACATCGGCCAAAGCTTCCTCGTATGTATCGCCCTCTCCAACAACAACGCCGGAGATACCGAGAGGGTAGGCGACGTATCCGTCACTGTGACGTTCTACAACAATTTTAAACTGCTTCACAAGTTTGGCCTCCACTAATGATGCTGAGACTATGATACCATACGCTAGTCCAGCACGATCATTGGGCGGAGGCCCAATTCTGCTCCGCAAACAGTTCCGTTGGCCCCTGATAGTCAACGATGATGCCGCGCAACGGGTAGCGCTCACATGGCGCGGGAGCGGCGTTGGGCAACATAATGACCTCTGCCGCTTCGTCCGCCTGGAACGGCAGGTGGTCGAGCGTCAGCGTCCCGCCCTGCGTCAGCGTCGTCTCGACGCGATGCGTCTATAACGAGACGTTTCTAGAGCTAAGGTGGTCCCATTTGTCAAGACAGTGAACCGGCCTCTCTTAAGGAGGATTGTGTCTCCTTGCTCTACTTGATTTGTAGTCTTGCCAGCCGGTCCGGCTCGGCGTGAGCGACGGCCGGCGTCAGGTAGCCCAGCGCCTGGTGGGGGCGCTCCACGTTGTAGAAGCGCAGGTAGGACGAGAGGCCCTGACGCGCCTCGCGCGGGCTGCCGTAGTCGGCCGGGTACACCTCCTCGTACTTGACGGTGCGCCACAGCCGCTCCGTGAAGATGTTGTCCACGAACCGCCCGCGCCCGTCCATGGAGACGCGCGCCCCCGCCGCGAGGAAGCGGCCCGCGAACCGCTCGCTCGTGAAGTGGCTGCCCTGGTCGCTGTTGACGATCTCGGGCACGGCCACCGCGAGGGCGGCGTCGGCGCAGGACAGCACAAAGGCCATCTCCAGCGTGTCGGAGAGTTCCCAGGCGATCACCCGCCGCGAGAACCAGTCCAGGAACGCCACCAGGTAAAGCCACCCACCCCGCAGGCGCACGTACGTGATGTCCACGCCCCAGACTTGGTCCGGCCGCTCGACGCTCAGGCCGTGCAGCAGGTACGGGTAGACCGCATGCCCGGCCCCCGCGGGCCGCGAGAGGCTGGGCCTGGGGTACAGCGTCGCCAGGCCCATCTCGGCGCGGTAGCGGCGGATCGTGTGCCGCCCGACGTTCAGCCCCTCGGCCGCCAGCAGGTGTACCAGCTTGCGCGTCCCCAGGCAGGGGCGCTGTGTGTACCACGCGTCCAGGCGGTGCTTGATGCGGACCTCCTGCTCGCGGGCGGGCCGCGCCCTGTAGTACAGGCGGCCACGTGAGAGCGAGAGCAGATCAGCCTGCCACAGCAGCGGGACGGCGGCCCCCGCGCCGCGCTCGACCAAGGCGAGGCGCTGGTCAGGCGTCAGGCTCGAGGCCAGATTTTTTTTTCAGCCAGTCCACCTGAGTGGTGAGCCGGCCGATCTGTTCGTACAGCTGGGCGACCTTCTGCTCCTGAGCCTGCTGGGCCAGGCTCTGGGAACTCTGGCGCTCGAAGACAGCGGGCAGTTGGGCGACGGCCTCCTGCTTCCACTTGGTCACCAGATTGGGATGCAGCTGATGCTCCGAGGCGATCTGGCTGATGCTCTTGGCCTCGCGCAGCGCCTCCAGGACGACCTGGGCCTTGAAGGCAGCTGAGTGCTGTTTTCGGGTGGTACTCATCGGCGGTTACATCCACCTTAATTGTGCCCGATTTGCTGTCCTAAATCATGGGACCATTATAAACTTGACAACAGGCACATTTGGCTCTAAGATTGCTATAGCCGTTCATCATCCATTCGATTTTTGGCACGGCGGAAAGGCGGTTCGTCCCATGTACTCAATGTTTGATGCGGACGCCTGGGAGTCGCTGGACGAGATGTTCAGCGCGGCGGCGGCGTACCTGAAAAAAGGGCAGACGGACGCGGCCATCGGGCTGCTGCGGGAGATTCTGCGGCGGGACCCGCAGCACGTCGGGGCGCACATCACGCTGGCGCGCGCGTTGCAAGTGGCGGGGCAGGCGGAGGTGGCGCTGACGCATCTGAGCGACGCGATCCGCACCTTGCCGGAGGAGGCGTCCCTGCACATGGCGCAGGGGGACGTGCTCGGCGACATCGGCCATCACGACATGGCGATCCGGGAGTACCAGCGGGCGCTGGAGATCACGCCCAACTACGCCGAGGCCTACCACCGCATCGGCATGGCCCACCAGAAGCGCGGGCGGCTGGAGGCCGCGCTCACGGCCTACAACGACGCGATCCGATTGCAGCCGGACTTCGCCGACGCCTACGTCAACCTCGGCGTGGCCTTGCAGCAGACCGGGCGGGTCCGCGAGGCGTGGTTGGCCTATGACGAGGCGCTTCACGGGGACCCGGAACACGCCGGGGCGCACTACGCGCTCGGCATCCTGCTGGAAGAATTAGGGCATTTGGACGAGGCCCGCCGGCACTTGCGCGAGGCGGTCCGCCTCAGCCCGCGCTTCACCGAGGCGCGGCAGACACTGGGCGATCTGCTGAATGCGAAGGGAGAGTTGGAGGCAGCCATTGAGGAATACAAAGAGGTGCTGCGGCAGGACAAGAGGAACGTGCCGGCCCGATGCAGCCTGGCGACCGTCTTCTTCAAGAAGGGCCTGCTCGACAACGCCCTGGCCCAGCTGCAGGAGGCGCTGCGAATCAACCCCCAGAACGCGGAGGCGCATCACGACCTGGGTGCGGTGCTGTTCCTGAAGGGCGACCCGGAGCAGGGCATGGCGGAGCTGCACGAGGCCATCCGTCTGGACCCGAAGCACGCCTGGGCGCACTTCAACCTGGGCGTGGCCCTCAGCCAGACGGGGCAGTACGGCCAAGCCCTGCACTACTATCAGCAGGCCATCCAGCTGGACCCGCAGCACGTCGGCGCGCACTTCGACATGGCGAACGCCTTCTACAAGCGGGGCCAGGCCTATGACGCGATGCGCCAGTACGAGCGGACGCTGAAGATTGATCCGCACCACAAGTGGGCGCATTTCAATCTCGGCGGCCTCGCGCGTCACCCTGACCGGGGCTTCGCGGCGTTGGAGCAGTACGCCCAGACGACTCGTCTCCACCAGGGCGTCACCAGCCGTCTTTTCCAGATGCCGTGAAGGAAGTCCCGCCTTGCGCTAAATTTTCCACTGGCCGTTCTCGTGGATGAGAACCCCGTCGGCGTAGATGGCCCCCCCACCCGCTTCGGGACGCATGTCGCAGACCATGTCCCAGTGCAGGGCGCTCTGGTTGACGCCGCCGGTCTCCGGGTAGGCGTTTCCTAGCGCCAGATGGAATGTGCCGCCGATCTTCTCGTCGTAGAGCGTGTTGCGGGTGAAGCGCTGGACGCCGTAGTTGTTGCCGACGGCGCACTCCCCCAGCGTCCGCGCCCCCGCGTCCGTCTCCAGCATGGCCGCCAAAAACTCCTTGCCACCTGCCGCATCAAAGTCCGTCACCCGCCCGTGCTCAAACGTCAGCCGGATGTCGTCCGCCTCGTGCCCCAGATGGGCCGCCGGGAACGAGAAGCGGACGTGGCCGTTCACGCTGTCTTCGATGGGGCCGGTGAAGACCTCGCCGCTGGGGAAGTTCTTGTGGCCGTCCGAGTTCATCCAGGTACGCCCGGCGACGCGCATCGTGATGTCCGTGTCCCGCGCGACGAAACGCAGGGTGTCCACCCCGTTCAGGTAGTCCACGTAGCGCTGCTGCTGTTGGGAGAACACGCGCCAGGCGGCGGCGGGGTCGTCGCGGTCCAGGAACATCGCGGAGAACAGGAACTCCTCATACGCCGGCAGCGACAGCCCGGCGTTCTGGGCGGCGGCGGGCGTGGGGTAGAGGGTCAGCACCCAGTCGGCCTTGTTCTCCGCCGTGCGCGCGAACAGGGAGCGGCGGACGATGCTGTTGGCCTTCTGCGCGCGGGACTGGCGCGCGGGGTCCACGCCCGCCAGGGCGGCGGTGTTGGTGGGGGCGATGATGGCGCAGAGGGCATCAACCGTCTCGTACTCGAACTTGCGGATGGGCGAGACCCAGTCCAGTTGCTCGTCTGCGGCTTCGGAGAGGAAAATCTCGTCCAACCCATCTATCAGCACCTGGACGTGCGGGTGCGCGCCCGCCCGCAGGGCGGTCCGGTAGACCTCCTTGGCGAGCGGGATGGCTGGCTCATCCGTCCGAACGAGCAGTTGCTGGCCCGGCGAGAGTTCCAGGCTGTAGTGGCACAGCGTCTGTGCCCATGTGACGAGGCGAGGGTCAGTCATAACGTTCCTACGGATAAAATAGCCAACGATTGAGGGTCAGCGATTGAAATCGCCGCTGAGGGCGAGGCGCCGATTGTCCGAGGGTAAGGACAAAAGAAAGAACGTCCCCGCGCAGGCGGAGACTCGGCCGCAGGCCCGGAGCGGCGAATTCATTCGCTGACATGCGACGGTTCTACTCCGGCGTGGCGGTCTTCAGGTTCAGGGCGACGTTCGCCTCGAACTGGGCACGGTCAGCGCAGGAGACCAGCGCAAAGTAGTACATGGGCGCTGGGCGCTTACTCCGTCGGATATTTCAGGCCCCACGGCGCGCGCAGGGAGTCCATCGTCTGCATGATGGCGAGGGTCTCGTCGAGTGGCATGATCGGACTTTCCATCAGTCCCTCGCCGACGCAGCGTGCGACCTCCTGCGCCTCGTAGTTGTAGCCGTTGCCCTCATACGGCAATTCAATGAATTCATCCTCCTGGCCGCTACGCGAGAGGGTCAACGCCCTGGGGATCCAGAAGGGGGCGTGGATGCGGATTTTCCCCTCCGTGCCGATCACGGTGGCCTCCTGGGGCGTGTTGGCGCGGACGGCAACGGCGAGGACGGCGATCTCCCCCTTCGGGTAGCGCAGCAGAATGCCGGTGTTCTCGTCCACGCCGCTCTCGCCCAGGTGCGCCGTCCCGACGACCTGCTCCGGCGTCCCCAGCAGCATGGAGGCGAAGGAGATGCAGTAGACGCCGACATCGAGCAGCGCGCCGCCGCCCAGGGCGGGGTCGAACAGGCGGCTCTTGGGGTCGAAGCCGGCACGGAAGCCGAAGTCGGCCTGTACGATTCGTACCTCGCCGATGGCCCCCTGCGACACGAGTTCACGCACCTTGCCCATCACTGGAGTGAAGCGCGTCCACATGGCTTCCATCAGGAACAGTTTCCTGGCGCGGGCCGTCCCGATGACCTGCAGCGCCTCGGCGGCGTTGATGGTGAAGGGCTTCTCGCACAGGACAGCCTTGCCGCCGTTCAGGCACAGCAGCGAGTCCTCCTTGTGCATCGGGTGCGGCGAGGCGACATAGACGGCGTCCACATCCGGGTCGGCGGCCAGCGCCTCATAGGAGCCGTAGCGCCGGGCCGCCCCGAACTCCGCGCCGA
>JAFAZD010000098.1 GCA_019239955.1 Armatimonadota bacterium | reverse complement strand
GACAGCAATTTTACCTGAATATATGCCACTGCTCGAAACTGGCCTCTGGCCCTCCTAGTCTACCCACTCTAGCCGCTGATCCTGTAGTCCCTCTCGTCCAGCCGGGCGGTCAAGGTGTCATCGAAGAGGATGGACCAGACCCCGTCGTCCACCTCCTCCAATCGGGGCGCTCCGGCGGCGGGTGAGTCGGCGGACGCCAGGTATTGCGTGGACAGCGCCGCAGGCGGCCTAACGGCCAGGACACTGTATTGGCTGTCAAGCCCCCGATGCGGAGGGAAAGAATGAACTCACTCTATGTCATTGCCCCCTACAAGTACGAGGGCCTGTGGGTCTTCGATGATGAGCGGGTCGGCCTGGTGCAAGAGCCGTTCGTCGGCGGGGCGGACGCCATCATTGACCGCCTCGTGGCCGGTCTGCCCCAGGCCCACCAGGGATTCCGCCTGATCTTCTCCGCCGAGCCGTTCCCCGGCTACACGCTCAAGTTCGACTGGGTGCGCCCGGAGTTGGGCGGGAACGTGTACCGTGCGGCGGACCTGAACATGGAGGGCTGGCTGTGTCCGGCACTGTTCAAGTACTTCGCGCAGGCCCCGCCGGAACTGTACGTCAGGATCGAGGCGAAGGCCGTTCAGCATCCGTGAGCAGCGGGAACTGTGGTCCCCGGCGGAGCGGGAACTTCCCCTTCCGATATACTGTTGGAGGCCACGGACATCAATCCGAGCAGGTTCACCGGACAGACACTGCCGCCTTGGCGTTCCAGAGGTCGGCGGCGTTTCCCGGAAGGGGCTGCCGGTGAGCTTTTCGCGGGACTCGCCCATGAATGTCATTCACGGCCTGGAGATGCTGACCACGCCCTTCGGGCGCAGCGCCGTCGCCGTCGGTGTCTTCGACGGCGTCCATCGCGGGCACCAGGAGATCCTCAAGCAGACGGCGCGCGAGGCCCGGTCGCAGGGCTATGTGCCCGTCGCGCTGACGTTCGACATCCACCCCTCCGAGCTCTTCGCGCCCGACTCCGCGCCGCCCTACATCGCCTCCCTGCCGCAGCGGGCGGAACTCATTGACGCCTACGGGGGCGGCATTGAGGCCGTCGTCATTGTGCGCTTCGACCGCGCCTTCGCCGCGCTGTCGCCCCAGGCGTTCGTCGCCGACGTGCTGGAAGCGAAGCTGGGGGCCCGTCATGTCCTGGTGGGCGCGGACTTCTGCTACGGCAAGGGCCGCTCCGGCAACGTCACGACTCTGCTCCAGTCGGGCGCGCGGGACGGCTTCGCCGTCACCGCCGTCCCGCCCGTGCTGCTCCACGGCGAGCGCATCAGCAGCACGCAGGTCCGCCGGCTCGTCGCCGAGGGGCGTTTGCCGGAGGCGGTCGGGCTTCTCGGCCATCCCTTCGTCGTCCGGGGCCATGTCGGCCGCGGCAAACAGCTCGGGCGGACGCTCGGCTACCCCACCGCCAATCTCCTTCCGGCCCAGCCGCGCCAGCTCCTGCCCGGCCACGGCGTCTACGCCGCCTACGCTCTGCTAGGCGACGGCGTACCCCGCCGGGCCGCCGTCAGCGTCGGCGTCAACCCCACCACCGACCACGACGGGCGGCGCAAAGTGGAAGCCTTCCTCATGGACGGCTTCTCCGGCGACCTCTACGACCGGCCCCTGGCCCTGGACTTCCGCGCGAAGATCCGCGATGAGCGGCGTTTTGACACGCTGGCGGCGCTGGTCGCCCAGATGGAGCGCGACATCGCCCAGGTTACCGAATCCCTTCCTGTTTAACTTGCCTGCCGGTGCGGGTAGACTTGGATACCGTTTCGCGTCAACTCTTGACAGATACGCCGCCCGGAACTTTCGGGTTTCCCCTGCGGCAGAAAGGGCATCTCCCATGTCCGCCCCCGCTGCTTACGGTTCGCTCGATGACCTCGTGACCGCCACGCTCGCCGACTTCGCCCGCTGTGGCATTGATAGTTCGTTCAAGTTGTCGCTGCTCGAATCCGCCTGGAACAGCCCCGTCCTCGGCGGGACGGTGGATCAATACACCCTCGTGCTGGGCCGCGCGGCCACTCGGGACGGCGTCCGCGCCCACCTGGAGCAGTTGGTCGCGCTCGGCCTCCTCGTCCGCGAGGGCGACTCGGCCCTGCCCACCGCCCGCTACCGGCTCACCGACAGCCCGCTCCAGCGCCAGACCCTGTCCCGCCTGTTCGACGCCTGGTCCCACCCCGCCCTGCGCGCCCGCGCCGCCGCCCAGCTCCGCTCCCGCATGGCGTGACCTGGGGGGCGGCGGAGGGCCGGGCCGCTTCGGGTATACTTGAGGCATGCTCCGGCACCAAGACCTCTACTACATCTACGACGTCGACAAGCTGCTCCTCGGCGGCACTTACTCCAACGAAAATCTTCTGGTCCGGCTCCTCGCCGACTCCTCCATCGGCGGCCTCTGGTCCGCCCGAGACGACCAGCAGTACTGCGGCAAGTGGCGCACCGACTTCTACGTCGGCGGCCAGCGGGTCCGGCCGACTCGCACCGAGTTCGCCCCCGAGTACCAGCGCACCCGCTTCGTCGCGGACAACGTCAGCATCGTCAAGACCGTCTTCGTCCCCGTCTTCGGCGAGCATCTGGACGTGGTGTTCGTGATCGTCGAGGCGCATAACGCGGGCAAGGAGGCGCAGACGCTGAGCATCTCCGGCGACATCCGCTACCCGGAGTTCGGCTGGGCGGAGTACGTCAAGTTCCCCGACCCCTTCCAGCGCTCCAAGCGCGTCCTCTCGGAGCAGAGCCAGGCGTTCGTGGTCTCGCGCACCCAGGGCCGCGAGGAGGAGGTGCGGGTCGTCGGCGGCGCCATCCCCATCGCCGAGGCCCGCATGGACGACCAGTCCGCCTCGCTGGTCTTCGAGCCGGTCGTCCTCCAGCCCGACCAGTCCGTCACCCTCCCGTTCGCCATGGCGATCTCTCCGAGCGGCCCGGAGGAGGCTGTGGTGGCGCTCGCCCAGATCGAGCACCACCGGGACATCTTCTATCGTACCCAGGAGTACTTCAGCCGAGTCGTCGTCGGGACCTGCCAGGTCGCTACGCCCGACGCCGTCATCAACCGGGCCGTCGCCTGGGCCAAGGTCAACTCCTTCCGGCAGCGCACCAAGTACCCCATCGGCTACGGCTTCACCAACGACCCGCCGCAGGACGTGGTGGTGGTGCGGGACGCCGCCTGGTTCGTCTTCGGCTCCGACTACTTCCTGCCGGACTTCTCGCGCGACATGCTGCGCCTGGTCCAGCAGTACGGGGTGGAGGAGGGCGGCAAACTCACCGAGTACATCAACTGCTGCGAGCGCCCGCCGTACCACTACGACTACGATCTCAACATCAATGATGACACGCCGCTGTTCATCTACGCCGTCCACCACCATTTCTGCGCGACCAAGAACGAGGCGTTCCTGCACGACTTCTACCCGACGGTGCGCGACGCCGCCGACTACATCCTGAAACAGAAGCTGGGCGGCCTGGTCTACTGCTCGTCCGAGGAGTCCAACGTCTGGGGCATCTGCTCCTGGCGCAACATCATCCCCGCCTATACCCTGACCGGGGCCGTCACCGAGATCAACGCCGAGTGCTATCGCGCCCTGCGCTGCGCCGCCGAACTGGCGGAGCGGCTGGGCGAGGCCGAGGACGCCGCGCGCTATGCGCGGGGGGCGGACGAACTGCGCGATACCATCAACGCCAAGCTGCGCTCCGGCAGGACCGGCCTGTACCTGCTCAACATTGACACCCAGGGCGAGTCCCATCACGACCTGACCGGCGACCTGGTCTTTCCCGCGATGCTCGGTGTGGCCGACCCGGAGACCGAGCGGCGGATTCTGGACGTGCTCTACACGCCGATGTTCTGGACGCCCTACGGGGTGCGGACCGTCGCCGTCGGCGAGGAGGGCTACGACCCGGAGTTCGGCATCCGTCTGATGGGCGGCATCTGGCCGAACCTGACCGTCTGGGTCTCCTACGCCAACCGCAAGCTCTACCCGGACCGGCTGGCGGAGGGGATGCGCAACTCGTACCGAATCTGCGAGGTCGCCGAGCCGAGGAAGTTCAAGAACCTGGTTCCGGGCGAGTTCCCGGAGTGCCTGCACGGGGAGAACTTCCAGAGCCGGGGCATGGCGCTCTCCCCCTGGATGCCGCCGACCTACCTCTGGCTCGCCGTGGAGGGGCTGCTGGGCATCGAGCCGACCGTCAACGGCCTGCGCGTGGCCCCCAATCTGGAGTCCTCCTGGACCTGGGCCGCCGCCCGCAAGGTTCCCTACGCCGGGAAGACGATCTCCCTGTTCCTGCACGACGGGACGATCTACACGACGCAGCCCGCCGAGAGCGAGTGGCCGCAGAAGGTCTACGCGGAGGATGTCTCCCATCAGATTCACTGCAACGCCTTCGCCGTCGCGCTGCGCTCCGCCGACGGGCGCGCCGCCGTCCTGGTCTGCGCCGACGCCGCCGCCCAGGTCGAGCTGACCCTGCCCCGCTCCCTGACCGGCCAGCCTGACCAGGCCCTGCGTTTCCCGCTCGCCGCCGGCCAGTCCCGCCTCTTCGAGTTCACGGGCAAGGGCGGCTGAGGATACACGCCCCGATGGAAAAATGGACGCGCCTGCTCGTCATACTCGCCACCTCGCTGCTCCTGCTCGCCTTCGTCGCCGTCGCCGTCCGGCTGAGTCTGGCGATTCACCACACCCTCCTGCTGTTCGCGCTGGGCGGGCTGGTCGCCTACGCGCTCGACCCGCTGGTGGAGCGCCTCAGCCGGGGGCGTCTCAAGCGCCATCTCGCCGTCGCCCTCGTCTTCATCGGCCTGTTGGCGGTGATCGGGCTGGGGGTGGCGTGGCTGGGCGGCCAGATCGCGCAGCAGACGAGCGCCATCAAACAGGATTATCCCAGCTACAAGGACTGGGCAGTCGCGCAGGCCACCCGCATAGACGACGCCTTTGCCGCGCGCGGCATCCAGACGAGGCTGGCCGAGGACATCAACAACCCAAGTGCCAGCGTTCAGGCAACGGAAAAGCGGGTGGCCGAGCAGGGCGTGCCCATTCTCCGCCGCTCGGTCGGGGACATCGGCGAAAGCGTCATCGTGCTGCTGATCGCCCTTTACTTCCTGATCTTCGGCAGCGACATGCGTGAGAAATTCAATGGCCTACTGCCGCCTGACCTGCAGGAGCGCGCGGACCTGTGGGAGACCGACGTGAATCGCATCCTCGGCGGCTTCGTGCGCGGTCAGTTCATCATCGCCCTGATCACGGGGGCGGCGGCGGCCCTGGGATGTCTTGCCATCGGCATCAAAATCTGGCTGCTGATCGGCCTGTTCGTGGTCGTCGCCGCGCTGATCCCCGTGTTCGGCCCCTATATCGGTGCCATTCCGGCCCTGATCGCCGCCCTCGTCGGCCCGACCCATTTCGGCCACAACACCACCCTAGCCGCCATCGCCGTGATCGCCTGGTTTATCCTGATCAACGAGGCCGGCTCCAAGGTGCTCTACCCCAAGCTGGTCGGCGCAGCGCTGGGGCTGCATGAAGTGCTGGTGCTGTTCGTGCTCTTTGCCGGGCTGGAGATCAACGGCATCGTCGGCGTTCTCTTTGCGGCCCCGGTCGCCGCCATCGCCATCGTCACCGTAGTCCACCTGTACCGATTTTGGCAGGACCTGCCCGACAGCCTGCTCTCCAACGTCGCCCGGAGCGACGCGCGGCGGGAGGGGCAGCACGCTCCCGCGCCCCAGCCGCCGGAGCCGGAAACGGCGGCGCACGGGCCTTGACATCGGATGCCCCGGTGTGGTAAACTACCGCGAATAATCACGCATTGAGAACCGTTTAGGAGGCCGCAGGCACAACAGAATGCCCCTGCTCAGAGAACAAAAAGACGCCGTTATCGGCGGCAACCGGACCCACGACGGCGACACCGGCTCGCCGGAGGTGCAGGTCGCGCTCCTCACGGCGTCCATCAACGCCCTGACCGAGCACCTCAAGGCACACCCCCACGATTTTCACACCCAGCGCGGCCTGCGCCTGAAGCTGGGACGTCGCAGCCGGCTGCTCAAGTACCTGGCGTCCAAAGACATCAACCGGTACCGCGCGCTGGTGGGCAAGCTCGGCATCCGCAGCCGGCTTTAAGTCTTTAAGTTTTCGGCCCGGCGCGCCCGCACCTAGGGCCGCCCGGCCCGACGCTCAAGAATGCCTCCTGGCGACGAACGCAGGAGGCGTTTTGTTTTGCACATTGCGTACTTCGGAGAAGAGTAGAAAAACACACCTATGGAACAATTCGTTGAGACCGAATGGTGCGGCGCGACTCTGCGCCTGAGCACCGGCAAGGTCGCCCAGCAGGCCAACGGCGCGATCTGGCTGCAGAATGGCGACACCATCATCCTGGCGACCGCCACCATGTCCCAAGAGCCGAAGCCCGGCCTGGACTTCTTTCCCCTGACCTGCGATTACGAGGAGCGCAAGTACGCCGTCGGCAAGGTCCCCGGCGGCTTCGTCAAGCGCGGCGGACGCCCCGGCGAGAAGGCCGTCCTGACCTCCCGCCTGATTGACCGCCCCCTGCGCCCCCTGTTCCCCTCCGGCATGAGGAACGAGACTCAGGTGATCGCCATGCCGCTCTCCTACCAGCCCGAATTCTCCCCCGACGTCCTCGCCGTCACCGCCGCCTCCGCCGCCCTGACCGTCTCCGACATCCCCTGGAGCGGCCCCGTCGGCTGCGTCCGCGTCGGCCTGGACGCCGACGGCCAGTTCCTGCTGAACCCCACCTACGATCAGCAGCAGGAAAGCTCGCTGGACCTGATCGTCGCGGCCACCGAGGAGGCCATTGCGATGGTGGAGGCGGGCGCGTCGGAAGTGACCGAGGAGCAGATGCTGGCCGCGATGGACTTCGCCCACGACGCCTGCAAGAAGCTCTGCGCCCTGCAGCGCGAATTGGCCGAGAAGGTCGGCGTCACCAAGAAGGAGGTGCCCCTGCACAAGCCCAACGAGGAGATCCTAGGCGTCATCCGTGACCGCTTCGCCGCCACGCTCCGCCAGGGCCTGCAGGACCCGGACAAGGCCTCCCGCGAGGCGGGCCTGACCCTGCTCATCAACGACGTGGTGGAGCAGCTGAAGGAGCAGTACCCGGAGGACATCGCCGACGTCAAGGAGGCCGCCGATAAGGTCGTCAAGGAGCAGCTCCGCGACCTGATTCTCACCGAGGGCAAGCGGCCCGATGGGCGCGGCACGACCGACATCCGGCAGATCACCTGCGAGGTGGGCCTGCTGCCCCGCGTCCACGGCTCCGGCCTGTTCACGCGCGGCCAGACCCAGGTGCTGACCACGCTCACGCTCGGCTCCGGCGACGACGCCCAGATGGTGGACACGCTGGAGGAGGACGGCGAGAAGCACTACATGCACTTCTACAACTTCCCGCCCTACTCCGTCGGCGAGGCCCGCCCGCTGCGCGGCCCCGGACGCCGCGAGGTCGGCCACGGCGCACTGGCCGAGCGCGCCCTGCGCGCCGTGATCCCCCCCCGCGACCAGTTCCCCTACACCATGCTGCTGACGTCGGAGGTGCTGGAGTCCAACGGCTCCACGTCCATGGGGTCCACCTGCGGCTCCACGCTGGCCCTGATGGACGCCGGCGTGCCCATCAAGGCCCCCGTCGCCGGCATCGCCATGGGGCTGATTGAGGGCAAGGAGGGCAGCGGCGAGGGCGGCCAGGGCAAGAAGTACGCCGTGCTGACCGACATCCAGGGCATGGAGGATTTTTCCGGCGACATGGACTTCAAGGTCGCCGGCACCTCGGAGGGCATCACCGCCCTGCAGCTCGACACCAAGATCGGCGGCGTCCCGCGCGCCGTCTTCGTGCAGGCGTTTCAACAGGCCAAGGATGCCAGGCTGTTCATCCTGGGCAAGATCACCGAGGCCATCGCCGCCCCGCGCGAGGCGCTGTCCGAGTACGCCCCACGCATCATCACGATCCACATTGATCCCGAACAGATCGGCACGGTCATCGGCCCCGGCGGCAAGATGATCAAGAAGATCACCGCCGACACCGGCGCGAAGATCGACATCGAGCAGGACGGCACGGTCAACATCGCCTCGGTGGACGGTGCGGGCGGCGAGATGGCCCGCAAGATCATCGAGGACATGACCCGGACCATCAAGCCCGGTGAGATCTACGAGGGGACTGTGGTGCGCTTCCTCCAGTTCGGCGCCTTCGTGGAGATCGTCCCCGGCAAGGACGGCCTCGTCCACGTCTCCCAGCTCACGGACTCCGATGAGCGGGTCGGCAGGCCCGAAGACGTGGTCAAGCTCGGCGACAAGATTCGCGTCCGCGTCACCGAGATTGATCCCCAGGGCCGCGTCAACCTGACCGCGCGCGGCCTGGACCAGCCGTTCGACCCCGCCAACCCGGAGCCGGGCCGTCCCGCGCGCCCCGGCGGCGGTGATCGGGGCGGCCGCGGCGGCGACCGTGGCGGGCGTGATCGTGGAGGAGACCGTGGCGGGCGTGACCGTGGCGGCGACCGCATGGATCGTGACCGCGCCCCCCGCGCCGAGTCCCCCCGCGAGGTGACAGGCGACGTGGCCGCCGCCGCCCCCATCGCCCGCGACGACGACGAGACCCCCCGCGCCCGCTTCCGCCCCCGGCGGTAGGTGGGAGACGTGAGCCATCCGGCGGGGCGATTCTTCACCCCGCCGGATTCAGGCGGACCAGTCTTCTGCGCGCAGGCCGGGCACCTTGCCGAAGTCGGTCAGGTTCCGGGTGAGAAGCGTCATGTCGTTTGCGAGCGCGATGGCCGCGATCTTCAAATCCATCGTCCCGATGCGGACGCGCGCCCGCCGCAGGCGGTCAAATTCGGCGGCCGCCGCCGCATCGTAGTCAATAAGCGGTGTTTTTCGGAAACGCTCGATGTGTGCCCGCAGTCTCTGGTAGGCTTCCACCTGGCGTTGCGTAGTATTCGCCCTCGCCACATAGCCAGCCAGCCGCGCATCTGCTCTTCATACGTGATGATGGTGACGGCGACCTGTTCCGGTGGCATGGCGGCAAGGCGACGCCCCAGGTTGAAGGCTTCTACGGTGTCTTGATCCATGATGCTGAGGTGGTCCGTGTCCAGGATCAGCATCCGTTATCATCCTCATCCCCCTGTGGTCGCAGGGACTCCCGATACTCGCGCCCCAGGCGCATGGCCTCCTCATAGGCCGGATCGTCTTTGAACGTGCCGCGTATCCGCTCCCACCAGGGCTGTTCGGTCGGCGGCGCGGGCCGCTCCCGTTTCAGGCGCGCGATCTCGGCCTCCACGGCCGCCATGCGCTCTTCCAGTGTCGGAACTGTCATCGCCTTGTACCTCAGAGAAGGCTGGAAAGATTATACCCCCCCGGCGACGAGACCCCCGCACCTGCTTCCGCCCCCGCTGCTAGTCAGGCTGGGGTTAAGCAGGGAAACATTGAGGCGGCAGCGAACTGTTCGCCGCCGCCTCTTTCTTGGGTGAGTCTGCATGAATGATGAGATCACTATCAGCTATACGGTAGAGCGTAAAGAATGG
>JAFAZD010000225.1 GCA_019239955.1 Armatimonadota bacterium | reverse complement strand
TGGACTGGACGCACTACGACCTGGGCTTCAACAGCCTGGACAACACCAGCGGCCAATTGTATCTCGGCACCTGGGGCGGCACGAGCGGCAAGTTCTGGTGGGACGACTTCCGCATCGAGGAGGTCGGCCTGGTGAACGTGCTGCGCCGGCCCGGCTGCCCGGTCACGGTGCGCGGGGAGGACGGCACCGCCTACGAGGAAGGGCGCGACTACCAGAAGATCGTAGACCCCCTGCTCCACCCGTGGGTCGCCTACCACGACCCGCCGGCCATCCATCTCACTGCGGACTCGCGCATCAAGGACGGCCAGCGGCTGCGGGTGAGCTACTACCACCCCGTCATCGTCTACGATGACCGCATCAACAACTGCCTGAGCGAGCCGCGCATCTTTGAGGACTGGGCGGACGAGGTGAGGACGGCCAACGAGCGATACCGCCCGGACGCCTTCTTCATGCAGCACGACGAGATTCGGGAGATCAACCAGTGCGCCTCCTGCCAGGCGAAGCATATGACCCCCGGCGAGCTGCTGGCCTGGAACGTCCGCAAGGCGGCGGGGATCATCCGCAAGATCCGCCCCGACGCGCCGATCTGGGTCTGGAGCGACATGTTCGACCCGATGCACAACGCCAAGGAGAAGGACTACTACCTGGTGAACGGCTCGCTGCTCGGCTCCTGGAAGGGGCTGGACAAGGGCATCGGCATCGTCAACTGGAACGGCGGCGCGATGGGCAAGGACTGCCCGTTCTTCGCCAAGATGGGCCTGCGCCAGATCCTCTCCGGCTACTACGACGGGGACAACGACGGCTCCGCCATCGCCCAGTGGGAGGCCAACACCAAAGGCGTCCCCGGCATCGTCGGCGCGATGTACACGACCTGGGGGGACAACTACGGCCCCATGGACGTGTGGGCGCGGAGGGCCTGGGGCGCGGGCAAAACGGCGTAGCCTGCGGCGTCACGCGCCCAGGAAGCGCAGGGCGAAGGCGGACAGCACGCGGACGCCGACGGGCAGGGCGGCGTCGGGGAAGTCGAAGGTGGGGGCGTGCAGGGGGGTCGGCTGGCCCAGGCCCAGGCGCAGCAGCGCGCCGGGGGCGTAAGCCAGATATTCGGCGAAGTCCTCCGCACCCATTGAGGCGTGCGGGAGCAGGATCACGTTCTCCCGGCCCAGCGTCTCGCCCGCCGCGTCGGCGATCAGCGCCGCGACGGACGGATCGTTGACCAGCGGCGGCGTCCCCTGCCGGAAGTGAATCTCGGCGTGGGCGCGCCCGGCGGCGCAGACGCCCTCCACGACGCGGCGCATCCGCTCCGGGATGGCCTCCCGGACGGCGTTGGAGTGAGTCCGCACCGTGCCGGCCAGCCGGACGGTCTCCGGGATGACGTTGGGGGCCGTGCCCGCCGAAACCTGCGTCACCGAGACCACCGCCGGCTCGACCGGGTCAATCTCTCGGCTGACCAGCGTTTGCAGGGCCAGGATGACCTGCGCCGCCGCCACCACCGGGTCGGCGGACAGGTGCGGGTAGGCAGCGTGCGCGCCGCTGCCGTGGATCAGGATGTCAAAGGTGTCGGCGCTCGCCGTCATCGCCCCCATCCGAATCCCGATCTGGCCGACGGGCAGCGGCGGCCAGGCGTGCAGGGCGGCGGCGGCGTCCACCCCGTCCATCGCCCCCGCCGCGCACATCCGCCGCGCCCCCTGCCCGGTCTCCTCCGACGGCTGGAACAGGAAGCGGACGCTGCCGGCGATCCGGTCCCGCTCAGCCGCCAGCGCCTGCGCCGCGCCCAGCAGCACGGTGGTGTGCCCGTCGTGCCCGCAGGCGTGCATGACGCCCACGTTCTGCGAGCGGTACGGCAGGTCGCTCTCTTCCCCGATGGGCAGGGCGTCCATGTCCGCCCGCAGCGCCAGCGTCCTGCCGGGCCGCGCCCCACGCAGCGTCCCAATGACCCCGTGCCCGCCGACCTCCGCGCGTACCTCCAGCCCCAGCGCCGCCAGCCGCGCCGCCACCAGCCGCGCCGTCCCCGCCTCCTGGTCGCTCAGTTCCGGGTTCTGGTGGATGTGATGCCGCGTCTCGATTAACTCCGGCGTGATCCGCGCGATGGTCTCTTCCAGAGTGTTGTTCATGTTAGACTACTCCCGCCGCCGTCTCGCGGACCAGCCAGTCCACCACGTCCGCCAGTCGGCCCTGCCGCGCGAAGACCTCCCGCTGGCGCATCGCCCCGTTGCCGCGCCGCAGGGTCTGCTCCGTGAGCGCCGAGACCTCGTCCCAGTCACCGCCCGCCTCCAGCGCGGGCCGGATGAAATGGAGCAGCGCCCGAACCAAGTCCGGAGCGGGGACGGAGCGCGCCGCCGCCACGTCAATCAGCTCGCCTTCCAGGCCGTAGCGGGCCGCCCGCCAGTGCGCCGCCCGCACCAGTTCGGGACGGGCGGGCGTGAACGGCGGGTCGCGCCGCGTCTGCTCCAGGCACGTCCGCACCAGCCCGCGCGCCAGGCCCGCCAGCAGCACGGCGTCGTCCAGCGACGCGCAGACGTCGGCCACGCGGAACTCCACCGTGGGGACCTTCTCCGGCAGCCGGATGTCCCAGTAAATCTTGGTGGCGTCGCTGATGCTGCCCGAATCGATCAGTGCCCGCACCGTTGCCTCCCACTCGGCCCGCGACTCAAACGGTAGCGGCGGCCCCGCCATCGGCCAGCGGATCCAGAGTTCGGTTCGGTAGGAGGCATACCCCGTGTCGTCCCCGCCCCAGAACGGCGAGTTTGCGGACAGCGCCAGGAGCGGCGTCAGCCAGTGCCGCGCCCGGTTCAGCACCCCGACGGCGGCCTCCGGGTCGTCCAGGCTGACGTGGACATGGCAGCCGAAGATGACCAGCTCGTGGGCGAGCGCCTGGTAGTCCTGCGCCATGTCCCGGTAGCGCGGCTTGTCCGTGATGGGCTGCGCCGTGCTGCGGGAGAAGGGGTGCGTCCCCGCCGCCGCGATCCAGTCCCCGTCCCGCGCCGCCGCCTCGATGATGGCCCGGCGAGACCGTTTCAACTGCTCTCGCACGTCCGCCAGCGTCCGGCAGACGGGCGTGGCGATCTCGATCTGGGACTGGTGGAACTCGGTCGTCACCCGCTCCCCCAGCGCCCGCTCCGCGTCCGGCAGGAGGGATGCCTCGCGGGGCCGGAGTTGGCGCGTCACCGGGTCAATGATCTGGTACTCTTCCTCCACCCCCAGCGTGAATTCCTCGGTCGTCATGTGTTTCGTCTTTCCAAAGCGCGCCCGGCGCAGTCCGCTACGCTCATCCCGCCGGGATCACCGGAGCGAACCCCCTTCGGGGCTGTAAGAGGCTGTTCTGTAGCCCCGAAGAGGGTTCCCTCCCATAGCCTGGGGGTCAGCCCCGGGGCGTCACCGCACATGGAAGGACCACTCTTGGCAGGGGAGGCCGTTGGCCGTCCACAGGCCGATGGGGGTTCCGTCGGCGGGATTGCAGTCGCCCACGTCCAGGGCCACGGACCGGCCGCCGCTCTTGGGCAGCAGGGTGTACGTGCCGTTGTCGTTCTGCCGCAGGTACCAGAACTGGCCGTCGCGTTCCGCAAACGGGGCGATCGTCACCTTCGCGCCGGGGCGGGCGGGGGAGTCCGCCACGGTCAGCGCCTTGCGGCTGCGGACCCCGATGAGGCTGTAATAGCCGTCGCCCTGGTAATGCAGCGTCCACTTCTGGGCATCGCCGCCCGCGTCGGGCCAGGTATGCAGGGAGGAGCCATCGGCGGTGGAGTCCTTGACGACGGAGGCCAGGTCGTGCGTCGCCAGGTTCACCACGATTTTATAGGGGCCGGGGTCGAGGACGGGGCGCGCCCAGCCGTCGCCGTCCCAGGCCAGGCGCAGCAGGTTCAGCGTGGTCGCGCCCCCGTTGTCCCGCGCCCACTCCTCGTGAAAGCTGACCCAGTCGCCGTCGCGGTCGTGGAGGATGCCGAAGTGGCCGGGGCCGACCTCATCATCACACAGCCGGCCGGAGCCGTTGTCGTAGACCGACCCCAGGAACAGCGTGCCGCCTCCATCGTGCATATCCTTGCCGTCTTTGTCGAGGTAGGGGCCGGTGACGGTGCGGGAGCGGCCCATGCGGATGTTGTAGCTGCTCCGCGCGCCGGC
Organism: Armatimonadota bacterium; assembly: GCA_019239955.1. Classification (GTDB taxonomy): domain Bacteria; phylum Armatimonadota; class Armatimonadia; order Armatimonadales; family Capsulimonadaceae; genus JAFAZD01. Next base: position 8,647 of record JAFAZD010000225.1, on the reverse strand, counting down.
GCAGCAGCCGTCCCAGGCGACGAACAGGTAGTAGTAGCCTTCATGGTACGTGACGGCGGACGCTTCAATCGCATTGCCGGGGACGCTGAGCCGGGCCGCCACGTCGTAGACCTTCGGGTCGTCCGCCGCCTGCTTGCCCGTTTGGGGATCAATGCGGATCAGGTGAATGCCGTTGCCATAGGAGCCGTAGGACAGCCAGGGAACGCCCGTAGCGTCCTGGAAGATGCAGGGGTCAATGGCGTTGAAGCCGCTGCCGTTGGCCGAGCGGACCACCATGCCCTGGTCGGTCCAGCCGCGCGGGTTGTTGATGTCGGGATTAGTCGCCACGCCGATGGCCGAGATGCTGGTGCCCCACTGCGAGTAGGAGTAGTAGAGGCGCCACTGCCCATTGAAGAAGTGGATGTCCGGCGCCCAGACCACGTTGTTCTTGTTGCCGGGCACGATGGCGGCGAGCCAGGCGGGCGCGGTCGGGAGAGCCGGCCCCCGGCGTGTCCAGTGGATGCGATCCGTGGACGAGAACTGCTGCGCGCCGGTCCCGGTCCCGTACACCCAGTACGTATTGCCGCTCTTGACGACCGTGGACGGGTCCCGCACCAGAACATTGGTCTCGTAGGCACGTACCGGGGCTACAATCAGCAGCCCGATCAGCGCCGCCGCGAGCCAGAGGGACAATGCGCGAAGAGTCTTCATCAGAGATATTCTCAACGTTCCTGGGACTGAACCCCCAGGCTATCCCCGGCTTCGCCGGAAGAACCCCCTCCGGGGCTACAGAACGGCCCCTTCTAGTCCCGAAGGGGGTTCGCTCTGTTTAGCCTTGCCGTTCAGGGCAAGGTGGGCAGCCATGCCGCCGTCAATAAATCACCTTGTTGAGCGGGTACTCCACCAAGCCTTGCGCCCCGGCGCGGCGGAGGGCGGGGAGGATGTCGCGGACGGTCTTTTCGGGGATGATGGTCTCCAACGCGACCCAGCCGTCTTCGTCCAGGGGCGAGACCGTGGGCTTCCGCAGGGACGAGAGCAGGCGGGTGACGGCAGACAGGTCGCCCTTGGCGACGTTCATCTTCAGGCCGACCAGGGCGTCGGCGTCCAGCGCCCCTTGCAGGAGCAGGGCGATGTTTTCAATTTTATGGCGCTTCCACCCGTCCTCCCAGGCGCTGTGGTTGGCGATCAGGCGGGTGGTGCTCTCCAGCAGCGTGTCCACGATCTTGAGGCCGTGCGCGGCCAGGGTGCTGCCGGTCTCCGTGCCCTCCACGATGGCGTCCACCAGGTCCGGCACCTTCACCTCGGTCGCCCCCCAGCTGAACTCCACGTCCGCCGTGACGCCGTGCTTTTGCAGGTAGCGCTTGGTGAGACTCACCATCTCCGTGGCGATCCGCTTGCCCTGCAAATCCTGCGGGCCTCGGATGTCGGAGTTGGCGGGCACGGCCAGCACCCAGCGGTACGGGCGCGACGTGGCCTTGGAGTAGACCAGTTCCGCGACCTCAAGGACATTGGCCTCGGATTCGATGACGTTGTCATGTCCGGTCAGGCCGACGTCGAGGACGCCGGCGGCGACGTAGCGCGGAATCTCCTGCGCCCGCAGCAGCACGGGGTCGAGCTCGTCGTCGTCCACCACGGGCTGGTAGGAGCGGGTGCTGACCCGGAAGTCCCAGCCGGCCTTCTTGAACAGGCCGAACGTCGCGTCTTGCAGGCTGCCCTTCGGCATCCCGATTCGCAGTTTGCTCACGGCGTCATCTCCATCGAAAGAAGTCACTTGATCACTCTGAAATGCGTCGTGTCATTATGCGCCGAACAACGGGGTGAAGTCAACCGCCGTGCTCTCGTGAAAACATTTTGAGACAAATAAAAAACACGTCAGCAGATAATAGCTATCGCCTGTCGTCCTTCTATCCTCTACAATTGAGGCTCCAATTGTCACCCTAATGACAACCTCTGCTTTATACGTAATCCCATGGGTTGTCCCAGATGCTTGACAGACTTTCGAGGGTGTGATATAATGTCTTCACATTTGACGCAGACATCCGGTCTGGGAGCCGCAGCGAGAGCCTTGACGCTCCCGCTTTTTTTATTGCCGGTTCGGGCCGGCGGTTGCCCCGTATGTCCATCACGCACGAGCCTGCTGTTCCACCGATACTTCCCCCGCCGGCCGCCGCCCTCGCGGACGAAGAGTGTCCGATGCGGCGGGGGCCGTTTCTCCTGAGCGTCGCCCTCCTCACCGCCTTCTACCTGGGCATCAGCGCCGCCATCGTTCACCTCGGCCCGTCGCTGTTCGGCGTCTACGACACCTGGTTCGGCACCAACATCCCCCGGCACATCCAGTGGGCGACTGACCCGGAGTTCGTCTTCCGCGCGCACCTGCACCCCGTCTCCTTCCTGATCTACAAGGCGCTGGGCGTCCCCATGCGCCTGCTGCATGTCCGCACCCACGTCGCGGTGTTTGTCGCCTGCTCGCTGCCCGCCGCCCTGCTGACGTCGCTCGCCATCACCCATGCGGCCGACGGGCTGGCGCCGGCCCGGCGCCTGCGCCCGCTCTTCGGGCTGGCGTGCGTCGCCATCGGCGCAACGATGTTTTACGCCACCATCCCTGAAAGTCAGGCCATGAGCGGGGCCTGCCTGCTGACGGAGGGGATCATGGTCTTCCGGGCGCTGCGCGCCCGGCAGGGCGGGGCGGAGGACGGTGATTCGCTGCGCCTGGCCTGGGCATTTGTCACGCTGGCGGCGGGGATCACCCTCTCCAACGCCGTGCCCGGCCTGGTCCTGCTCCTGCCGCTGTACGCCGACCCCGCGCGCCGCCGGGGGCTGGGACTGCCCCTGAGCTGGATGGCACTGGCGATTGCCCTGGCGGAAGCGGCGGCCTACATCGCCCAGCAGCTCAGCCCGCAGCCGGGCGGCCCGAACAACCTGAGCCTGGAGCGGGACTGGATGGCCCGGCCGACCGCGCACTCGCTCTGGGTCAGCCTCTCGACGCTGTTCCTGCACCTGTTCGGCCTTCCTCCCTGCCACCTGACCGTCCACCACCAGGTCCTGACCGGCCAGCCGCCGTACCCAGTGATCTACCCTCGGATGTGGCACTCCCCGGTGCAGTGCGCCGCAGGCCTGCTCTGGGTCGCGGGCCTGGTCCTCTGGTGGCGGCGTCCGGATGCGGCACCGGCGGCGCGGGCGCAGATCGCCGCTTGTCTGGTCGCGCTGCTGGGATTGGTGTGTTTCTCCTCGTTCTACGACACCTTTGAGGCGTACATGGTCTCCAGCCACGCCTGGCCCTTCGTGCTGCTGCCCGCCCTGCTGGTGCTGCGGGACAGCTGGGAGCGACGCGCCCTTGCCCCGCTACGCTGCATGGGGGCCGTCGTCGCCCTCAGCGTCCTCCAGACCGTGCTCTCCCTCCCGCACACCTTTTTCCTGCTGACGCTGACGCACTACTAATTTTTGCGACAAATTGGAAACTCATCGAAGAACAGAAACAGGAGTTAGCAGGCGTCTCTTGCTTCGGGAAGACCATTTGGCGGCATGGGCGAGACATGGCGAAGGCAGGTTCCCCCTTTTCAATGCGCTGGCTTGCCTCTTGACAACCTCCCGGCGGCGTGATATACTGTGTTCATATTCGCGCAGGCAACGGGTCTGCAAGGCAAGCGAGAGCCAGATTAGGCTCCCGCTTTTTTTGCGTCTTTCAGAGGGGGGTAAACATGGGCGAGCCGCAGGTGCTGGCGACGGGGCTGACATTCCCGGAGGGACCGGTCCTTGCACCGGACGGGGAGACGCTGTACTGCGTCAACATCGAGGCGCACGTCCTGTCGCGCCTGGACCTGCGGACGCGGGCGCTGACGCGCAACTGGGTGACGCTGCCCGACGACGGGCGCGGCAACGGGGCCACGCTCGGCCCCGATGGGGCGCTCTATGTCGCCGACGTCGGTGCGCGGCGCATCGTCCGCGTCGGCCTGCCGGACGGCCCGGTCACGACGGTTGCCGACCGAACTGACATGGGAATCCCCCTGCGGGGTCCCAACGACCTGATCTTCGACGCCGATGGGGCAATTCTCTTCACCGATCCTGCTGGCTCCTGGGACGAGCCTCTGGGCTGCGTCTACCGCATCGCGCCGGGGAGCCGCGTGGCCGCAAAGGTCGCCGACGGCCTGCGCTTCCCCAACGGCCTCGTCCTGTCGCCCGACGGCGTGATCCTTTACGTCGCCGAGACGCCGCTGCGCCGCGTCCTCGCCTTCGACCTCCCCACAGGCGCGCGCCGCGTCTTCGCCGCCGTCGGCGAGGCGGGCGGCCCGGACGGGATGCGCCTTGCCCCGGATGGCTCCCTGTACGTGGCCCTCTTCGGCGACGGCTGCGTGGCGGAAGTCTCCCCATCCGGCGAGGTCGTCCGCCGGCTCCCCGTCCCCGGCGGCAAAAACGTCACCAATCTCTGCTTCGCCCCGGATGCCCGTTCAATCTACGTGACGGAGGCCGAATCGGGCACCATCGTGCAGGTCCCGCTGTGAAACCCACCCGAAGCCCACCACCCTATCGGACCGACGCTCAGGGCATTGGCCTACGGCGGCAGGTGGCGGCGGCGGAGTTTTTCCTTGATGGTCGAGTCGTCCACGATGTAGGCTGTGAAGGTGGCGTCGGGGCGGCTGAGGACCCAGGGAAAGGGGCAGTCGTTGGAGACGCCGATGAAGACATCAATATGGTTGCCGCCGATGCCGTAGCCGTCGTCAGCGGCGAAGAAATAGCCGTCGTGGAGCACCCGCCGGCCATCCGGCAGGGTGATGGGGTTGCCGCGCGCGCTGGGGATATACAGCACGGTGCCGACGGGGATGTGCCGCTCGTCCACGGCGACCGTGCGATAGGGCACCAGGTCGTAATCGTCCACGCCCTCCCCGTAGGCGGAGTCGGACTTCTCGAAGCGGACGTAGGGGGCCTGGGGCATCTGCGGCCAGTAGGGCTTGCAGTCGGTCAGCTTGTGAGGGCCGGTCCCGGCGAAGGTGTAGACCTGGCCGCCGATGCGCACGGCCCCCTCCACGGCGGCCCGGCAGAACTGTTCGGGCGGCAGGGACAGCCCCAGCGGATGCTCCTCGGTGTCCAGCAGCGGGACGCCCCCCGTGGAGGGGTAGGTGGGGGTCCAGTACCACGTCGCCCAGAGGGTCAGCGGGTTCTTGAGGGCGCGCGGCGCTGGCAGGTCAAAGCCCTCAGCGTGCTGCCACTGCGCCTGCCGCCAGCGCAAAAGCCCCCCGACCACCGCCAGCAGGGCCAGCGCGCCCAGGGCAAGTCCCAGCGCCAGCCAGGCCCGTCGCCTCAATCCTTTCCGGCCCGCTCCCACGGCTTCTCCCGTCCCCGACTCAATCCGGCAGGAGGCGGCTCGCCTGGAGCCGCCATCCGGCGTCGGTCTCGGCCCACATGTCCTCACGCCGGAGGGTCGCTGCCTCCGAGCCCCGCGTCTGGGTGATGCGGACCCGGACCCGCGCCCGGCTCCCGTCGCCGCCGACCTCCACCCCTTCCACGACGAAGTCCAGGCGGTGGGGGTCGGGCCGGGACTGGGTCAGATCATGGAGCACACCCGCCCTGACCTGGGCATAGCGGACCACCTGCGGCCCGATCTGAAGCGAGTAATCGGGCGAGAAGACGCTCAGGAGGCCGTCGGCGTCTCCGGCGGCGAAGGCGTCGGCCATACGCCGGTACAGCGCCTCCAGCGCCTCCGCCGGGCCGGCGTCGTCTTGCGGCGTTGTCATAAACCCTCCCCCTTCTCCACCGGCGGCGCAGCGCCGAACGAGATGTAGCGCAATAGTGCCGGGTGAGAACGCCCGATCAGCGCCCGCGCCTCCTCTTCCAGAACGCCGCCGTGGTAGCTGCGGATGTGCCGCCGGACATATGGGTTGTCGGCGACGGTCTGGCGGGAGCAGACGTTCTCATCGCGGGCGGCGAAGACGATGTGGGGCACGTCGGCCATCACCACCGCCCCCAGGCACATGGGGCAGGGTTCCACCGTCGTGAACAAGATTGCCTCACGGAAACGCTCCCACAGAGCCGGCCCGCCGTCCAGCAGGGCTTGCATCTCAGCGTGCCGCAACTGGCTGCGTGCGGCCTGGTTTCTGTTGCGCCCCCGCGAGACGATCTCGCCCCCGACCACCAGGACCGCCCCGATGGGCAGCTCACCCGCCTGGCCCGCCGCCTCCGCCTCCCGCAGCGCCTCGCGCATGTACGCGGCCAGGTCAATCTCCTGCAACGTCAAATCCCTCAAACCCTGATTCTCCGGGGGAAGCCACTCTGCCGAGTCGGGCAGGACAGCAGGCGTCGGGGCGGGGACGTAGCACCTGGCGACGTCGCGCGCGATCCTGGCCGGATCCGACGGCGCCAGGTTTGTCAGCACGTCATTTCTGGACTGGCCGGCTATTTCTCTTTATGCTTCCTGCCGAACGTGTCGGTGGCGAAGGACACGTGCAGCATCGAGAGCGCGTACAGGCTCGGGATCATCAGGGCATATCCCCAGGCCGCAGGGGGAACGGGGTGGCGCGACAGCCATCCGCAGACCAGATTGGCCGCCACCGCCGCGACGAACAGCAGACCCCACACGAGGCCGTAAGACCAGCGCGGGGTCACGCGCCAAGTGCTGGCGGACGGGCCGTTCCATCCCCGGAAGAGATTGCTGCCGATGATTCCGGTGGACATGCAGATGCCAAAGACAAGGGCCTGATCAGGCCGTTGCGGGTGCGGCGTGGGCCAGACCAGGTTGCCCCAGCGCGATATGCACAGGAACACGAGCAGCATCAGCGCCCATGCCGACATCCCCGCGAGAATCCGCATCGGTCTGTTCCCCCTCATCTGCCTGTTCCCCCTCCAGGCCGAGGCCACCCTATTCACCGGCTGCCCGACCAGGTATACTGAATCTGGAAGAGGCGGCCGCCGGCGCCATCGTTCCGGACGGCCTCCACGGAAACGGGCATCCATGTGACTCGAATCAAGATTTGCGGCATCAGTAACGCCCAGGACGCGCAGCTGGCCGTCGAACTGGGGGCGGACGCGCTCGGCTTTATCGGCGTCCCCAGCAGCCCGCGCTACGTGCCGCCCGAGTTGTATCGGGAGATCGCGGCGGGGCTGCCCCCGTTCGTCACGCCGGTCGTGGTCGTTCATCGGCCCGAAGACGCACGAGACTACCGGCCTGAGTACGTCCAGTATTACACCGACACGGGCGTCGAGTCCTGCTTTCGGGGTGAATCGCCGCAGCGCATCCGGGCCTTCCGAGTGCGGGATGAGGCCTCCTTGCAGGAACTGGCGGTCTACCCTCACCCTGTCAGTGCGGTACTGCTGGACGGCTACCACCCGGACAAGCTCGGCGGGGCGGGCGAGACGTTCCAATGGGGCCTGGCGGTCCAGGCCAAGCGGCTGACGGATAGGCCGGTGATGCTGGCGGGGGGGCTGACGCCGGAGAATGTGCAGGCCGCCCTGGAGGCCGTCCACCCTTACGGCGTGGACGTGGCCTCCGGCGTGGAGGCCCGCCCCGGCGTCAAAGACCCAGCCAAGCTCCGCGCCTTCATCCGGGCCGTGCGAGAATGGGACATGCGGCAGTAATGAACCCGGCAGGAGAGCGCGGCAACACCCTACCACCCTAGCCCAAGCGTACTCTCCCACAATCCACCGAAAGGCGGATGTTTGTTGGCGGGCAATCCCTCATAATAGCTTCAGACCAACTTGATTCGGTGCAGGAGGGACGCCATGTTTGCCAAAGTCCTGCTGGCCTCAGACGGCTCTGAGGAAGCCCTCGCGGCGGCGCGCTCTGCCGCCATTCTGGCGAAGAAGTTCGATGCCTCTTTGACCATTCTCAACGTCTACGCGCCGGCCTCGCAGGCGCTCCCCACCTCCTCCGCGCCAGGCTTGAACGCAGATGCCCGTCGGGAGCAGGCGCAGGAGGTGATCGTCGCCGAAACGGGCCGCGCTGTGGATCAGGCGGGCGTTCATTACGCCGCACGGAAGGAGGTCGGGCACCCGGCGGAGACGATCATCGGCGTGGCCGAGGAGGACGGGGCGGACCTGATCGTGCTGGGGAGCCGGGGGCTGGGCGACGTCGAGCGGTTCCTGCTGGGCAGCGTCGCCGACCGGGTCGCCCACCACGCCCACTGCCCGGTGCTGATCGTGCGGGGGCGTGGAGACGTGGCGGAGGACGACCTGTTCCGCCACATCCTGCTGGCCTCCGACGGCTCCGCGTGCGCCCTCGAGGCCGCCGCCGTCGCCGCGATCCTCGCCGATAAGTTGACGTCCCGCATGACGATCATCAACGTCTTCCAGCCTTCCCCCTACGTGGCGCCTTACGGGGAGCCGATCGGCTACTGTCTGGACGACCGGTACATCGCGGAGATCCAGGACGACGCCATTTGCAGCACGGGGCACGTCCTGGACGAGCACGGCGTCGCCTTCCGGTCCCGCAAGGAGATCGGCCCCCCGGCCGCCGAGATCGTGCGTGTGGCGGGCGAGGAGGACTGTGATCTGATCGTACTGGGGAGCCGGGGGCTGGGCGGGTTCCAGCGTCTCCTGCTGGGCAGCGTCTCCGACCGGGTCGCCCACCACGCCCACTGCCCGGTGCTGATCGTGCGGTAGCGTTTCGCCGGTTTGTTCCGAGGAGGGAGCCATGAAACCGATCTATGATCGCGGCGGCCACACGGTTGGCTGGCTCGAC
>JAFAZD010000146.1 GCA_019239955.1 Armatimonadota bacterium | reverse complement strand
AGGTCTGGCCGGCGATGCTGCCCTTCGTGCCGAAGTAGGTCGGCGCGCCGAAGGCAGAGACGCCCCCGGCGGCCGTGCCGTAGACGAAGGCGAAGGTCGCGTCGCCGTAGTCCAGCAGGATCCCCGTGTTGTCGTCGGCGTCGGTGGGGTACTTCTCGCCCCGGAACTCCCGCTCTTTGATGGCTACGCCGGACAGGGCGGTGACGCGCCTGGCGGGGCCGAGGACGCCGGTGAGCGCGTGCAGGCCGTAGACAGTCATGTCATACAGCGGGCCGCCGCCGGGCTTGCGCCAATACCAGGCGGGATTGATGTTGGAGAGCACGTCGGAGCCGCTGCGGACGCCTTCCTTCTCGTGGTAATCGCCGAAGGCCGCGCCGGTGACGGCCCAGGCGAGGCGGCCCAGCGCGCCGTCTTGGATCATCCGGCGGATGCGCCGGTTGCTGCGGCGCAGCATCTGGCCCGGCGAGGCGACCAACTTGACGCCTTTGGCGGCAGCCTCGTCTATGAGATGCGTCGCCTCGCCCGCCGTCACGGTCATGGTCTTGTTGAAGTGGACGTGCTTGCCGGCCTGAATGGCCTTCAGCCCTTGCTCGTAGTGCAGGCCGATGGGCGAGCCGAGCGTGACGGCCTGCACGCCGTCATCGGCGAGCAGGTCTTCCAGCGTTTCGTAGGCGCGGGCGACGCCGTACTTATCGGCGGCGGCCCGGGCGCGTCCGGGGACGGGGTCGCAGACGGCGGCCAGGCGCACTTTGTCCTGCACGTCGGGCAGGCACAGGTGTTCCAGTGCGCCGCGAATGCCGATGCTGCCGGCGCCGACGACGCCGATTCCGAGGGGGGCGGTCATAAAAAGGCTCCTATTGATCTTTCTGCGGCGGGAGGCTGCGGTCGGAGAGGCGGATGATGACTTGCGAGAGCGCGTCGGCGGTCTCCTGGGCGGTCACGGGCCGGCCGCCGTCCTTGATGACCAGCGGCGAGCGGGCGGGCAGGAAGCCGCCGCCGACCAGGTGGCCCAGGGCCGACTGTACGCCCGGAGGCAGAGGCTTTCGGAAGCGCACCGGCCTGTCCGGGGCCGCCGAAAGGGGTTTGTGGGCGGCCTCCATGTCGCGGACGAGGCGGTCCAGGGTGACGGCCAGCTCGTAACGAGTCACAGGCGCATTGCCGTGGAACTTGCCGTCCGGCTTGCCGACCATCAGTTTCCGCGCGGTGACGCGGCGGACGGAGGCGGCGGCCCAGTGGCCGGGGGGCACGTCGGGCGGCAGGGGCGGGTCCCCCAGGGCGGGCAGGGTCAAAAGGGCGAAGAGGACGCCGGATAGGGCAATGCGTTTCATAATGGCTCCAGGAACCCCCTCCGTCGCGGCTTGGTTCCTGCGGAAAGGCTTCGCCCGCGACGGAGGGGTTGCTACGCCGGCGGGGTGACTTCCTCCGAGATGAGTCCCTACGCCGCCATCAGGAAATCTTCGGCGATGCCGCGACGCTCTTCCAGCGCCTTGCCCGTGCCCAGGGCCACGCAGGAGAGCGGGTCGTCGGCGACGTGGGTGGGGACGTGGGTGGTCTCGGCGATCAGCGTGTCCAGGCCGCGCAGCAGGGCGGAGCCGCCGGTCAGGACAATGCCCCGCTCAATGATGTCCGAGGCCAGCTCCGGCGGCGTCTTCTCCAGCACGCTCTTGACGCGGGCGACCACCTGGCTGATCGGCTCGGCCATGCAGTCACGTATCTCCTGGGAGGTGACGGCGACCGTCTGCGGCAGGCCGGTGAGCAGGTCGCGCCCGCGCACCTCCATCTTGGTCTCCTGCGCCATCGGCGCGGCGCTGCCGACCGTGATCTTGATCTCCTCGGCGGTCCGGTCGCCGATCATCAGGTTGTAAGTCCCCCGGATGTGGCGGGCGATGACTTCATCCAGCTTCATGCCGCCGACGCGCAGGGAGCGGGAGAGGACGATGCCATCCAGGGACAGCACGGCGATGTCGGTGGTGCCGCCGCCGATGTCCACGACCATGTTGCCGCCGGGGGCGCTGATGGGCAGGCCCGCGCCCAGGGCGGCGGCCATCGGCTCCTCAATGGTCAGCGCCTCGCCCGCGCCCGCGGCCAATGCCGCCTGCTTGACCGCGCGCTTCTCCACGGAGGTGGCCGAGGAGGGCACGGCGAGCAGCACGCGCGGCTTGAACACGCGCCGGACGCCGCAGATCCGGTGGAAGATGTATTCCAGCAGCTTCTGCGTGGTCGTGTAGTCGGCGATGACGCCGTCAGTCATGGGGCGGATGGCGGCGATGTTGACGGGGGTGCGGCCCAGCATGTCACGCGCCTTCTCCCCGATCTCCTTGACGCGCGGCTTGCCGACCTCCATCGCCACCACGGACGGCTCGCGCATGATGATGCCCCGGCCGCGCACATGCACCAGCACGTTGGCCGTGCCCAGGTCAATGCCGATGTCCTGATTGAGACGCATTAGGCGGCGACCTTTTCCGTTGCCTTGTCCCCGTCCTCGACGCGCCGGACGTTCGCGCCGACCGCCTGCAGCTTGCCGCAGAAGTCCTCATAGCCGCGATCCAGATACTTGATGCCGCCCACCTCGGTCTGGCCCTCGGCGGCCAGGCCCGCCAGGACCAGGGCGGCGGTGGCGCGCAGGTCGGAGCCGGCGACGGGTGCGCCGGTCAGGCGCGGGACGCCGACGATGATGGCGGCGTTGGCCTTGGTCTTGATGTCCGCGCCCATGCGCGCCAGTTCGTCAATGTAGCGGAAGCGGCGCTCGTAGACGGTCTCGGTGATGACGCTGGTGCCGGCGGCGAGGGTGAGCAGGGCGGCGAACGGCGGCTGCATGTCCGTCGGGAAGCCCGGGTGCGGGCTGGCCTCCACCGTGGTCGCCTTGAGCGAGCGGCCCGGGGGCAGGCGGACCCGCGCGCCGTCGTCGTCGTAGCGCACGTCAGCCCCCGCCTCCATCAGCTTGCGCGCGACCGGCTCGGTGTGCTCCTTGATCGCCCCCCGGATGTACAGGTCGCCGCCGGTGATGGCGGCGGCGACGGCGAACGTGCCGGCCTCGATCCGGTCCGGGTCCACGGCGTACTCCACGCCGCGCAGGGATCGGACGCCCTCGATCAGAATCTCCTTGGTCCCGGCGCCGCGCACCCGCGCTCCCATGCGGTTCAGGAGGGCGGCGGCGGCGACGACGTCCGGCTCCTCGGCGGCGTTGGCGATGGTGGTGATGCCATCGGCGAGGGCGGCGGCGGCCATCAGGTGGGTGGTCGCGCCGACGCTGGGGAAGTCCAGGTAGATGCTGGCGCCGCGCAGGCCCTCCTTGGCGGCGGCGTGGACGAAGCCGTGCTCGACGGTGATCTGCGCGCCCATGCGCTCCAGGCCCTTGAGGTGGTAGTCCACGGGCCGCGCGCCGATGTCGCAGCCGCCCGGCAGGGCGACCCGGGCCTGGCCGTAGCGGGCGAGGATCGGGCCGAGTACCGAGAAGGAGGCGCGCATCTTCTTGATCAGCTCGTAGGGGGCCTCATGGGAGGTCAGCGTACCGGCGTCGAGCGTGACGGTGTTGGAATCCGAGTGCTGCACCCGAACGCCCAGATGCTGGAGAGTCTCCAGCATGGTCTCCACGTCGCTGATGCGCGGCACGTTGGTCAGGGTCGTCCGGCCGTGTTCGGGCAGCAGGGTAGCCGCCAGAATGGCGAGGGCGGCGTTCTTGCTGCCGCTGAGGCGGACCTCCCCGGTGAGACGCCGTCCGCCGACAGTGTAGATTTTCTGCAAGTTGCGTGTCCTCCAGCGGCGGGCGCATTCGCCCGCGCGGGTTGCGATGCGGCCGTGGGGAATAAGGGGCCGCTATTTGGTATGAGTGCTGGGCATAGTATACAAAATCTAGCGGCAGATGTCAAGGAACTGCGGGGATGACAGCAAGAACGGCCCGCCTCCCGGCCGGGGGGGCGGGCCGTTCTCCGTTATCAGCCGTTCGGCGGAATCGGTGCGGTCCATGAGAACGCCGTGGCCCGGCCGGAAAAAGGCCGCCCGTCGAAATGACCCATCACGCTCCTCCCCTGGAACTGCCCGTCGGCGAAATCCAGCAGCGTGTTCCAGTCGTCGGCATTGTGCTCATGCCCGCCCTCGCGGTAGTGGTTGCCGATCCGTGTGCCGGCTCCCAGGAAGGCGAAGACCTGCTTGGCTGCCAGATACGTCTGCTGGCTGCCTTCGGGGTTCGCCCACAGGTCTCCCAGGGCGTTGGTGGTCAGCAGGGCACGGGGCGCGACCAGGGCCAGCAGGAAATGCTGGTCAAACGGGAGCCGATCTTCGCGGCCCACGAAATCGCGCAGGCGCGGGTGAAACCAGTAGGGGAAGACCGTGGTGATCGTGTCCAGGCTCTCGCTGCCGGGACCCTGATGGCGGAACGAGCCAGCGCCGCCGCAGCCGGAGTCGTTCGGCGTGGTCAGCGCGATGCGGTCGTCGAGCGCCCCCGCCAGCAGGGCCGCCTTGCCGCCCCGCGAATGACCCGTGACGGCGATGCGATTCGGGTCCACGTCAAGTCGCGTCGTCAGGTAATCCACGACCCGATGGTATCCCCAGGCCCACGCGGCGAGCGCCCCCCAATCATACCCGGGATACAGGGGGTACACGCCAGTGTCCCTACCGGGCGCGTCCGGCGCCACCTCGGTGCGGTCGAACTGCGCCAAGGCGTAGCCGCGCCGGACGACCTCGCCCGCGGCGGGCGCCGGCCCCCAGCACAGGTCGCCCGTCAGCACCACGGGGCAAGGTCGTGAGGCTTGCGCCGGCCTGAGAAGGCTCAGGGAGATACTGACGCGGTCTTCGGGGCCGCACGAGAGCAGCACGCGCTCCTCCACCGCCCTGCCTTCAGGAAAGGATAGGGAGGAGAGGAGCTCGCTCCGGAGGTTTGCCGGAGGAGGGGGCAGGTGGCCGTACTCGTAGAACAGCAGCAGGTCCCTGATCTGCCGACGCCGCTCGGGCCAATCCGCAGGCGTGGCGATGCGATCGCCGGATGCCGGCGCGAATGGGTCCGGGAACTCCTCGACGGAGGGCAGCACGTCAATCGGAATGGTCACGGTCTCAGGCGCGCTTGATGTAGCGCAGGGGGCCGCGCTGGTTGCGGCCACGGCCCTGCGGGTTGATGTCGGACAGGTACAGGGCCGTGGCGTACACGTCGCCGTGGTCCGGGATGGACGACAGCGGGCTTTGTTTCGTTCCGGGCCGCAACTCGCCGGAGATCGGGTCGTAGGCCGGGTCCAGGCTGCCGTCGGGCATCAGCGGGATGGGCATCAGGTTCTTCTCGGCGACCAGCCCGTACTGGGCATTGCCCTTCACCTTGCCGCCCAGGAACGCCGCGGACGTGACCTTCCAGTGCTGGGAGATGTCCTGGCCGTCAATCATCTGCTGCTTCTCGGCATCGCTGATCTTCATCGCCTTGATGGCGTCCACGTCCCCGTGGATCGTCCGGCCGAACTCCGAGGTGAGGACGATGTTGCTGTGGTCGAAGAGGCTGGCGCCGCTGTTCTTGTACTGCGTAGTCTTCAGGGCGTCCACCAACGCATGGAGCGGGTCCCACAGGTCCTGGTTCATCATCGCCGTCTGGTCCGGCTGGCCGTGGGGGGTGCGCTTGGGGCCGTCCCAGAGAGAGCTTCGGTTGAAGTGGCTGTCGAAGCGGCGGATGTCGCGCGTCTCCAGCCAGTAGCCGCACCCCATCCCCTCCCGCATCATCTCGTAGGTCATCATGGCCTGGACGTTGATTCGGGGCGAGAACTTGGAACGCGCCTTGTTGCCGTTGATGCTGGCATAGGAGATCAACTCGTCCTGGGGGGAGACGTTGAATCGGGCCCGCAGGGCCGGGTCCGTGAACAGCCGCGCGACGCGCGTCGGGTCCAGCGTGCGGCCCGCCGCCGACATCCGCTGGAACATCCCACGGGCCGAGTCGTAGGAGCGCACCACGTCCAGCGAGGCGTCCGCCCGAATATGGTGATGGACGTCATCTAGAAAAGACTCGATCTGGCGGTTGACGGGGTCGCCGGAGGAGGCTTGCAGGCGGGCCAGCATCTGGCGCAGGTTCGACGGGGTGCCGCCGTAGACGGTGTTGGCGTGGGGCGGCCCCAGGCCGGCGTAGTAGCCCTTGCGGCCGGTGTAGTCCGCCTCGTTCAGTTCGCCGTCGGCCAGCCAGTAGTGCCAGGAGACGTGGGGCAGGACGTAAGGCTGGCCGTAGACCTCGCAGAAGGCCTGCATCACCGAGCGCTCGTC
>JAFAZD010000173.1 GCA_019239955.1 Armatimonadota bacterium | reverse complement strand
GCGCATCCGGTGGCCCTCCGCGCCTGGCTGTCCGCCCTGGTCTCCGGGCTGCCGGTCCCGGTGATCTTCGTGCTGCTGCGCCTGATCCCGATGTCCGGCACCCACGCCGCCGAGCACCAGGTCGTCCACTGCATCGAGCGGGGCCTGCCCCTGACGCCGGACTGCGTCCGCGCCATGCCGCGCGTGCATCCGCGCTGCGGAACCAACCTGTTCATCGGCCTCTCTCTGTTCCTGCTGGTGTTCGTGGGCGCTTTCTGTGCCGCCGAACCCGCGCCGGTGTCGCTCGCCAACGGGATCGGGGTCGCCGACGCGGCGACCGTGGCCCTCATCCTGGCCGCGCCGCCCGCGCTCCTCTTCTGGCGGCGCATCGGGGCCTTCGTGCAGCAGTGGTTCGCCACGCGGCCCGCGACGGATTTGCAGATCGCCGGCGCCATCCGCGCCGCCGAGGAAGTGCTCCGGCGGCGCCATCAGGCGGGCGGCTGCGTCCGCTTCCGCCCCCTGCGCCGCGCTTGGAGCATGGGCTTCGCGCAGGTGCTGCTCGGCTATGCCGCCCTGCTCGGCCCGCTCTCGCTCGCCCTGGACCATTGCCCCGCCCTGGCGAACTGGCTGGGGATGTAACGCCTCTGCCTTCCATCCAGAGGTACGGCCCCATGCCCCTGGCCCCTCTCCCATTCCGATGGGGGAGGGGTGGCGAAGCCGGGGTGGGGGCCTTCGGGTGGGGGCGCTTTTGCAAAAACAAGCCATGATCAAAGATCAACTCGCCGCCCTCCTCACGGCGGCGCTCGAAGAGGCCAAAAACGCTGGCGATCTGCCGCTGGAGGCCGTGCCGCCGGTGACGCTGGAGATGCCGCGCAGCCGCGAGCACGGCGACTGGGCCACCAGCGTCGCCCTGTCGCTCGCCTCCGCGACAAAAATGAAGCCGCGCGACATCGCCGCCAAAATCGTCGCCCGCCTGCCCGTCGGGGACGGCTCGCCCATCGCCCGCGCCGACATCGCCGGCCCCGGCTTCATCAACCTGACCCTGCGCCCCGACTGGCTCGGCGACAT
The DNA here is from genome assembly GCA_019239955.1 of Armatimonadota bacterium. Taxonomy (GTDB): domain Bacteria; phylum Armatimonadota; class Armatimonadia; order Armatimonadales; family Capsulimonadaceae; genus JAFAZD01. The sequence continues at coordinate 1,538 of JAFAZD010000173.1, read as the reverse complement.
CCTGCGACGCATCGGGGCCGAGGGCGACGCCTACGGCCGCTCGGATGCCGGCGGGGGCAAAAAAGTCCTGGTGGAGTTCGTCTCCACCAACCCCAACGGCCCCATCACCGTGGCCGGGGGGCGCAACGCCGCCATCGGCGACGTGCTCTGCTCGCTGCTAGAAGCGGTCGGCTGCCAGGTAACGCGCGAGTATTACGTCAACGACGCCCTCAACTCGGCACAGATGAACAACTTCGGCCGGTCTGTGTTTGTTCGCTACCGGGAGATTCTGGGCCACCCGCTGCCGTGGACGGCGGATGCGCCCGATTGGTTCTACGCGGGCGACTACATCGCCGACGTGGCCCGCAACGTGGAGGCCATGTACGGCACGGCCTACGAGGACGCCGACATAGATGACCCGGAGACGGTCGCGCGCTTTCGGGAGATGTCCGAGAGCGGCATGATCGCCCAGCAGAAGGCGGATCTGGAGGCCTTCGGCGTCCGCTTTGATGTCTGGTTCCACGAATCCACTTTGCACAAAGACGGCCGGGTTCAGGTCGCCGTTGAGACGCTCAAGGCGCGGGGCTATACCTACGAGAAGGATGGCGCGTTGTGGTTCCGCACGACGGCCTTTCCCGAACTCGGTGATGACAAAGACCGCGTAATCGTGCGCGCTGACGGTGCGCCCACCTACATCGCAGGCGACGCCGCATACCACAAGGATAAACTGGACCGGGCAGATAAGGCGCTCAACATCTGGGGCGCGGATCACGCCGGTTACGTCGCCCGCACCAAGGCCGCCGTCGCCGCAATGGGCTACGATCCCGCCCGCGTGGACGTGCTCCTGTACCAGCTCGTCCACATCATGAAAAACGGCGAGGAGGTCAAATCCTCCAAGCGCAAGGGCAACGTGCTCGAGCTCAAGTCCGACCTGATAGACGAGGTCGGCCGGGACGCCGCCCGCTTCTTCTATCTGATGCGCTCGCCCAACTCCGACCTGCTCATTGACGTGGACCTCGCCAAGAAGACCGAAAAGGACAACCCGGTCTATTACGTCCAGTACGCCCACGCCCGCATCATCCAGGCGGTGGACAAGGCCCGTGAGGAGCGTGGCGTCGCCGTGCCCAGGGCTGCCGAGACCGATCTGTCGCTGCTGACTGAGGAGACCGAGGCCGACCTGATCAAAAAACTGTCGGAGTTCCCGGACGAGGTGCGCCTCGCCGCCCAGGACTATGCGCCCCAGCGCCTCACCCAATATGCCCGCGACCGGGCCGCCGTCTTCCACGGCTTCTACGACGCCGGCAACCGCAATCCTGCCCTGCGCGTCGTCTGCGAGGACGAGCCGACCATGCGCGCCCGGCTGGTGCTGGTCAATGCCACCCGTCTGGTTCTCCGCAACGTCCTGACCCTGCTCGGCCTGTCTGCCCCTGATCGAATGTGATGCACCACCGACCCTTTCACGCCCCTCGCCCCGGCGCTTCTTGTCCAGAGGCACAGCCCTCCATTGACCCCTCCCACTCCCGTTCCGACGGGGGTACGGGCATGGCATGCCATGCCCC
>JAFAZD010000040.1 GCA_019239955.1 Armatimonadota bacterium | reverse complement strand
GCCAGCCGGCGAAGTTGGAGCTGCCGAAGTAGAGCACCTTGCCCTGGCTCACCAGGGTCTCGAAGGCCTGGTAGATCTCCTCCCAGGGCGTGTCGCGGTCCACGTGATGCATCTGGTACAGGTCAATGTAGTCCGTCTGGAGGCGCTGCAAGCTCGCGTCGCAGGCGCGGCGGATGTTGAGGGCCGAAAGTCTCCCGTTGTTGGGCCAGTCGTCCATCTGGCCGTAGACCTTGGTGGCGAGCACCGTCTTCTCGCGGCGGCTGCCGCCCTGGGCGAACCAGCGCCCGATGATCCGCTCGGTGGCACCGCGGCCGCCGTAGCCGTTGGCGGTGTCGAAGAAGTTGATGCCGAGCTCAAGGCCACGGTCCATGATCTTGTGGCTGTCTTCTTCGCTCGTCTGCGGGCCGAAGTTCATGGTGCCCAGGCACAGGCGGCTGACTTTCAGGCCCGTGCGGCCCAGGTTGACGTATTCCATTCATTTCTCCTTGTTGGCCGTCGGCATGAGAGATACCGACGGCCGGGTCGTTTCATTTCGAGGGCAGCGCCCGCCCGTGGGCGGCGATGATCTCGTCCAGCAGCCGGTCGTAGCCCTCGTCCACCTTGCACCGCGCCGGATCCGCGTCGTACCAGGCCATGATCTCGCGCGCCCCCAGGGAGAGCGGGATCGTCGCCGCGAAGTCCGGCACGAAACGCTTGACCTTGGCGTTGTCGAAGATGACGCTGTGCATCTTGTCGCCCAGCAGGCCCTCGGCCCGACCGGGGCTGTAGGCGGCAATAACCTCGGAGGCCACATGCACGAGCTGAGGCGCCTCCGCCCCCGCCGCCCGGGCGAAGATCTCGTAGATCTGGTTCCACGTCAACACCTCGTCCGAGGTGATGTGGAACGCCTCCCCGACCGTCTGCGGATTGCCGAGCAGGCCGACAAAGGCCTTGGCGAAGTCCCGGTGGTGGGTCAGCACCCACAGGCTCGTGCCGTCGCCGTGGACGACGACCTTCTTGCCCCGGCGCATCCGGTCAATGACAGTGTAGCCGCCGTCCATCGGCAGCGCCGTCCGGTCATAAGTGTGGGAGGGGCGCACGATGGTCGCGGGGAAGCCTTCCTCACGGTAGGCGCGGATCAGGCGCTCCTCGCAGGCGATCTTGGCGCGGGAGTAGCCCCAGAAGGGGTTGGCGAGCACGGTGGACTCGGTGATGGGCAGGCTGGCGGGGGGCTTCTGGTAGGCGGAGGCGGAGCTGATGAAGACGTACTGCCCGACGCGCCCCCGGAACAGCGCCAGGTCGGCCTCGATGTGTTCGGGCGTGAAGGCGATCCAGTCCACCACGGCGTCGAAGGTCTGGTCCCCCAGCGCCGCCCGCGCCGAGTCGGGGTCACGGATGTCGCCGTGGAGGACAGTGGCCCCGTCGGGAACCGGGCGGCGGGCGTTGCCCCGGTTAAGCAGGTACAGGTCGAATCCCCTCTCGACGGCAAGTGGGGAACAGGCGGAACTGATAAGGCCGGTCCCGCCGATGAACAAGATTTTGAGGCTCATGGAGTGATCATACGACGCACGAAAGGGTTTTTCCTGCAAGTCGTTGCCCTCGGCTCAAGATTCACTCCCCAGCCGGTGGGGGCGCTTCCCAGGGCGGCGTCGTGGGTAAATAAGGGCATGGGAAGCGATCCCCAGAAAGCGAGGCCCGCGAAACACTTCCATGACTGACACTGTGCGAATCCTCATTGGCAGCGACAACCCAACGCTTCACGAGCGGGTGCACGCCCTTTCCGACCGGGTTGAGGTGATCACCCCGCCGCAACTGGAGGCCCGGCCGACCCTTCTTGGGGAGATCGAGATCGCCTACGGCGGCCTGGGCCCCTCCCAGATTTCGCAGGCTCACCGCCTCCGCTGGCTCCAGACGGGCGGCGCGGGCGTCAACGGCCTGATGACTCCAGAGGTGCAGGCCGCCGACCTGGTCGTCACCAACGCCAGCGGCATCCACGCCGAGCCGATCACGGAGCACATGTTCGGTATGCTCCTCATGATCACGCGACGATTGGCTCAGGCGTGGGAGCGGCAACAGTCCGGCCACTGGGATGGAGCGGGCCTGGGCGAGCGCGTCGAAATGCTGGCGGGCAAGACGCTCGGCGTGCTCGGGGTCGGGGCCATCGGCGGCCACAGTGCCAAAGTGGGCGAAGCCTTCGGGATGCGCGTCCTCGGTCTGCGCCGCGGCGGCGAGCCACACCCACACATCGCCCGGATGTACACGCCCGACCAGCGCCGTGAATTCCTGGCCGAGTGCGACGTAGTGATGAACTCGCTGCCACTCACGGAGAGGACGCGGGGCTTTCTGGGACCGGACGAGTTCCGGGCGATCAAGGCCGGGGCCATCGTCATCAACACCGGACGCGGCGCGACGATCAATACCGAAGCCCTGATGGCCGCGCTGCGGGAGGGGCGGCTGGGCGCGGCGCTGCTCGACGTCACCGACCCGGAGCCGCTGCCCGACGGCCACCCGCTCTGGGCGATGGAGAACGTCTTCATCACGCCCCACTACAGCGGCAGTCACCCTGGATACGGCGAGCGGGCGGATCGCATTTTCCTGGAGAACCTGCGCCGCTATCTGGCCAGCGAGCCGCTGGTGAATGTCGTTGATAAGCAAGAGGGATATTGAGTCAAGCCCTCTTGTGCCCGGTTTGAGCCGGCAGGAATACTGGGTAAGAGGTCTTCAAGCAAGAGAAACGATGATCCCGGCCCCGGCGACGACGCCGGGGCTTTTTCCACCCGCGCGCCGCCCCCGCCCCTTCCCTCCCGTTCCCAACATCAGCCCCAACGGCTTTATGGCCCCCGAAGGCGTGGCCGAGGAGCCGCATACGGGAAGATGTTTCCGCAGGGTATCATAAGGCCGGAACTCAATCAGCGGCAGGCAAACAACACGCAGGTACGCTAAAAACATGGAGACGCTCCTCAAGTGGCCTGGCGGCAAGGGCCGGGAATTCCCGCAGGTTCGCGCACACATACCGCCTTTCCAGACCTATGTTGAACCGTTCATTGGCGGCGGGGCTTTTTTCTTCAACCTCATGCCCCAGCGATCTTTGCTCAATGATGTCAACTCTAAGTTGATGGGCTTATACGCCTGTGTGCGTGACGGCGACCAGAAGTTCCAGAATACCATTAGTGAATACCTCAATGCCTGGGAGCGTCTTGAAAAGGCGATCAACGAACTACAACCGCCGCTCCTCGAGCTTTATCACCATTTGAGGGAGAATACCGCTTCATCTCAGAGCGCCCGTATGTACGTTGGGACTTGTCTTGCAGAGTATCGCCCGACGTTCTTGCAGGACTTCAATTCATTTTCCGGCGACCCGACCGGCCTCTGGGATGCCATTGAATTCTCCATTCAGTCAAAGTATGCCCGCCTCCCAAAGTTGGAGCGCGACAACGCAATCCGCTTTGACGATGCCTTGATGCGCGACCACATTGCCACGGCGGTTCGGGCCGGGATGTACACCAACTTCCGGGACGTGTTTGCGCCGCGCTCCGAGGTGGAAGCCATCGCAAACTTTTACTTCCTACGGGAGTTCTGCTACGGCTCCATGTTCCGCTTCAACAAGGACGGCAAATTCAACATCCCTTACGGCGGCATCGGCTATAACAGCAAGGATTTCCGCAGCAAGGCCAGCCGCCTCTTCTCGCCCCAGACGCGCGCACTCTTTGCGGACGCCCAGCTTTTCAATCTGGACTTTCGGATGTTCTTTGAGGTGAATTGGGCGTTGCTGGACGAGGACACTTTCTGCTTCCTTGATCCGCCTTACCACACGGAGTTCAGCGCTTACGACAACCTGGCGTTTACGTTGGAAGACCAGAAGGCTCTGGCGGACATCTTCGTCCAGCTGCCGTGTCAGGCGATGCTCATCATCAAGGACACCGAGTTCATCCGCGGCCTGTACCACTGCGCGCAGCGCGAGAACGACAATGTCCGGATTGTTGCCTTTGACAAGACGTACTCCTATAACGTGCGTGGCCGCAACGAGCGGGACACACAGCATCTGCTGATCTGCAACTATGCCTCTCACCCGCCGTCCCGGCTCAGGGGCACAGATCGCGTTGCTGTAGGAAGTAGGAAGTGAGGAGATAAAAATGAGCGAGCAACCGAAAAAGCGGCGGGTGTCGCGGGGGACGTGTTCCCTGTGCGGGCAGGAGTTCGCCAAGAACGCGATGACGCGGCATTTGGAGAAATGCCGGGCGGAGACGACGGCCAAGGAGACGGCGCGGAAGGGCGGCGGGCCGCCAACCAAATTCTTCCATCTCATCATCGAGGGGCGGGACCTGCCGGAATACTGGCTGCATTTGGACGCGCGGGCGGACGCGACGCTGGCAGATCTGGACGACCTGCTGCGCCGGCTCTGGCTGGAGTGCTGCGGGCACCTGAGCGCCTTCAACGTCGGGCGCGACCGCTACCGCTGGGAGCCGCCCGGCGGGTTTGATGACGACGAAAATGACTTCTTTGACGGCCTGGACGAGATGTTCGGGATGCCCCAGGAGCGGACGATGGACGTGACGCTGGCCGATGTGCTGCCGCCGGGGACGGCCTTCACCTACGAGTACGACTTCGGCTCGACCACCGAACTCAAAGGGCGCGTCCTCTCCGAGCATGAGGAGCCGACGCGGGGCAAGAACATCAGCGTCCTCGCCCGCAACACGCCGCCGCCCATCCCCTGCGACGAGTGCGGCGCGCCGGCGGACTGGGTCGGGCCGGTGGACGAGGAGGACTGGGAGCCTCGGGCGCTCTGCGAAGCCTGCATCGAGAAGCATGGGTACGACATGGAGATGCTGCTGCCCGTCGTCAACTCCCCCCGGGTCGGCGTCTGCGCCTACACCGGCGAGGCGGCAGGATAAGGGCGGCCCGGAGTCGAACGTCTCCGGCATCATGCGCAGCCGCAGAATCCCGATGACGCCCGCCGAGTTCGAGCGCCTGCCGCACGACCCGGGCTGGAAGTATGAATACTATGGCGGCAAGGCCCACATCACGCCCCGGCATGTCGTCGTGCCAATGCGTGTGCCGGTGACGCCGCGCATCGTGGACGCGGGCGGTCTGGAAGTCCGGCCCGTCACCGAGGGCGATGCGCCCGATCTGATCCGTGCCTTTGTGGACGGCTTCGGCGACACCGTAGAGTATTGCGACTGTACGCCCTCTCAGGTACGACGATCGGGCGAGGACGCCATCAGAACATTCTTCGGCGGCAAGCGCGGCGCGTTCCACCCCGCCTCCCGCCTGGCCGTCGCCCCGGACCAGCCCCGCGCCGTGGCGGGGGCGGCCCTGGTCGTGCAGAAGCCGGACGGGCCGTTCCTGGACATGCTCTTCATCCGCCCGCGCCGGCACCGCCGGGGCCTGGCGACGGCGCTGGTCGGCAGCGTCCTGAACGCCCTGCACGACGAAGGGGCGACGCACCTGGGCAGCGCCTACAACCTCGCCAACGCACCGAGCCGCGCCTGGCACGAGAAGTTCGGCTTCGTGGAGCGGCCCGATTACTTCCTCGCCCGCGCCCGCGCACAGGCCGCCCGCCACGAGCTGTGGCGGCGCGGGGAGATCGGCGGGCTGGCCGAGGCCGAGCGGGCCGCGCTCCAGGCCGAGGCCGACCGCTGGGAACGGCTGGCCGAGTCGCTGGAAGAGGAAACGTTCAGTCGCCGCGCAGCAGCCAGAGCGCAAAAACAATCGTCGCCGGCATGACGACCAGGACGGGGAACCAGACCGGCCCGTACCAGGCGAGGGGAATCAGGAAGTAAACGTCCGTCGCCGCCAGGCTCTGTGGGAAGCCCGTCCACAGCCGCAGCCATAAATAGTAGGTCAAGTCCCAGACCGCGAACGTGTAGGCGAACAGCCCCAGCCGCTCCCGCCCCGTCCGGCCCGCCGCGCAGGCCGCCCCCAGCAGCAGCAGGATCGTGGCGGCCTCCCGCGTGATCTCCGGGCGCAATATGCCCTGCCGCCCCATCTCCGCGAGAACGCCCGCCGACGAGAACGGCAGGCCGCGCGCCGCCCAGATGTGCGGGTAGTCCCAGCCGGTCGTCATCCCCTGCAGCCGCCGCAGGTAGACCACCACCAGCGCCTCCACGTACCCGAACGCCGCCGCGTACAGCGTCCACCAGGCCAGCCGGCGCCCGAGCGGACGCACCTTTGTTGTCGGTCGCATGGCGGCTATTTCGCCCTCGCCACGGGCGTTCCCTTGTCGCGCGTCCCCGCCGCCAGCCGCCAGGCCCCGACGCGGCTCCAGTTCCAGGAGCGCCAGTCCGGGTTCCGGGGCGGCGTCCAGGCGGCGGCCAGTCGGGCGGTGACGGCCTGCGCCTGCGGCGGGGGCAGCGCGGGTCGCGCCGCCAGGAGCGCGGGGACGGCATCGGCGCTGAGCGACAAGGCGTAGTCCACATCGAAGGGGCGGCCGGCGCGGGCGAGGGCGGCATTGGCCCGCACGATGGCCGCGTCCGGGTTGAGCGCGTGGAGCAGGGCGATCATTCCAAAGGCCGACAGCAGCGCGCCGAAGGCGAAACGCTCACGCCGCCCGCGCAGCACGGTCAGGACGAACCAGACGAAGACCAGCGCCAGCCAGGCCATGAATGCCGTCACGTACAGGCGCAGCTCCGTCTGCCCGTACTCGCCCTGGTACAGCCGCATCCGCTGGGTCGCCGACGCCATGATGACAAAGAGCAGGCCGACCTGCAGGCCGGCCAGCGCGCGGAACAGGCGCGCCCCGCGCGGGCTCTCGGAGCGGAACAGTCCATGCAGGGTCAGCAGCAGCGGCAGCACCAGCGCCGCGACCGCCACCAGTTCGAAGAAGCCTCCGCGCGCGTACTGAGCATACGTCAGCCCGGTCGTCGCCTGCACCAGCCGCGCGCCGCCGAAGAAGTAGCGCAGCTGTACCAGCACGAAGGCCAGAAACAGCAGATCCAGCAGGCCGAGCGCCACGCCCATCTCCACCGCGCCCAGCGCCAGGAAGGCGGGCCGCCGGTACTCCCGCGCCGCCGTCCCCCAGAACAGCCCGCGCAGGAAGCCGCCGACCAGCAGAGCGCCGAGGGTCGTCCACTCCAGATGTCCGAGCAGATCGTCGAAGTCCCAGGCGAACGCCTTTTGAACCAGCCGGCGGAAGACGGGGTCTGCCGACGCGAAGAGGCCGCCGAAGACCAGCAGCAGCGGCAGCGCCACGGCCACGCCGACCCCGACGGAGGTGAGGCGGCGGGCCGTTTCCCCGCCGCGCGGCAGTTCGCGCCAGCGGATGTCCCCGAAAGTCAGCCGCAGGCCTCCGAACGCCGACCGGGCGCCGCTCGCCAGCACGTCACGGGCGTAGTCCAGAAAACCGGCCCGCGCCAGCCGCCCCTCCCTCGCCGCCGCGCCGGCCGCCAGTCCCAGGCAGACCAGCAGCGCCAGCGCGTCCAGCGCCCGCAGGGTGGGAGAGTCTCGCCAGGCAAAGGCCGCCGCAAAGAAGAGCGCCGGCAGCGCCAGTCCGCGCCCCGCGCCGATTCCCCCACCCTGTCGCCGGGCCAGCAACGCCGCCATCCCCACCAGCGCGGATGTCCACAGCACGACGTTCATCCCCGGCGTCGCCCGCAGCCAGACGTCACCCAGAACGCCCATTGCCAGTGCGCCGGCCAGAGTCCATAGCGCATCCCGCGCGATCGGTTGCTTGCTCTCCTCCATACCGTTCCTCCTAGATGACTATACCACAAATTACTTTGTGTTGTAAAGTTAATGTTTAAGATTCCGGTGACAGCCGCATAATGGGGGTAACTTTCGGCGGATATTAGAAAGAGACAGAGCCATGTCAGAGCAAGTCGCTCGCAAGTTCATCAAGGCGCTGCGTGCCCTGGAAGAGAAGGGGGATCTGGAAACGATCACGGCGATGCATACCCAGGATGCCGCTGTCGGCAACGTCCTGCGGCCCGATGGGTTCCACGGACTGGAAGGTGCGCGTCAGTTTTGGACCGAATATCGGGGCACCTTCGGTCGCGCCGAGTCTACCTTCCGCAACGTCATTGCCGGTGACGGCAGTGCCGCATTGGAATGGACCACTGAAGGCACGAGCTTCGACGGCAAGCCGATCTACTACGCTGGAGTCAGCATTCTGGAGATCGAGGGCGATAAAGTCAAGCGCTTCTGCGCGTACTTCAATCCAGCTGCCCTCGGCGATCAAGTCTCCCCCTGAGAGGCCGCCATGCCCGCACAAGGCCCGCCCGAAAACCGTCCGCCGGATATGGCGATTGACACCATCTACACCCCGCTGGACCCGCTCGGCAATGACGACCTGCCGCCCGACCCTCTGCCCGACGGCGACGCCCAGCCCGCCGAACAGCCCGCGCCTGACCGACAGGCGGCTGACGACACGGACGACGCCCCCGCCTACGATGCCGACGTGTCGCCGGAAGGGACGCCTGAAGACGACGTGCCCGAGCCGGACTCCGGCACCCTGCCCGGCGAGGCTACGCCCTTCTGACCATCCCACCATCTGGTTGTACGGGTGACCCGGCGGGTCGCCCTTCCCCTTCCTGCGCCCGTCACAAATTGTAACCTCTTGTTAACCTTTCCCGTATTCCGGCTCGCCGCCTTACAGGTAGAATGACGGTGTGAGGATTTGCGTCACAGGGGCGCAGAGCCACTTTCCCCAAAGGAGTCTCCATCATGTCGGATTTGAGCAAAATGTTGCGCGAGTACAAAGCCCGCAAAGCCGCCTCCAGGGCCAGTCGGCGCGAGTTCCTCGTGCGCGTCGGCTCCGCCAGCCTCGGCGTGGCGGCGGGCGGCATCATCGCCGGCTGCGGCGGCGGCGGCGGCAGCTTCGGCCCGGCCAATGGGCAGAACGGCGGCGGTGGGTATGTCAGCACGGGTGAGCTCGTGAAGGCCTTTCAGGACATCCAGCTAGATGAAAATAACCATGTAACGGATTTGATTGCGGCGATCACGAACACCTTTGGTGCGGCGGCCGTACGCCCGCGCCCGCAGTTCGATCCGAACCTGCTGGACATCAGCAAGAACGCAAGCTATCCCAATGCCAGCGGTGCCAGTGACAGCGTCGCCAACCTCATCAATGCGACCGCCGATCTGGAGAACACAGGCACCGGCGCCTACCCCTACGTCCTGACCAACCCGAACTTTGCCAGCAGTCTGGCGACTGCGCAGGCAGCCGGCACCATCGCCATCGTGGAAGGGCGTCATGCCGGATTCGTCAATTCCCTGCTGGGCCGTCTTCTTCTGACCGACCCCAATCAGGGGGATACGGGAGCGCCCGCCGGATCGGTTGAGGTGATCCAGCCGCCGAGCAAGGTCGCGGGGCGTGCCGCCCCCTTCCTCGTCGCCGGCGGAAACCTCGCTAACATCCAGCCTGGCAGCGCCCCCACAGGCACTGCATTCGCGGGTACGGGGACAACTTACCTGAGGGGCTACACCTATAACCCGGATGGCGGGTTGAACGGGGCCGCCGGGACCCCGGTGCCGAATGACAATGTGAGCAGCAATGGTGCCATCACTCTGGCCGGCATCCTGAACTACGCGCTCCTGCTGGAGTATCTGGAGCGTGACTTCTACAACCTCAACATTCCCAACGTGCTCGGAAGTATGGGGTACACCCGTCCTGCCGGCGCCATCGCCTACAACCCGGACCCGACCACTCCTTAACAGTGCAGGATGTCACTACCGAGCGCGCCTTTTTTCTCCCCATGACAAAATGCGAGAGGAAAAAGGCGCGCGTTTTTGTATAATAAGGATATGCAGGAACACGACGAACTCAGGCTGCTGCGGGCGCTGCTGCGGGCGTCGGACTACGGCGTCCTGCTTTCGGATGCAACGCGGCGGGACCTGGTCTGCAACCGGCGCTTCAGCGAGTGGTTCGGGTTGAGCGAGCAGGAGACGACGCAGGCCCCGCCGGAGCAGGTGCGCGCCCATGTGCTGCCGCGCCTCAAGGACCCGGAGGAGTTCGTCGGGACGCTGGATGCGATCTATGCCGACCCGAAGCTGACGCGCGAGGACGAGGTGGAGCTGGTCGCGCCCCGCCCCCGCGTCCTGCATCGCTACACCGCCCCCGTCCTGGACGAGCACGGGCGCGTCATCGGACGCCTCTGGACCTTCGCCGACATTACCCGCACCCGCCGCCTGGAGAAGCGGGTCCTGGCGCAGCAGGCCCAGCTCAAGGAACAGGCCCGGCAACTCGCCGTGGCCCTGCGCGCCGTCCACGGGCGGCTGGGCAAGGTCGAGAACGCCCTCACCCAGACCCAGCGGCAGTTGTTTGAGTCGGAGAAGCTGTCCGCCATCGGCCTGCTCGCCGCCTCCGTCGCCCACGACATCCGCAACATCCTGACGCCGCTGACCATTGAGTTGGCCCTGGCGGATACGGACGATCCCAACGCCCGCGCCCAGGCGCTCGACGCCATGCGCGCCCAATTGGACAGACTGGCCCTGCTCACGCAGCGCCTGCTCGCCCTCTCTCGCCCCGCGCCTGACCAATTCGCCCCCGTGGATGTGTGCGGCGTGGTCGAGCGCATCGTCGCCCTGCTCACGCCCCAGGCCGTGCTCGAATCTGTCACCTTGACCGCCCATTGCGCCCGCCGCCTGCCCCACGTCCACGGCGACGCCGTGCAGATGGAGCAGGTCCTGGTCAACCTCGCCCTGAACGCCGTCCAGGCCATGCGCGCCACGGACGGCGGGGCGCTGGAGATCGCCGCCTGTCGGCGGCGCGGCGGCGTCAGCCTGCGTGTCTCCGACACCGGCCCCGGCATGGACAAGGCCGTCCGCCGCCGCCTGTTCGACCCGTTCTTTTCGACCAAGCCGGGCGGGGCGGGCCTGGGTCTGTTCTCCTGCCGCCGCATCGTCGAGGCCCACGGCGGCGCCCTCACCGTCCGCAGCGCCCCCGCGCGCGGCACGGCCGTTCAGGTCTGGCTGCCGGGGGAGGAGACATAGCCCCTGGCGGCTTGCCGCCAGGGGTAGGCTTGGAGACGCCATGCCCGGAAAAATCCTGCTGGTGGAAGACGACCGCGCCGTGGCGCAGTCGCTGACGCGGCTGCTGGCGCGGGAAGATTACTATGTCGCCGTCCGCGAGAGCGGCGAGGACGCGCTCGCCCTGCTGCGGGCAGACCCCGCCTACGACCTGGCCCTATTGGATGTCGGGCTGCCGGGTCAGGACGGCTACGCCTGCTGCCGCGCCCTGCGCGCCGCCGGCTGGCGGCAGCCAGTCCTGATGCTCACGGGCCGCGCGGCGGCCGCCGAGAAAGTCCTGGGGCTGGAAGTCGGCGCGGACGACTACATCGTGAAGCCGTTTGACCCCGCCGAGCTGCTCGCCCGCGTCCACGCCCACCTGCGCCGCGCCCGCGACTACGGCGCGCCCGAAGGCCAGTCCCATCAGATCCGCCTCGGCCCCGACCTGCGCGTGGACCTGCGCGCCCGCGACGCCTTCGTCCGCGACGCCCCCGCCCACCTCACCGACCGGGAGTATGAGCTGCTGCGGCTGCTCGCCCGCCACCCCGGCGAGGCGCTGGACAAGACCTGGCTCTTCCAGGAAATCTGGGGCTGCGCGCCGGAACTGGGCATCAAGGTGCTGGCCGTCTACATCCGCCGCCTGCGCCGGAAGATCGAGGACGACCCTGACTGCCCCCGCTACATCCAGACCGCGCGCGGCCACGGCTATAAACTCGTCCCCGCCGGGGAATAACCCTTCATGCTGAACCCCATGAACTTCCTCGGCGGCGTCCGCAATCACACGTCCACGTTTGGGAGCGGCGGCCGGGACATCACCCTGGAACGCTCCCTGCCCGCGCCGCGCGGGACGCACCCCGCCGTGATCCTGCTGCACGGCTCCGACGGCCTGGACGCCGCCGGCCCGCGCTTCCGCCTGATGATGCAGGCGCTGGCCGGCCTGGGTTACGCCGCCCTGCTCCCCCACTACTTCGCCCGGACAGGCGACGCCGACCTCGGCAGCGGGTCACGCCGGTCGGAGGCCATCGCACGATCCTTCCCGCTCTGGCAGGAGGCCATCGTCGAGGCCGTGGCCGAGGCGGCCCGCCTGCCGGGCATTGACCCGCAACGCATCGGACTCTGCGGCTTCTCGCTGGGCGCATTTTTGGCCCTGGGCGTCGCCGCGCGCGCCCCGCAGGTGCGCTGCGTGATCGAGTTCTGCGGCGGCCTGCCCGAAGACCTGGTCGGCCGCCCGTTCACGATGCCCTCCGTCCTGATCCTGCACGGCGAGGCCGACGCCACCGTGCCCGTCGCCCACGCCCGCACGCTGGAAGAGGCGCTTCGGACCAACCACGTCCCGCACGAGGCGCACATCTACCCCGGCCAGGGCCACGTCCTCCAGGGCCAGGCCGAGCGCGACGCCCTGCAACACTGCCTCGCCTTTCTCGAAACCCACCTCGCCGTCCGCCAGTGACAAGAGCGCCCCGCCCCGGAAAGGGGCGGGGCGCTCTGAGCTGCCGAGGGCCGGACAGATGTAGGGGCG
>JAFAZD010000123.1 GCA_019239955.1 Armatimonadota bacterium | reverse complement strand
GCGGAGGGATTTCGCCCGGTGGGCGACGAGGCCCTGTCGGCGGTCGTGGAGGACGAGGACCGGCTACCGGAGGGCGAGGACTGGTACGGCGCGATCGTTAGCGGGGTCGCGGGGGCGGGGTGGGTCTCGGTCTACGTCGCCGACTGGCAGGACAGCGGGGCGCTGGCGCGTGGACTGTCGGAGCGGCTGCACGCGCCGGTGCTGGAGCTGTGGGTGGCGGAAAACGTCCACTGGGGTTACACCTATTTTGAGAACGGCCAGGTCGTGGACCGCTTCGCCGATGACCCGTCCGCGGTCGCCGAGACGCCCGCCGAGGCCGCCGAGTATGTCGGCAAGGCCGAGGCCCTTGCGTCGGCGCTGGACGCGCCCGTGCGCGACCTGCAAGAGGCGCTGCGGCAGGCGCGGGCGAACGCGGGGCGGCTGGCGGCAGGCCCGGTGGACGCGCTGGCCCGGGTGGCCGGCCTGCCGTTCGGTCATGCGTTCATCGGGTACGAGTCATTCTTCGAGGACGACCCGGAGGATTACGAAAGCGAACTGGAGGGCTGGCCACAGTTCCGGCACCTGACCTTTGCCCATCCGGCGGGGCGGGAGAGCCTGGCGGAGTAGGGGCGACCCGCCTGTTCGCCCCTACAATCGGCGGCGCATCGTGTAGTGCGGGATGCCCGCCTCGTCGAACTCGTCGCCCTCGGGGGCGAAGCCGAGGCGGGCGTAGAAGGGGAGGGCGTAGGTCTGCGCGTCCAGGACGGCCTCGGAGAAGCCGAGGCGGCGGGCCTCGGCGAGCACGGCCTGCATGATCTGCATCCCCAGCCCGCGGCCGCGGGCGGGCGCGAGGACGGCGACCCGGCCGATCTTCGCCAGGCCGTCTTTGTTCAGGAGGCGCGCGGTCGCCAGCGGCTCCCCGGTCTGGCCGTCGCGCAGCAGGAAGTGCGTGGCGACGGCGTCCCACTCGTCCATCTCCAGGTCGAGCGCCACGCCCTGTTCCTGCACGAAGACCCGTTCGCGGATGGCGAAGCAGGCGGCTCTGTCTTCCGGGGATTGGGCGATCAGTACGGTCATGGCAGTGGACGCGGCGGAACTGCGGGCGGTTTTCGGGTATTATACCTGCAAGCCCCGGCGTCAGAACGCCGCCTTTCTTGACAATTCACCGCCGTGGCTCTATAATGTTCGTCATCCTATGGCAACCACAGGCACACCACAGCGCCCGGGCGTTCCCAACCCCGCCGCCCCGCGCCGCAGCAACGGCGGCGGGCCGGCACGTCCCGCGCCGGGGCCGAACGGACGCCGGCGCCGGCCCCGGCGGAGCCGCATCTGGCACAGGATCAAGCTGTTCTTTCTGACGGTGACGTTCCTGGTGCTGATCGTCGTCATCGCCGGGACCTGGTTCCTGTACACGCAGATACGCCAGTTGCCGTCCTCGATTGACCTCAACTTCGCGCCGAACGGGCGCACCCTGATCTACTCCGCCGACGGCGTCCTGCTCGCCAATTTGTATTCGGAGAACCGCGAGGTCGTCCCCATCGAGCGCATCCCCAAGAACCTGCAGGACGCCACGATCGCCTTTGAGGACAAGCGGTTCTACGAGCACCAGGGGGTGGACTTCAAGGGAATCGCCCGCTCGCTCGTCCAGAATCTGAAGAGCGGCAACATGAAGGCGGAGGGCGGCAGCACCATCACCCAGCAGCTCGCCCGCAACATGCAGGTGGAGGGCCTGACCCGCGAGAAGTCCATCAAGCGCAAGCTCAAGGAGTGGATCGTCGCCAACCAGATCGAGAAGAACTACACCAAGCAGGACATCCTCTGGATGTACCTGAACGATGTCAACTACGGCAGCGGGGCCTTCGGCGTGGAGGCGGCGGCCAAGACCTACTTCGGCAAGGACGTCTCCAAGCTGGACCTGTCCCAGTGCGCGCTGCTGGCCGGCCTGCCCAACCGCCCCTCGGAGTACAGCCCGTACAAGAACAAGGACGCCGCGAAGGCGCAGCGGAATCGCGTGCTGGGGCAGATGCTGGAGCAGCACTACATCACCGTATCGCAGTTCGCTCATGCCGTCGCCGAGAAGATCAAACTGGCCGGGGCGCGGCCGCCGGCGCAGGGCAGCCATATCTACGCCGCGCCGTTCTTCACCGATTACGTCATCGAGCAGCTCAAGGAGAAGTACGGCGAGGATACGGTGATGGCCGGCAACATGAAGGTCTATACCACCCTGAACATGAAGATGCAGGAGGCGGCGGAAAAGGCGCTCCAGGAGCACATCCATGAGGTGCGCGGCCTCGGCCCGACGCAGGGCTGCCTGGTGGCGCTGGACCCCATGACGGGCGAGATCAAGGCGATGGTCGGCGGCATGGACTACAAGAAGAGCCAGTTCAACATCGCCGCGCAGGGCCTGCGCCAGCCGGGGTCGTCGTTCAAGGCCATCGTCTACGCGGCGGCGATTGACAGCGGGGCGGTGATGGAGAACACGCGGGTGCTGGACGCGCCGGTCACGTACCGGTCGGGGGGGAAGGACTACACGCCCAAAGACGACAGCGGCTATTCTTACCGGGAGGTCACCCTGCGCGAGGCGATGGCCTACTCCATCAACGTGCCCGCCGTCAAGGTCATCACCCACATCGGGCCGCCGCTCGCGATCCGCTACGCCCGGCTGATGGGCATTGACCCGAACACGCCGCTGGATCCCGTGCCGTCGCTGGCGCTGGGGTCGGATGGGGTGACGCCGCTGGAGATGGCCAGCGTCTACGGCACCATCGCCAACGGCGGCAACCACGCCGTCCCGACGGCGCTGATCCGCGTGGAGGACGGCCAGGGCCACGTCCAGGAAGACTTCCCGCCGTATGTGGAGACCCAGGTGCTGCAAAAGAGCACCGTGACCCAGTTGGACGACATGCTGCGCGCCGTGGTCGAGGAGCCGCGCGGCACGGGGCACGTGGTCGCCGACGTGCCGGAGGCGCGCGGCAAGACGGGCACGACACAGGGGCACAAGGACGTCTGGTTCATCGGCTACACGCCGAACCTGGTCTGCGCGGTGTGGGCGGGCCACCCGATCTACAGGCAACTGCCGGACGGCTCCATGCGCTACGAGTACGGCGAGGCGATGTCCAGCGGGGCCTGGGGCATGTCCGTCTGCGCCCCCGTCTGGCGCGACTTCATGCTCAATGCGGAGCCGATCTTCCTGAAGGCGCAGGCCCGCGAGCGCACCCTGCTGCACGCCAAGAAAGCGGCCCATCACGCCGCCCCCCTCCCGAAGCCAAAGCCGGCCGGACCGAGCGACCGTCAGTCGCCCGACGCCGCGCCGGACCTGACGGCGCCGGACAACCCGCCGCCGAGTGAGGGCACGGTGACGGTGAACGTGGACAACGAGACCGGCCTGCTCGCCCCGGGCGGGGCCCGCCACGCGCACCGCGAGCGGTTCGCGCGCGGCGCGGAGCCGACGGTCTTGGCGCCGCAGTACGACCACTCTGATGACAACGGCCCCGCACCGCCGGTGGACGCCGCGCCGGAGACGCCCGTGGACGCGCACCCGTCCCCGCCCGGCCCCAGCGCCACCCGCGGCGGCAGCGTTCAACAGGTGACCGTACGGATCAATCCAGAGGACGGCCTGCGGGCGACCAAGTGGGACCCGGAGGTCGTGGAGCGCACCTACGTGAAGGGACAGGAGCCGCACCGCTACAGCCCCCTGCACCGTCCTCCGCCGGGCGAGCGCTGACGTCGCCGGAGCAGGTGCCAGGCCGAGCCAGCGATTGAAATCGTCGCTCGGCGGCCTGCGGCCGAGTCCCCGCCTTTGCGGAGACGAGAATGGCCTTTCCTGTGTCCGCGCAGGCGGACGATCGGCCTTCGCGCCACTCAGCGGCGAATTAATTCGCTGACTTCATTGACCGACTTCATTGGCGCGTAACATCGATTATGATCACGTCGCCCAGACCCCCGCGCGCCCCGGAGCGGCGTCCCCCCCCGCCCCCGGGCGATGATCGCCAGGCCCACGTCGGGCGCGCACGCGCCTTCGGCGCGGGTGTCGCCTTGCTGTTCCTGGCCCTGGTCGCCCGCCTCTGGTTCCTACAGATCGTGCATGGCGCGGATTATCGGCAGGCGGCGGAGGCCAATCAGGCCCGCCGCGTCCGCACCCGCGCCCCGCGCGGGGTCATCGTGGACCGCCACGGCAGTCTGCTGGCCGCCAACCGCTCGCGCTTCGCCGTCTACGCCACCCCCGACATCCTGAAAAACCCGCCGGTGCTGCGGCGTCTGGCCGGCCTGATCGGGGACACGCCGGAAGACATCACGCAGACCATCCAGGACACCGAACAGAACCCCTATGACCCCCTGCGGATCGCGCTGGACGTGCCCCTGAAGACCATCACCCAGGTGGAGGAGAACCGGCCCTTCCTGCCTGGCGTCAGCACGGAGCCGGAGCCGGTCCGCTGGTACCCCAAGGGCGCGCTCGCCGCCCACCTGCTGGGCACCATGGGGCGCATCGACCCCGACGAGTACAAGAGGTATAAGGACGCGGGCTATTTCAGCGACGACTTCCTGGGCAAGACCGGCATTGAGTGCGCTTATGAGTCCTACCTGCACGGGACGCCGGGCGGGACGGACGTGCAGATCGACGCGCGGGGCCGTCGGGTCAGCACCCTGGACAGCCAGTCCGCCGTTCCGGGCGCGACGGTGACGCTGGCGCTGGACGCGCGGGTGCAGGCGGCGGCGGAGCGGGTCTTCCGGGAGCGGCAATTCACCGGCGCGGCGGTTGCGCTCGACCCGCGCACGGGGGCCACTCTGGCGATGGTCTCCGCGCCCGCGTTCGACCCGGATAAATTCGCCATCGGCATCAAGCCCGCCGATTGGAAGCCGCTCAACGGCAGCCCGGCGCACCCCCTGCTGAACCGGGCGCTGGACGCGATGTACCCGCCCGGCTCGACGTTCAAGCCGGTGGTGGCGGCGGCGTGCCTCCAGACGGGCGCGCTGACGACCCACTCGACCGCCTACTGTCCCGGCGTCTATCATCTGGGCCGCGCCCCCTTCCATTGCTGGCAGGTCCACGGTGCGGTGGACTTCTACCGGGCCATCGCCGTCTCCTGCGACGTGTTTTTCTACATCGCGGGGCAGCGGATCGGCCCGGAGCGGCTGGCGCAGTACGCCAAGTCGTTCGGCCTGGCCGAGAAGACCGGCATTGATATGCCCGGAGAGGACATCGGCTCCATCCCTTCGCCGGCCTGGAAGGCGAGGCGCTACGCCCGGTACGGCCCTGAATACTCCCAATGGTACGGCGGCGACACGCTGCACATGGCCATCGGGCAGGGCGACGTGCTGGTGACGCCGCTGCAGATGGCGCGCGTGACGGCGAGCCTGGCGAACGGCGGCGACGTGCTGCAGCCCTACGTGGTCCAGAAAGTGACCGATGGCGGCACGGGCAAGGTCGTCTTCCAGAACGAGCGCGCGGTGGTCCGGCACGTGCCGGTCAGCCCGGCCAACATGGAGGCCGTGCGGCGCGGGATGCGGCTGACCGTGACCAATGGAACGGGCAGGGTGGTCAGCTTCCCTCAGGTCGCGGTCGCGGCCAAGACGGGGTCGGCCCAGATGCACGGGCAGGCCAAGACGCACGGCTGGTTCATCTGCTTCGCGCCGTACAACCATCCGACCATCGCCATCGCCGCCGTGGTCGAGCACGGCGGGCACGGCGCGGACTCGGCCGGCAAGGTCGCGCGGGCCATGCTGCAGGCCTATTTCCACCTGCCGGCGACGGAAGAAGAGTCCGCCCGGAGCGATTAGACCGAGAGGGGTCTGCCATGCTTTATGAGCTTCGCCACTACGATGTCCGCAGCGACCGCGGCCTGGACTTCTTGAACCGGCGGTTCGCCGACCACACCCTGCGCATCTGGGACCGCCTCGGCATTGAGCCGGTGGGCTTCTGGACGGTGTTCGTCGGCGCGTCCAGCCCCCGCCTGACGTACGTGCTGGCGTGGGACGACCTGGCGCAGCGGCAGGAGCGCTGGGGAGTCTTTGAGGCGGATCCGGAGTGGCGGCAGGTCCGGGCCGAGTCCGACGTCCGCTTCGGCGGCAACCCCGTCCACGGAATCACCGGCACGATCCTCCAGCCCGTGCCGTTCATCACGACCCCGCGCCGTGACAACCAGCCGGGCCGGCTGGCCGGCGGCGTCTTCGAGTTGCGCACGTATGCCTTCGACGACTCGGCGCGGCTGCGGCAGACCGTGCAGTGGTTCGAGACGGCGAAGCCCTTGCTGGACAAGCACCGGATGCACGTGATGGGGATGTGGACGACCTACATCGGCGTCACGCCCCGCCTGACGTACATGCTGGTCTTCGAGAACCTGGCCGACCGTGAGCGCGCCTGGGCGGCCTATCACACGGACCCCGCCTGGCCGTCGGTGGAGGACGGCCTGTACCCGGACGGTCAGCCGCTGATTGCCGGGGTCGAAAGTTGCCTGATGCGCGGGACGGAGTTCTCCGGGTGGCGCTGACCGCAAGTTCCCTCAATGGTAGGCGAAGGTGGCGAGGACGCCGGGGGGGAGTTGGTCCGGGGGCAGGGCCGGGACGGGGTTGGCCTCGTCGCCCGTGACGGTGCTGACGGCCTCCGGTCGGATGCGGCGGACGTGCCCATCGGCCAGCAGGAAGTTGCGGCCCCCCTGATGACGGTCGTGCCCCTCGCCGGTGGCCGTGAACTTGTTGGCGAGGCGGGAGTCGCTCTCGTCCGGGTCCTGCAGGCGGACGAGGTCGGAGGACACGCCGGCGAGGGCCGTGTTCTCTGCGACCGTGACCGTGCGGTCGGGGGAGTTGATGGCGGCCAGCGGCAGTCCGTCCGGCGCGTGCTCCGCGCACAGCTCGATGTTGAAGAAGTAGGTGAGCGCATACGCCGGCTCCCCGTCCAGCGTGCCGTCCGGCGTCGCGTCTGTCGGGCAGCGGAACAGACGCGGGGACTTCGCATAGACGTTCACCGGCCCGGCCCAGCCGGCGTAGTGGCTGTTGTTGTCCGGCAGGGGCGTGGCGCGGTAGTGGCCGGGCATCAGCCGGTCGTCATTGTCCTGCGCGTACATCGTGATGGCGAGGCCGATCTGCCGCAGGTTGGACACGCACTGCGCCCCATACGCCTTCTGCCGCGCCTGGGCGAACACGGGCAGCAGAATGGCCGCCAGCACCGAGATGATGGCGATCACGACCAGTAGCTCCACCAGCGTAAACGCCCCGGTTGTCCCGCGCCGGACGCTCATGCCGCATTGTAGCACGAGCGGGGCGGAGCGTCAAGGCGCGCTGAACGGCGGGCCGCATTCACCGGCGGTTGCGGCAACCGATAGCCCGCCACAACAAGCCAAATAACCGTGCTGTCGGCGTTCGGTGCGGTGTCTTGTCAGGCCCGGCTTTGGCTTTCGGCCACCTCTGCTTCACAAAATCCGTTACATAGCCTTGTGGATTCCGCTCCCGCCACACATCATAGTCGTTCGCCAGGCGATCGAAGCACTCGTCGCAGTAAGCCCCCGTACTCGGCACAGGGAGTGGGCTGTGGCGCGTATGCCCCGGTCGCCCGCACTCCTCACAGATGCCGCAAAACCCTTCTGGTATCTTGTAGCGCCGCCTGAACTTCGGGTCGGTGGCGTCACAGTAGCAATGTCCCCGATCAACCATGATTGATCCATCTCCACGGAGTCACGGCAACTGCGGCAGGGTGATGTCCGGCGGGCCGTGGCCGGAGGACGCGCGGGTGAAGGCGTCGTCGTAGTGGACGTTCTCTGACGGGACGAAGCCGCCGTTGGAGAGGTAGAAGTGGTCATGGACGACGCCTGCGGCGCGGTCGAGGCGTTCTTTTGTGCCGTCGGCGGTGTGCGTGAAGTGGGCGGTCAGCAGCTCCGTCCAGTGGCCGTCCGCCGTCTTGATCCACTGCGGGCCGAACTCGGCCAGGCGGCGCTGCTGGCCGTTCGCGCCGTTGAAGTCCTCGTTGAACGAATACAGGCCGCGCAGCCAGCCGCCGTCCTTGGGGGCGCGGAAGGAGGCGATCAGGCCCCAGCGTTTCTGTTCGGGGAAGTAGACGTAGCCGCTGTAGACCGTGGCCGTGCCGTCGGGACGGGCCGAGACCAGGAAGCAGTAGGTGCGGCCCGTCTTCCAGGGGTAGACCAGGTGGCTGTGGCCGCCCGTGCCCTCGTTGCCGAATGCGCCCGCGAAGACGCCCGGCCCTTTGGCGAGCAGTTGAACACGGTCCTCCTGCGGGACCTTGTTGGGGTCGGTCGGCTCATCCCCGGCGTTCCAGACGGAGAAGATGATGCGCCGCTCGGTGGGGCTGTTGACCTGGATGCCGAAGTAGCCCCGCGAGAAGCCGCAGGCCATGTAGTACGACCAGAGCGGCGAGTCCCGGACCATGACCTCGTTGTAGCACCAGGCGATGTTCGCGCCTTTGGGGGTGACGTACCAGAGGTGGACGGAGGGCGCGCCGCGCGTCCGGGCCTGGCTGAAGTGGGCGTCCCGGGCGGCGGGGCCACCGACGAGGAGCGCATCTACATCGCCGAATGTCGGTCCCGTCCGGGACAGCCCCGCCAGCGCGAAGCGATAGGGGCCGGGGTGGGGAATGGAGAACGTGCGGAAACTCACCAGCGCCGGCGCGGGGCCGCCGACTGCCTCCGCCGTCCGCGACTGGCCCGCAACCGTGAGGCGCAGGCGGGAGCGGTCGGCGGCGGGCAGGCGCAGGGAGACCCACAGGTCCAGCCGCCCGGCGGCCTTGATCTGCCCGTACCACACCACCTGTGTCTTCGCGTCCGACCAGCCGGTGACGCCGTCCGGGGCCGAAACATCCATGCCCGACGGCTCAGGGTTCGGCTCCAGGTAGGCAGTGTAGCCGGGGACGCGCAGAGCGTCGAAAGAATCGGCGACAGCGGCGAGGCCAGCCGTCAACGATAAGGCGAGGATGAAGAATAGCTTGGTCAACATGATGGTTCCCTTGCCCCCGGCGCAGTTCGCGGCGCTCATCCCGCCGGGCTAAACGGATGGACCTGGCCCTGAACGGCCAGGCTCACCGGACGGTACGGGCATGGCATGCCATGCCCCTGCAAATAACGGCCTTTCCTCAGCCGCGAAGCGGGTTCCGTCCGTTTAGCCTGGGGGTTCCAGCCCCAGGTGTTCAGTTTGCACGCTTTGTCCCCGCTTGTCAATCCCGTCCACCCGGAGGAACTGTCCGGGCGGGGTGGGCGCTTCCTGTGCTATACTATACGGAACAAATACGAGGGAGCGGTTTCTAACAACGCATGTGTGGAATTACGGGCTATGTCGGCGGGCGTGAGAAAAGCGTCCGTCTGGTGTTGGATAATCTCAAAAAGCTGGAATACCGGGGGTACGATTCGGCGGGGGTCGCCGTGGTGGCGGCGGACACGCACGACGTGACCGTGCTCAAACGGCAGGGCAAGTTGGGCAACCTGGAGGCGGCGCTGGACGGATTGGGCGCGGCGCGCGGGACCGTCATCGCCCACACGCGCTGGGCGACGCACGGGCGGCCCTCCGACGGCAACGCCCACCCGCACTGCGACTGCACGGGCCGAATTGCACTTATCCACAACGGCATCATTGAGAACTACTTGAGCCTCAAGGAGCGCCTGCTGGCCGAGGGGCACGTTTTTCATAGCGATACGGACACCGAGGTGCTGGCGCATCTCATTGAATCCCACCTGAAGCGCAACGGCGGGAAGATGGAGATGGCGGTGCGCGGGGCGCTGGCGGAGGTCACGGGGGCGTATGCCGTCTGCGTGGTCTCGGAGCAGGAGCCGGAGACGATCTACGCCGCCAAGACCGCCTCGCCGCTGATCATCGGGCTGGGCGAGGGCGAGAACTTCCTGGCCTCGGACATCCCCGCCGTGATGGGCCATACGCGCCGGGTTTTGGTCCTGGAGGACGGCGACTTCGCCCGCATCACGCCCGACGGGGTGACGCTGACGACGGTGGCGGGCGAACCCATCACGCGCGACGAGTTCGCCGTCACCTGGGACGTGCGTACGGCGGAGAAGGGCGGCTACCCGCACTTCATGCTCAAGGAGATCCACGACCAGCCGCAGACCATCCGGGACACCCTGCGCGGGCGTGTCACCGAGGGCAACCAGATCACCTTCCCCGAGCTCAAGCTGCCGACCGCGAAACTGCTGGACTTCCACCGCATCGTCATCGTCGCCTGTGGCACGGCGTATCACGCGGGCATGGTCGGCAAGAGCTTCTACGAGCACCTGCTGCGCCGGCCCGTGGAGGTGCAGGTGGCGAGCGAGTTCCGCTACAACGACCCGATTGTAGACCAGCACACGCTGGCCATCATCATCTCGCAGAGCGGGGAGACGGCGGACACACTGGCGGCCTTGCGCGAGGCCAAGGTCAAGGGCGCGACGACGCTGGCCATCGTCAATGTGGTCGGCTCCTCCATCGCCCGCGAGGCGGACGAGGTGATCTATACCTACGCCGGCCTGGAGATCAGCGTCGCCTCCACGAAGGCCTACGTCAGCCAGCTCATCGCCCTCTATCTCATCGGCCTCTACATCGCGCAGCAGGAGAACAAGCTGGATAGGGAGGTGGTCGCCGCCTACGTGGAGCAGCTGAAGGCGCTGCCCCGGCAGGTCGCGCAGATACTGACGCAGGCGGACGCCATCGCGGAGCTGGCCCGTCCGCTGGCGCACTCGTCGTCGTTCTTCTTCCTGGGGCGCGGCTTCGACTACGCCGTGGCGCTGGAGGCGGCTCTGAAACTGAAGGAAGTCTCCTACATCCACGCGGAGGCGTATGCTGCGGGCGAGATGAAGCACGGGCCGCTGGCGCTGGTAGAGCCGGGCGTCTCGGTGGTCTGCTTCGCCACGCAGTCGGCCCTCTATGACAAGATGCTCTCCAACGTCAAGGAGGTCAAGGCGCGCGACGGTGCGGCCATCGCCGTCGTCAAGGAGGGTGACGAGGGCCTCGACGCTCGCTCGGTGGACTCGGTGATCCGCATCCCCGGCACGCATGACACGTTCATGCCCGTGCTCGCCATCATCCCCGCACAGCTGCTGGCCTACCACATCGCCGCCGCCCTGGGCCGCGAGATCGACCAGCCGCGCAATCTGGCGAAATCCGTGACGGTGGAGTAGGAGGCCCGACTAGACACAACGGCTCTTACCGGCACCAGGACCGCAGGCGGCGATGGCATCCTTGACTATGCTTCTTCGGCGAGGCGTTTGAGGTTGGCGTTGCGGATTTGCAGGAAGCGGCGCATGTAGCGTTCCAGGAACAGCCGGTCGGCGAGCCTGCCGAGGAGGCCCAGCGGGGACGTGAATTCCAGCGTGTCGCGCATCAGCGTCCCCGCCGCGTTGGCCTCGAACGTGTGCGTGTGGCGCAGGGAGCCGAACGCGCCGCGCACCATTTCGTCGGCGAATAGGGTGGGGCGCTGGAATGCCGTGATGCGCGCGGTCAGTCGCTGGCGGACGCAGAAGTGGACGGCCTCAAAGGTGACGGTGTCGCCCGGCCCCAGCCGCCGCCCATCGCCCACATCGAGGGCGCGCTCGCGGGTGTGCGGGACGGTGCGCGCATGAACGTCCACGTCGCGGGCCATGTCGAAGACCATCTCCATGGGCGCGTTGATCTGGGTTTCGAGGCGGATGGTCGGCAAGATGCGGCGTCTGCTTTCAATGCTGGGGCGAAGTGGCTCCCGCTCCCCCGGGCCTGGGGGCCGCAGGAGCCGTCTTCATTCCCGTTGCCGGGGGCAGGACGGGCGGAGACGAAAGCGGAGCCGGCGGCGGCCAGTTGACGAACTTGCCGGACGGCTCAAAGGTCTCCGTGAAGAAGACGCCTGCCGTGATCGGACCGCCGCTGACCAGCGAGCCGGTCAGCGTGCAGTTGCCGCCCAGGACGATGGGGCCGTTGGGCGCGAAGATCGTCCCGAAGAACTCGTCGGAGCCGAGGGTATCGAACTTGCCCAGCACCTCCCAGAGCGCTTTCTTTGCCAGGGCGGTGTTGGCGTTCACCAGGGCCTGCTCCTTCACAAAGGTCTTCACGAACCGGCCAAGATGCACGTCGCCCGACACGAAGACGTGCAGGCCCTTGGTGGCCGAGATGTTCATCAGGTGGAGCGAGGCGGAGTCGCCCAGCGTGATGCTCTGGAAAGAGTAGTCGCCGGCGGTCAGATACACCTGGCGGAAGTCGGGCGCGTCCAGCGCGGCGTAGCGGCCCGGCGGCAGGGGGGAGTCGGGGGTGGTGGCCCCACTGCTGTTCTCCTTGCCGGTCTTGAACGTGTCCGCGGGCGGCAGTGCCTCCGGGACGTACTTGGCCGGCGTCACCGCGCCCGCGCCCTGCCGGGTCTTGCCGTTGACCTGGCCGGGGAACTGAAAGGACAGGTCATGGCAGGTGACGCTGCCGTTGACCGTCCCGCCGACCAGCGCGCTGCCGTTCGCCAGCACGTCCCCGGTGATGGTGTTGAAGTCCCCCACGCGGAAGTTGCCCCCGGCGCGGATGTTGCCGACGATCCCTCCGCTCAGGGCAATCAGCACACTGCCGGCGGCGGTGATGTCGCCGGTGATGTGGGGCCGGTCATTGATCCCGATGCTGCCGCCGCTGTTGATCGCGCCCAGAACGCTGAAGTCCTGGCCGAGCGCGACGTCGCCGTTGAAGGTGATGGGGCCGATCACGGTGACGCCGCCGCCGGTGCTGGAAAATCCGAGCCGTCCGCCAGCCTTCAGTCCGGCGAAGCGGGAGAACGGGCCGATGGACACGTCGCCGTTGCTGCCCACCAGCCCTGCGTTGATCTTCGTGCTGCTGTCCAGCGTCACCCCCACCGCACTGTAGACGGCGAAACTGGTCAAGGGGTCCGGCGCTGGCGGAACAGGGGCGGCCGGAGGAGCGGTCGCCGCCGGGGCTGGCGTTGCCGGTGTCGGCGGGGCTGGTGCTGTCGGTGTCGGCGGGGCTAGTGCTGTCGGTGTCGGCGGGGCCGTTGGTGTGGCACAATTTCCTGCTGGCCCGCAGAGGGCGAGGGACAGGCCGCCGATCGGAAGACAGCGTCGAAGAAGAGTATCAGGAGCACGCATCAGTGAGCCTTTCCAGCGGGGCCATTCCCGCCTGCGCTGCAATGCCGCCGTATCTTAACACAGGCGCTGTCGGCTGTCAAGAGATGAAAATGGGCAAGGCGTCTCAGGCGAACCGGGCCAGGGTATAATGGCGGTACGAGACAAGGGATGAAACCTTATGACGTGGTGACTCTGACCGAGGACATCCCGCAGCGGGGCCTTGTTCGCGGGCAGGTCGGAACTGTCGTTGAGCAGTATGCGTCGGATGCCTTCGAGGTGGAATTCAGCGACGGCGAGGGACGTACCTACGCCTTGCTCACATTGCGTTCCGATCAGCTTCTCGTCTTGCATTACGAACCCTTACAGGCCGCTTGATCCCGCCTGGTTGCGCCCCGCCGCCGTTGACTTTCCCGTCTGCCCGGTGCTATAATCCCGCGTCTGTCGCTATCTCCCAAAGCCTTGCTGGGACTAGGAGGCGACGGCGAAGGGGCATGAGAAAATGGCGAACACCGTGGTCGTCGGGGCCATGTGGGGCGATGAGTCCAAGGGCAAGTTGATTGACTTCCTGGCGCATGACAAGCACGTGGTCGTGCGCTGGGGCGGGGGCTCCAACGCGGGGCACACCGTCGTCGTGGACGACCAGGAGTACAAGCTCCATCTCATCCCCGCCGGCATCCTCCACCCGGAGACCCTGTGCGTGGTCGCCGACGGCGTCGTGCTCGACCCTGCCTCCTTTGTGGGCGAGATTGAACACCTGCAAGGGCGCGGCGTCTCCTGCGAGAACCTCAAGGTCAGCGGCAACGCCCACGTCGTCCTCCCGTACCACCGCCTGCTGGACGAATTGGAGGAGAAGCGCAAGGGCGGACGGGCGCTCGGCACGACGGGGCGCGGCATCGGCCCTGCGTATCAAGACAAGGCGGCCCGCATCGGCATCCGCGTCCGCGAGTTCGTGGATCCCGCCCAGTTTTCCGACCGCCTGGCCGAAGTGCTGGACTACAAGAACGAACTGCTCACCAAGGTCTACGGCGTCCCTGCCCTCCGCGCCGATGAGATGCTGGAACAACTCTCGCCCCACGCCGACAAGCTGCGCCCCTACGTGGACGACACCGCCCTGCGCGTCGCCTACGCCGCCAAGAGCGGCAAGAACGTACTCTTTGAAGGCGCGCAGGCCACCCTGCTGGACATTGACCTGGGCACCTACCCCTACGTCACGTCGTCCCACCCGTCGGCCGGCGGCGCGTGCATCGGCACGGGGCTGGGGCCAACCCAGATCGACCAGATCATCGCCGTCTCCAAGTCCTACTCCACGCGCGTCGGCGCGGGCGCGTTCCCGACCGAGCAGGCCAACGAGATCGGCGACCGCATCCGCGAGCGCGGCCTGGAGTACGGCACCACCACGGGCCGCCCCCGCCGCTGCGGCTGGCTGGACGGCGTCGCCCTGCGCTACAGCGCATTAGTCAATGGCCTGACCGACCTGTACCTGGGCCACATGGACGTGCTCTGCGGCTTCGACGAGGTGAAGTTCGCCACCGCCTACACCCTGGACGGCCATACCATCACCGACTTCCCCTCCGACCAGGCCCGCCTCTGCCGCTGCCGCCCCGTCTACCAAACCCTCCCCGGCTGGGCGGAAGATGTCAGCGGAATCCGGGAGTACGGCCAGCTCCCCGGCAACGCCCGCCGCTTCGTCGAGACCGTCGAGGCCCACGTCGGCGTCCCCATCACCACCGTCTCCGTCGGCCGCCGCCGCGACCAGACCATCTTCCGCGAGGCGTGAAACCATGACCATCTTGGCCGACCTGCTGCCCGAAACGCCGACCTTCCTGGACGACCTGACGCCCGACTCCGGCCTGTCCCTGCGCCGCTGGACTCTGGGCGAGTATCATCGGATGGCCTATCCGATCATCTTCGGCCCGGAGGAGCGCACGGAACTCATTCACGGCGAAATCATGGTCTTTGGCGAGGGCGTCCCTCGCCTGTTCAATCGTGAAGAGTATTACCGCCTGGCAAAATACGGCATCCTTCAGCCCGATGAGCGTACCGAATTGATCTATGGAAGGGTCATCAAAAGAATGGGTCCGATGGGAGAGCCGCACAGCATCAGCATCATGAAAACGGCTGATGCGCTGGAAGATGCTTTCGGGCCGGGCTGGGTCGTCCGCCAACAACTGTCGCTGCGGCTGAACAGCGGGCTGGAACCGGAACCCGATGTTTTGGTCGTACCGGGGGTGCCGGATGATTACGCGGATGTTCCCATTTCTTCTGTCGCGTTGCTACTGGTTGAAGTCTCCGACACGACCCTGCGCTACGACCGGGGAACCAAAGCGGCCATGTATGCGACGGACAGCGTTCCCGACTATTGGCTCATCAACCTGCGCTACCGCACTCTGGAAGTGCGCCGCCAGCCGGAGAATGGCGAATACCTGAGTTTAGACGTGTATGGCGAGCAGGAGTCCATCGCACCGCTGGCCGCCCCCCGTTCTCCCGTGCGTGTCGCCGCCCTCCTGCCGCTGACGCGGCCCCAGGCAAGCTAGACCCATGGAACAGCAAGGCAAGTCATTGCCCCGGCGGCGTCTGGGGCGCAGCAATCTGGAAGTGTCTGCCCTGGCGCTCGGCGGGGCCGGGCTGGGGGGCGTCTACGGCGACGTGTCCGACGCGCAGGCCGTGGAGGCCGTGCGATACGCCGTGTCCCAGGGCATCAACTTTGTGGACACCGACGCCTCCTACGGGGACAGCGAGCGCAAGATCGGTCTGGCCCTGCGTGGCGGCCTGCGGAATCAAGTGGTCCTGTCCACCAAGGTCGGCACCCACCCGGACCGCAGGGGCGACTACTCCTGGGACGGTGTCCACTGGAATGTGGAGAACAGTCTGCGGGTGCTGGGGACCGACCGCCTGGACCTCGTGCTGGTGCATGACCCGGAGGACATGGGGCCGGTGCTGGCCCCGCGCGGCGCGTTTGACGCCCTGCAATCACTCAAGGCGCAGGGCGTGATCGGCGCGGTCGGACTGGGCCAGCGCAGCCATGAGTGGCATCGGCAGGCTATTGAGGACGGGCGCGTGGATGTCATCCTGACCTACGCCGATTACAACCCGATTCGCACAACCGCCGAGGACCTGCTGGACGCGGCCGCACGGCATGATGTCGGTGTCATCAACGGCTCGCCGCTGGACTTCGGACTGCTGACCGGGCGTGACCCCGATGAGACGGCGCGGCAGATGACGCTCAAGCCGAGCGAGCAGGACTTGCAATCCGCCCGACGCCTCTACCAGTGGTGCCGCGAGCGCGGCCTCCCCGAAAAGGCCGTCGCGCTGCAATTCTCGCTGCGCGAGCCGCGCATCCACGCCACCCTGATCGGCGCGAAGACGGCGGACGAGATCGCCCAGGACCTGCGCGACGCCGCCGCGCCCCTACCCGACGGTATCTGGGACGAACTGGGCGCACTGGACATCACCGAGACGGAATAAGGAGACACGATGCGCCGAAAGATCATCGCCGGCAACTGGAAGATGAACAAGACCGTGGGCGAGGCGCTCGCCCTGGTCAAAGACCTCGCGCCGCTGGTCGCGGGCAAGGATGCGGCAGATGTCTTGGTCTGCCCGCCCTTCACCGCGCTCCATGCGGTCAAGCAGGCGTTGGGCGGCACCAATATTGGCCTGGGCGCTCAGGGCGCGTTCTGGAAGGGGAGCGGGGCCTACACCAGCCAAATTTCCATCCCCATGCTGGCCGATGTCGGCGTTCAGTACGTGATTTTGGGCCATTCCGAGACGCGGGGCCGCTTCGGCGTCCCGGAGCCGGACATGACGCCGGACCTGCTCAAGACCTTCGGCGAGACTGATTCCGGGGTCAACATCAAGGCCCAGGCCGTGCTCGCGGCGAACTTGAACCCGATTATCTGCGTCGGCGAGACGCTGGATGAGCGCCAGCAGGGCCACATTGACGACATCGTGACCATGCAGGTGACGCGCGCATTAGAAAACATCGCGCCGGAACTGATCGCCTCGCACGTCGTTTTCGCCTATGAGCCGGTGTGGGCCATCGGCACAGGCGAGACCTGCGCTCCCGATGAGGCCGATAGGGTCTGCGGCGTCGTCCGCCAGGCCGTCGCCCAAGCGGCCGGACAGGAGGCCGCCGATGCCGTCCGCATCCAGTACGGCGGCTCCATGAAGCCTGACAACGCCGCCGACCTTCTGGCCCGCCCCAACATTGACGGCGGCCTGATCGGCGGGGCCAGCCTCAAGGCCGCCGACTTCGCCGCCATCGTCGCCGCTTCGGGCTGATTTCCTGCTCCCCAGACTGGGGGCCGGGGGCCATCTTCCATGCCCGGCGACACTGACTCCATCCTGAGCGCCCTGCGCGACGCCACCCGCGCGACCCTCTACGACGGTCGCCTTTATCTCGTCGGCGGCTTCGTCCGCGACAAGGTGATGGGTCTGCCCTCGCCCCAGGACGACATTGACATCGTCCTGGAAGGCGACGCCCTCGGCCTCGCCCAGTTCCTTTATGACCGGGGCGTCGCCCAGTACCACCCCGTCGTCTACCCCCGCTTCGGCACCGCCATGATCGTCGTACAGGGCCGCGACGTGGAACTGGTGACGGCCCGCGTCGAGTCCTACGCCCCGGACAGCCGCAGGCCGGACCAGGTCCGCCCCGGCACGCTGGCTGACGACGCCCGACGCCGCGACTTCACCATCAACACCCTGCTGGAGAACCTGCATACGGGTGAGATCGCCGACCCGCTGGGTCTCGCCTATCAGGACTTGGAAGCGCGAATCATCCGCACTCCCACCGACCCGGCCCTGACGTTTGCGGACGACCCCCTGCGGATGCTGCGCGCCGTCCGCTTCGCCGCCCGCTTCGGCTTCGCCATCGCCCCGGAGACCTGGGGGGCCATGCGGATCCACGCCCGCCGCCTGCAAATCGTCTCCGCCGAGCGCATTCAAGAAGAGTTCAGCAAGACGCTCCTGACGCCGCGCGCCCCGCGGGGCCTGGAATTGCTGCGCGACAGCGGTCTGCTCGCCCAGTTCGCCCCGGAACTCTTGGAGATGGTCGGCGTCACCCAGAACGCTTTCCACGCCTATGATGTCTGGACGCACACTCTGATTGCCCTCGGCAGCCTGCCGCTGGACGCCTCGCTCACCCTGCGCCTGGCGACCCTGCTGCACGACGTCGCCAAGCCCCGCACCCGCACCGTAGACGCCGAGGGCCACGTCCACTTCTACGGCCACCAGGATGTCGGCGCGCAGATGGCGCGCGCCCTGATGCAGCGCCTCAAGTTCTCCAACGACGAGATCGCAGGTGTCACCCGATTGGTCGCCCAGCACATGCGGATCGGCGAATATCACTCCGGCTGGACCGACGCCGCCGTGCGTCGCCTGATCCGTGACCTCGGCCCCTGCCTGGACGACCTCTTCGCCCTCCACCGCGCCGATGTCGCCGCCCAGTCCCCGGAGCGTCAGGACATCTCCCGCGCCTTAGAATTACGCGCCCGCATTGACGCCATCCAGAGCCGACAGGACATCACCGCCCTGACCTCGCCCCTGGACGGCCAAGAGATCATGACTCTCCTGAACCTGTCCCCCGGAAAGCAGGTGGGCCGCATCAAAGACTACCTCACCAATGA
Source organism: Armatimonadota bacterium (assembly GCA_019239955.1). Lineage (GTDB taxonomy): Bacteria > Armatimonadota > Armatimonadia > Armatimonadales > Capsulimonadaceae > JAFAZD01. The sequence goes on along the minus strand of JAFAZD010000123.1, from coordinate 604 downwards.
GGTCGTTGAAGGCCGACTCGCCCCCGATGACAAAGAAACCGCCGCGCGGCTGGCGCGAGAGTTTCTGGACAGGCAGGACAGCGAATGAATTCGCCGCTTCCCGGCCTGCGGCCGAGTCTCCACCTGTGTGGAGACAGAAAAGGTCTTTCTTTGTCCACGCAGGCGGACTCTCGGCGTCCGCGCTTGCACAGGTACTGGACCCAGGGCGCCAGATGCACGGGGCAGTTGCGCCGCCGCTGGTTGACCAGAGGCAGGCCCGCGCTCTCCGAAAGCAGGGCCTGCTCGGAGTCGTCGAGATGCCCGGCGCCCGCGAAGAGCCACACCCCCGGCCTTGGGTCTAGCGCCAGGCCCTTGAAGGCCGTCGCTGGAGGCCATCACATCTTATTAAACGTCCTCACATGTCCGTCCGCGTAGAGCACGACGCGGGCGCAGGGCAGGTTCATCGTGCCCAGGACAGTCGTGGCTGGATTGTCTAGGTGCGCCAAGTTCAGGTCGGCGGGCGCGTGGTAGACGAACCGGCTGTTGCCGATCTGGAACAGGCTGTCGTCCTCCGCTAAATAGGGCATGACGCTGTCGCGGAGGCTGTTCGCCTCCGGGAAGTGTT
>JAFAZD010000327.1 GCA_019239955.1 Armatimonadota bacterium | reverse complement strand
AGCGTGGAGTGTCCCGACGTGGACGTGCTGGGGCATCCGGGGCTGCTCACGGAGGAGGAGGCCCATCTGGCGCGGGAGAACAACGTCTTCCTAGAGATCACCTCGCGGCGCGGGCACTGCCTGGGCAACGGCAACACGGTCGTTGTCGGGCGCGCGGCCGGCGCGAAGTTCCTAGTCAACTCCGACGCCCATGCGCCGGGCGACCTGCACACGGAGGAGTTCGCGCGCACCGTCGCCCTGGGCGCGGGGCTGACGCCGGAAGAGACCGACGTGGCGATGTACGACAATCCCCGACTGCTGCTCGCGCGGGCGGGCGCGGAGGTGGTGACCGTCTGACATGGCCGACGCGCTGCTGCAAGTGGAGGATCTGCATACGGTCTTCGGCGCGGGCCGGGAGGCCGTGCAGGCGGTGCGCGGGGTCTCGTTCGGCGTTGAGCGGGGGGAGACGCTGGGGATCGTCGGCGAGAGCGGGTCGGGCAAGAGCGTGACGGCGCTGTCCGTGCTGCGCCTGCTGATGCCGCCGGGCCGGGTCGCGTCCGGGCGGGTGCGGCTGGACGGGTCGGATCTCTTGCCACTGTCCGAGCGGCAGATGCGCGCGGTGCGGGGTGCGCGGATCGCCATGGTCTTCCAGGACCCGATGACGGCCCTGAACCCGACGCTGACGGTCGGGGAGCAGATCGCCGAGACCATCCAGGCCCACCAGAAGGTCACGAAGGCGGAGGCCTGGGCACAGGCGTTGGACTGGCTCAAACGGGTCCGGGTCACGCTGCCGGAGCGACGCCTGCGTCAGTACCCCCATGAGCTTTCCGGCGGGATGCGCCAGCGCGTCATGCTCGCCATCGCCTTCTCCTGCCGGCCCGAAGTGCTGCTCGCCGACGAGCCGACCACGGCGCTGGACGTGACCGTGCAGGCGCAGATTCTGGACCTGATGGACGAACTCAAGGCCGAACTGGGCACGGCCATCGTCCTGATCACGCACGATCTGGGCGTGGTCGCCCAGCGCTGCAAAGATGTCGCCGTGATGTACGCCGGTCAGATCGTGGAATACGCCCCCGCCGGCGATCTCTTCGCCGCCCCCAAGCACCCCTACACGCAGGCACTGCTCGCGTCCCTTCCCGACTGGCGGCGTCCCCGCTCCAACGAACCCCTGCCCGCCCTGCCGGGCCAGCCGCCGAGCCTCGTCCACATCCCCCCCGGCTGCCCCTTCGCCCCCCGCTGCCCCAGGGCGTTTGCCCTCTGCCCCGTCCGCGTCCCCGCCGACACGCACTTGGAAGAGGACCGCACCGTCCGCTGCCTGCTGTATGAGCCGGATGTCGAGAAGCCGGCCGGGTTGATTTCCGATGAGGACGGGCATACTGAGGACGGAGGTATTGTGCCATGACGTACCGGACGGACGAGCGCGATGTGTGGGTGGACCCGGTCTCGCACGACCCGGTGGACCCGCACGAGTCAAAGCACCAGAGCTTCTACAACGGGCACATGTACCACTTCACGACCCTGGTGAACAAGCAGACGTTCGACCAGGACCCGCAGTTGTGGATTTCGACCCCGCATGCGGCGCAGAACTCGGCCAGCCTCAACGCGATTGGCGAGGATACGTAGGCGCGGCGCAGTCTGGTATACTGTCGGCAGAGGTTCCTGATGGCGCCGGCGGCGGAGATCTTCGTGGGGGTGGGGCTGGTGTTTTTCGCCTTGGCGAAGGGCAGTGCGCGCCCCGGCTTCAATGCCTTCGCGCTGGGCGTCTGCCTGGCGGCGACGCCCTGGTTCTCACACCGGTTGCCGGGGCGTGGGGACACCCGCGATGTCGGCACGGTCGCCCTGCTGCTCGCCGCCGCATCGGCGGGCACGGCCCTGGGCGGCGGCCTAAGACCGCAGGAAGACGCGCACGACCATAACCACGCGCATTAGGCTGTCGGCCCCAGTAGCGGCAGGCCGATGAACGTCTTTGGCGGCCCCCCACCGAAATCCTCGTCCTCCACCTCGATGTAGCTCTCCAGGATATGGAACAGCTCCCACAGGTCCTTGTTGGAGTTGTCCACGGCGGCATAATTTTCGGTGACATCCGCAAAGTAATCGGGCTGGCGGCTGCCGGGGCCGGCCTCGGACATCCAGGAGGCGAAGGCGGCGGCGGCGGCGGGGGAAGGCGTGCCGGAGGGGTCGGCGTCGGAGATCGCCTTGAGCATCTTGCCCAGCGCGATGGTCTGCTCCTGAAGCGAGGGGGGCGCGTCGGGATCGTCGGGCACGGGGTCAACCCAGCCTTTCCAAATAGTCCTCGATCCGGGTCAGCACTTTGGTGCGGAGGCCCTCGATGGCGGTCTCGCGGACGCCGAAGTAGTTGATGGCCGAGTAGCTGCCGAAGCTGGTGTAGTCCTCGTAGGTGGAGAATCGGGCGGCGTTGGCGGGGACGATGACGGGCTGGCGCGTCTCGGCGTCCAGCACCTCGATGTTCCGCACGAAGGCCGTCGCCGGGTCGGCCTCGCCGATGCGCTCGTTGTAGGTCAGGCGGATCAGGTACTGCTTGCCGGCGCGGGTCGTGTAGCGTTCGGTGATGTCCATAAGGGTTTAGAAGCGTCTCCGGCGCTTAGTGTTCGCCGGGCGCTTGGGTTTCTCCTGCCCTACCCTTCGCGGGGATGGCGTCGCGGCATCACTCTGCAACTTTTCCGCCCAGGGGCCGGGGCGGTGGCGGCGCAGGAACGCCCGCGCCCGCTCGGCCCGCGCCGCGTCGCCCGCCCCGGCGTAGGCCTGGGCGAGCAGGTAGTGCGCCTCGCCGTTGCCGTCCAGGAACCGCTGCGACGGCCCGGCGAACGGGTCCAGGGCCGCGATCGCCTCCCGCCACCGCCGCCGCCGCACCAGGTCGCGCCCCAGTTCCAGCCGCGCCGCGAACAGTTTGTTCATGCCCGCGAAGAAGGGAGTTAGGACGACCAGGACGCTGAAAAAATCCAGCGGCTTGTGCCAGCGGAACAGCGGACTCTGCGGGATGTTGACGAACGCCATCCCGAACGACGCCGCCACCAGCAGCGCAAACGTCAGCAGCCCGTGGCGGACGATGATGCGCCCCAACACGCGGTCGGCCTCCTCGCTGATGACGGGGGAATTGTCGGGGGAAGGATTCGGCATGGTCGGATGCGCGGGGGCTGAACCCCCGCGCTTCAAAGGGCAAATCCCCGCCTGCGTAGGCAAGGATCAGGCGGGCATCAGGCCATGGAGCGGGATATGCTCGCCGGTGTCCTGCAGCCCGTCCAGCAATGCACTCAGGCGATCATACTCGTTTTGGAGTTCCGGCGGCAGCCTCTCCCAGTCAAATGCGCCCTGCTGCGCCGTGCAGTCCGCCTCGATCTGACGCACCCGCGCCAATGCCGCCGCCCCCTCCCGCCTCTCCGGGGGCCAGAGCGCGGGGTCGGTGACGCCGGCCTGGACAAGCAGCGCCACATAATCAGCGGCCCGCAACGTCACCCTCGGCGGCGCATCGTCCGCCTCAGTGAAAAATGGTTTGGCGAACGCATCCAACATAGCCTGATTATACCGCCTCCTGCTCGAAAACCAGCAGTCTTTCCTCCGTCACCCGCAGTACCCGGACGGCCTGCTCACGCCGGATGGTCGGGAAGCTGGCCAGGAAACTTTCCAAACTCTCGCCTCCCTCCACATAATCCAAGAGGTCTCGGATGGGGACGCGGGTTCCGGCAAAGCAGGGGTCCCCGCTGTGCCGCTCCGGGTCCACGGAGACCAGGCCCGCGCGCGGATCGGAAGGCGGCACACGCTCCGTGCCCTGCTCATGATCCTTGCGCTCCGTCTGGGAAGGCGTTGAAAGCACTGTCTGCGCCATGATCTCCTCCTCGCCCTGATTATACCGCCTCCCGTCTTGATTCTTCATGGCCGTTGGGCTACAATATCAGCAGAGGTAAGAAGCCATGCTCACAACGCTGGAAGGGATTTACAAGGACGGCCGGGTGGAATTGGAGGAGACCCCCGCCGGCATAGAGGGCCGAGTGCTGGTGACGTTCCTGCCCAATGGCAACGGGACGCCCGCGCCCCCGCCGCCGACACAGGGACAGATGATGTATTTCGGGATGTTCCCCACCAGTCGGGACTTGACGGAGGAAGATTTCAAGATCGCGGAGTTTCACGGCGACCCTGATGATGGGCTGGACTGGTCCTGATGCACGTCGTTGACACCCATGCGTATCCTGTGGTTCATCACCGGCAATGCCAGGCTGGGCCGGAACGCCAAGGCCGTTCTGGGCGACCCGGTGAGCCGCCTCGTGCTTCCCGCGACCGCCTACGCCGAGGCATGTTGGATCGTGGAGCATGGCCGCATTCCGGGCCTGACGGTTGCTGACGTGCAGACCGCGCTGATTGCCGACCCGCGCTTCACCATTTACCCGCTCAGTCGTGCCGTCATTGACCGGAGCAATAGTCTCGCGGCCATCGGCGAGATGCACGACCGCCAGAGCGCCGCCACCGCCCTCCTCCTCGCCACGCCGGGCCAACCCGTCGCCCTGCTCACCCACGACCAGAACATCACCGCCTCCGGCCTCGTCCCCACTGTTTGGTAGCCGACGGCAAAAAGCCCCGGCGGCGTTCGCCTGAACGCTGGCCGGGGCCAAGAGGACTGCCGACGATTCTAGCGGAGGACCCACTTCGCGGCGTCAAAGCCGACCTGGGTGGTTGTATCCCGCTCTCCCGTCCGATCTTTCAGGACGAGATTCCCGGCAGTGCCCGCGTGGAAGAAGTACGTGCCGAGGCTCACCCACTGGTCGTTATAATTGTACTGGTTGATGTTGGGGTGTGCCGTGCCGTTCGCCCCGTTGACGAGCGCATGCATCGGGCGTTCCTGAATCGGCTGCGGGGCTACAACATCAAGGAGATCGTCGCGGAGGCGACCGGGGAGTGGGCGCTCCGGCGGATCCGGGCGGCGGGCTTCCATCTGCGCTGCGACTACGCGGCCCATTACAGGGACAAACTGCCGTGCCCCGAGACCCGGCCTTTCCTGGTGGGCGTCACGCGCGAGGATGCCATCGAGGGCGAGGGGAGCCTGGTCAGCCACGTCTTCGTCCACACCCCGCCCCGGCTGGGCCTGCGGGCGCAGGAGAAGGAGATGCTGCGCCGGGCGCTGAACGGGGACACGGATGAAGTGATTGCCGATGCCCTCAGCGCGGCGCTCCCGACGGTGAAGAGTTGGTGGCAGAGGGTCTATCAGCGCGTGGAGGCGGTGGCCCCGGCGGCGCTGCCCGGCCGGGAGGACGAGGGAACGGCGGGGGCGCGCGGCAAGGAGAAGCGTCGCCTGCTGCTGAACTATCTGCGCGACCACCCCGAAGAACTCCGCCTGCCGTGAGCGGGTCAGCCGACAGCCCCGCAGACGTCAGGGGCTGAGGAAAACGTCATCGGCTTTCTGTGCAGTTACTGCCCCGTCAGCTTGTTCAACTCTGCGAGAACCGCAGCCAGATCAGCTGCTGACAATGCTCCCAATCTCTGGACGAAGCGTGATCGGTCGGCGGCCCGTGTCTGAAATACCAGGGCGACCGAGGGGAGGCTGAGGCCATTTTCGGCAGAGGGCGCGATTTGAACCGTCGCCGGGAAGCGGAGCGCACCGATCTGCGAACTCAATGGGATGATCAGGACAAGCGGGGATCGTTGCCCGTAAGCCGTGTCCTGGATCACGACGCATGGGCGCTGGCCGCCCTGCTCCCGGCCCGCAACGGCCGGCAACGATACCTGCCAGACCTCGCCCCGCTTCACCAGCCCAGCCCTTCCTCTGAGTCAAGGCGTGCCATGTCCTCATCGGAGGCGCGCTCCCAGGCGTCGAACTCCCACTGCAACTCCGGCGAGATCGGCGGGAAGTGCGCCTGGAGCGCTTGCAGCAGGAGCTGCTCCGGGGACACGCCGGCCGTTCTGGCGATCTGCTCGGCGCTTTGGGCGATGTCATCAGGAATGGTCAGCGTCATGGAGGTTTCCTCGGTGGGATGAGACCGCTCAGCGTTGGGCGGTCTCGGTCGGCGCGGGCTTGGCCGGGGCGGGCGCTTTGAGGCGGGCGAGTTCGATCCGGGGGGCCTGGTAGCCCTGGGAGAGCAGGGCGGCGTGGGTGAACTCGGCGCGGGCGGCGTCGGGCTGATTCAGCGCCTCGTAGACCATGCCCAGGTGGTAGCGCTCCTCGGCCTCGCGCGGGTCCGCGTTGACGGCGGCCTGGAGGTTGTCCAGGGCGTCCTGATAGTCCCCCTGCCGGTACTGCACCCAGCCGAGGGTGTCCTGGTACCCGCTCATCTTTTCCTGGAGCTGTTCCGGCGGCCAGCCTGCCTTCGGCGCGAGCATCATCGCCCGCTGGGCGTAGGCGCGCGCCTGGGGCAGATCGGGCTTGCTGTCAGCGACCGCCCAGGCGTAGGCGAGGCCGTTGTAGGCGTCGGGGTCGGAGGGGCTGGCGTGGATGACGGCCTGATAGTCCGCCGCCCCTTTGGCCAGGTTGCCGGCGTCGCAGTAGGCCTGCGCCAGCGCCAGGGTCATCTCCTTGTCGTGGGCGGCGCCCGGGGTGACGATCTTCTTTTCCAGCAGGGCGGCCAGCGCGGTCGCGGTCGCCTGCTGATCCTTCGTGTCGCCGAGCTGCCCGTAAATCTGGCTCAGAAGCGCCGGCGCATGGTAATCGTTGGGGAATTTGGCGACGGCCTGCTTCAAGTAGTCGCGCAGGGTCGGCAGATCGCCGGCGGCGTAAAAAACGCTCGCCACGGTCAGCCCGTCCTGCTGATCGGTCGTGGCGACGTAGGTGCTGAGGGCGTTCGGGTCCACGGCGATGGCCTGGTCGGCCCAGTAGCGCGCCCGCGCGGTGTCGCCGTTCTGGGCCACGCGCAGGGCTTCGGTGAGATTGGCCTGCACCTTGTCGTTCCGTATCTGCGAGGCGCAGCCCGTCATTGCCATCAGGCCGAGGGCGGAGAGGGCGAGCAGGAGCCGGACACGAACGGCAACGGTTTTCATGCGGCGGATGTCTCCAGCGCCGGAGAGTCGGCGGTCAGTGTCAGGAACACGTCCTCCAGACGGCCCGACGGGGCGCGGGCGCTGAGGGCGGCGGGCGACCCCTGCGCGATCAATCGGCCCCGGTGGAAGATGCCGACGCGGTCGCAGATCTCCGACGCGACCTCCAGCGTGTGCGTGGAGAGGAACACGGCGGCCCCGCGCTCGCGGCACTGGGCGCGCAGGATGTCCTTCAGGCGCCGTACGCTGCCGGGGTCCAGGCCGACGGTCGGCTCGTCCAAAAACAGCGCCTGCGGCTCGTGCAGCAGGGCGGCGGCCAGCGCCAGCTTCTGGCGCATCCCGCGCGAGTAGCCGCCGACCAGCTGATCCCCCCGCGTCTCCATGTCCAGCAGGCGCAGCAGGCCCTCCGCCCGCTCCCGCCGCGCCTGGCCGACGGGCAGCGCGTAGAGGTCGGCGACGAAGTCCAAAAATTCGCGCCCGGTCAGCTTGTCGTAGAGGAACGGGTTGTCCGGCACGTAGCCGGTCCGCTGCTTGGCCTGGGCCGCCTGCGCCTGCAGGTCGAAGCCGGCGATGCGCGCCGTGCCAGCGCTGGGCCGGAGCAGGCCGACCAGCATCTTGATGGTGGTGGTCTTGCCCGCCCCGTTGGGGCCGAGGAAGCCGAACAGCTCGCCGAGCGCGACACTCAGGGTCAGGGCGTCCACGGCCCGGAACCCGCCCGCGCCCCGCCCGTAGATTTTGGTCAGTCCGGCGGCCTCAATGGTCCCGCCGCGTTCCTCGCTCACCGCCGTATTATAGCACAGCGGGTTCGTTTTCGCACTCCCTGCGGGTGAGGAACCCCCTCCGGCTCGCCGAGGCTTTATTGGGGTGAGGCTCGCCACCTCCCCCGAAACGGGAGAGGATGAGTGGCGGTAGGTTTCCTTTCCTATCGGTTTCCGGGATGGGTCTCTGATACGAGACGACGGGCGGGAGACGAATGTCTCCCGCCCGTCATCTTGCCTGCGGCGTGCGACCTGCGAAGCCTTGCCCTAATCGGCGAACTGGGCCTCGTAGGGGATCAGTCCCAGCCGGGTGGCGCGGCGAAACGCCTGCACTCGGTTGCTGACGTGCAGCTTGTCGTAAACGTTGGCCAGGTGGAAATCCACCGTGCGCTTGCTCACGAACAGTGCGTCGGCCACTTCCTTGCTTGACTTACCCTGAATCACGTGCGTCAACACCTCGATCTCGCGCTTGGTGAGCTTAACGACCTTCTGCTCTTCGGCGTGAGAGGGCGTGACGACGGCATTCGGGGCGACAGACAGTGCTGCCATGAACTCGCTCCTTTCGCGTGCCGCCTCCGACCATGATTATGGCAATTCTCCCGGTTTTCCTCACCCGGCAATTCTCCCGGCCCGTGATGGCTCCTACTGCACGAAGAACGGCGTGATCTGGCTGACGCTAATCGCCTGGCTCTGCGCCGTGTTGTCCGTCGCCGTCGCCGCCACCACGACCCAGTACTCATGTCCCGACTGCACGACGCCCGCCGGCAGCGTGAACGTCTGCGGACTGCTCTGGCTCGCGGCGACGGTGTAGGTAGCGATGTAGTTCGGGTTGACGCCGGAGAGCGACTCGGTCGCGCCCGTGTTGACGCCGGGAAAGGCGCTGTAGAGGAACACGGAGTAGCTCGCCACGCGGGTGTCCGGCGTGCTGGTGTTGGGCTTAACCGTGCTCCATTGGAGGGTCGGCGGATTCGACAGCCGATCCGCCACATCGTTATTGTCGACGGGGTCGAGTGGGTGGAGCAGGTTCACGAACGACAGCGGGGCAGCCTGCACAGTGTTGGACGGCTGGCCCAGGGTCTGGAGGCCGCCGCCGTTGGCGTTGGTCGCAGCCTCGCTTGCCACCTGGAACTGATAGGCCGTGTCGGCGGCGTAGACCTGGCTGTTCCCCAGCGCCGGATCGTCATAGAAATTCGCCAGCGGGTCCTGTAGGAAGGCATAGGGGGCGAGGATGCCCTGCAAGGCGTTGTTGTAGATCTCGAAGCCGTAGACCTGACTGCGCTGGGGGCTGGGCTGCGTCGCCGTGTCGCCGGGCAGCGAGAAGAACAGGTCCATTTCCACCAGGTAATCGGTGGCGCTGGCATGCGGCCGGGCCGCGAGGAGGCGCACCTGGGCGGCCGCGTGGCCGGCGGCGCGCAGGCCGGCGTAGGCCGGCGAGAGGTGGCGGCGAATCCCCTCGTAAATGGCGGCGGCCGTGGAGGACGTAGTGGCCGTGGAGGCCGCGGCGGCCGCCGGAAGCGCATGTGCGCTGAGATCGGCCGGGACGTTTGGCTGGGTGAACGCCTGCACGAGATTCAGCGTCGGCGTGAGCGCGCTGTACGCGCCGCTGTGGACGGGCACGGTGAAGGTCGGGAGCGTGGCGGTCTGCCCGGCGGTGAACGTCAGGTTCGTCTGGGCGGCATTGTCAAAGACGGGGTCGCTCGGTTGCGGGCTGGGAATCTGGTAAGCGGCGGTGGCAGTGTAGGTGCGCGGCGAGCCATCGGCGTTCTGCGTGGGCACGTTGTCGATATCGTAAGTGCCGTTCGTGCGCGTGTAGGCGACCAGTGAGGCGTAGCCGGTTGGGTTGTTCTGGGACGCCGCGACGGGGAACCGCAGGAACACCTCCGCGCCGGGGAGCGGCTGCCCGCTGCTATTCACCACTGTTCCCGACACGGTCGCCTGCTGGCCCGGCGGCGAGACCGCGATGTTGGCGTTGGCCGCCGAATACCCGTTGCTGAAGATGAAGACCTGGGTGCTGCCCGTGTTGCCATTGGCGGCCTGAGCGGTGATGATGTGGAAGCCGTTGTCCGACCCCGCCGGGACGCCTTCCAGTTGGTAGCCGCCCTGGCCGAACGAGGCGCCGCCGACGAGGCATGGCGTGGGCCCGTTTGTCACACAGGGGGGGGGGGACTGGTTGGCGGCATCCACCAGGATCACCCCCGAGGGCACCGGCGCTCCGGTCAGGTCCACGACCTTGCCGACGACCGAGCCGGTCTGGCTGCCGCCGCCTCCTCCTCCTCCGCCGCCGGGGTTATTGGAACCGCCGCCGCCTCCGCCGCAGCCGGCCAGCAGCGCCGCCGGGCCGATCAGGAGCAGCAACAGGAAAAGGGTTCGTGCGTGTGACATGGGTGTGATTTCGACTTTCTGAGACTGGGTGTCCCCCCGGCTTGCCGGGCAACCACTCAGGCCCTCTCGCTTCGGGGAGGGAGGCGCGAAGCGCCGGAGGTAACTTCAAGATAGTAACTCCAAAGCAACGTCGGCATTTCGCTGGGCGGCGGCGCGCAGGGACGGCAGGCGCTCCCGCAGCGCGGCGGCGCGCGCGGCGCGCGCGTCCCAGACGCGCCGCAGCAGCACGGCCAGGGCATCCGGGTCGGCGTCCTTCAGGTCGTAAACGGCGTCGCTCTGGCCGCTCTGCGCCATGAACGCTGCCACCTTCGGGTCGTAGGACAGCGCGACGGCGGGCACGCCGCAGGCGGCGGCCAGGATCAGGGCGTGCAGGCGCATCCCGATCACCAATTGGCAGCCCGCCAGGGCGTCCACGAGCGGCGACAGTGATGTGGCCGGCACGTCGGGATCCGTGAGCCCCAGGCGCGCGACCGGCTCTCCTCCTTCTTGACGCCAGAGGCGGGAAAAACGTTCCCCCAGCGGCTCGTCCACCGGCGGCTGCATCGGCACCGTGATGAGGCGGACGTCGGGCAGGGCCGCGCGGCAGGCGCGGGCGACCGCCTCCGCCAGCGCCGCGTCCTGTCCGGCCCAGGGGCGCAGGGCGACGGCCACAAAAATGTGGGGCGTATCCCTGAAGGTGATCTGCCGCTCCGGGGCCAGCAGCAGGGCGGGGTCGGCAGTCACCTCAATGGGTGGATGGGTGACGCCGATCTCGCGCAGCAGGGCCGCCGAGCCTTCGTCGCGGATGGTGACGGCATTTAATCTGTTGGCGACCGAGGCGACGAGCCGGCGCGTCCGGGGGCGACTTAACGGGCCGACACCCTGGGCGATGAACATGGTCTTCTTGCCCAGCATCTGCGCCAGGCGCACCACGCCCAGATAGTAAAAGACGCTGTGTGCCGAGGTCACGTCCTGCAGCAGGCTCCCGCCGCCGGAGAGCAGGGCGTCTGTGCGCGACAGGGCGCGCAAGAGCGCCGGGATTCTGTAGCGATGGGCGGCGCGGATGCCGTGCATGGCCTCGGTCTCGGCGGGGCGGCCCGACAGGACGACGATCTCCTGGTCCGCCTCGGCCCGGCGGGCGCGCAGGGCGGTCACGAGGCCTGCCAGCACTGCCTCATCCCCGGCATTGCCGTAGCCGTAGTAGCCGGAGAGAGTCAGGGTGTGCAAAGATGCCCCCTGGCGGAGCCAGCGAATGAATTCGCCGCTAGGTAGCCTGCGGCTGAGTGTCCGAGGGTAAGGACATGATTGGGTGTCCGCCTGCGCGGACACTCGGCGCGAAGCACCATATGTGGCGAATTCATTCGCTGGCGTTCCTGACGGGACCGGAGAGGACAGGCGACGGGGGCCACTCTTCTCTGGCTGCCCCAGAACTAGGGGCTGGGGGGGAGACCCGCAACGCTAGTGCAAAGACGGCGGCCCCAATGAGCGCGCCCAAGACCCAGCCGATCAGTCCGCGCAGCAGCGAGATGAACAGCGGCGTGTGCAGGTGGCAGAAGGTGTCCATCAGAGACGACTGCCCGACGGCCCCGATCACCAGCAGCGGCAGGATGGCGCGCGGGAACCGTCCGCCACAGGCGGCGGCGAGGGCGAAGAACAGGGCGGGGTGGCCCAGCAGGAATTCTTTGGTGCGCGGGCGGACGAACAGGTACTTGTCCAGCAGGGCGCGGGTCTTCAACTCGGTCGCCGAGACGCCCACGCCGGGGTCGTTGCCGCTGCGCGCGACGAACAGGGCCAGGGCGACCAGGGCGACCAGCCCGATCACGATCTGCCCGACGAGCAGGGGCTGCGAGGCGACGCTTCGTACCGTCTCCAGGACGCGATCCCGCCGCGCCCCCCACCCGGCGTTCGACCCCAGCGTCGCCAGCCCCAGTGCGTAGTAGGCCGCGACCAGCACCACCGGCGTCACCAGGACCAGCTTGACGCCGAAGAACTCGTCCACTTTGATCAGGAACAGGCGGCCCGACAGCAGGCCGACGACCAGCACGATGCCGGCCAGCGTCGCCAGGCTCATGCGGGCGTAGCCGCCGAAGGCGCGGCCCAGGATCGTTTTCAGCGGCAGGGAGACGTTCGGCGAGGCGGCGGGCAGGGTGAAGCAGCACAGGCCCAGGGTGGGGAAGACGCAGGCGGCAATCAGGGCCAGAATCTCCCGCCCCTTCGCCCCCGTGCCGGGGATCGCCAGCGCCGCGCCCAGCAGCAGCGCGATCAGCAACGCGCCCCCGAATGCCTTGCCGTCCAGGCCCGTGAAGACGCGCCCCAGCAGCGCCAGGCCGGCCATCACGCCCCAGGCCATCAGGACGCGCAGAGCCAAGCCAGGCTTGGGGTCCTTATCGTACGGGTGCGCCTGGCCCAGCGTCAGCGGCGGGGCGAAGGCGACCCGCGCCTCCTCCAAGCCGTCGCGGATCTTCCCGACGAAGGCCGTGTTGGCCTGGATGACATCCCCGTTGTCCCGCAGGCCGTTGGTGAACAGGCGGACGTAGCAGACGCGGATGTTGCGCTCGCGGGCGGCCCGCACAAAGCGCTCGATGGCGGTCGGCTCGTCCATCGCGCCCATCTCGTCGTTGCCGATGCTGTGCACGCGCACGGTCTGGGCGGCGGCCCGGCGCGAGAGGTCGTCGTCGCCGAAGGTCTTGGCGAACTCCACGCTGCCGTAGGTCAGGCCGTCGCGCGCCATCTCATCGGCGGTCACGGGGATGAGGGCGCGGTTGCCCAGCACCGCCGCGCCGGAGAAGATCAGGGGGCCGATGCCCTGTGCGGTCTCGCACTGCGCCTTTGTCTGCGCCAGTTCCCAGGCGATATTGTCCCGCGTCACCCCGGTGAAGTTGAGCAGGCGCGGGGCCACCAGCAGGTGGTTGCGCTGGACGGCCTTGACGGCCTCGTCGTCCAGGCCGATGGGGGTGCTGTTGAACTGCGGCCAGGGGGCGTTGACGCGCAGTGTATTCTGACCTTCCTGGGTCACGGCAAGCCGTGTCTTCTCCTGGAGGTTCTTGAGTACGCGCGGCAGCTGGCCGGGGAATCCGGGCGCGAAGGTCAGAATGGTCGTGTTGCCGTCACGCCTGGGGGGCAGCAGGACGCCATTGCTGAGCAGTGTGCCGAGCGTGTCTTCCGTGACGGCCACGGTGGTGATGCCCGCCTGCCGCAGCTGCCTCAGCGTCTCGTCCATCGCCCGTTGCGGAGTCGTGTTCGCCAGCAGCTGCGCGTCGGCGTAGTCAATGACCAGCTCGACGCGCCGGTTGCGCGCCTCCGCGCCGTAGCGGTGCGTAAATGAGATCAACCCGGCGGCGAGGCCGAAGAGAATCAGGAGCCAGAGAATCGGGAAGTTATTTTTGGACAAGAGGTGAGTCTCGTGGGGAATCAATAGTAACCGCCGGGGGGCGGGTAGTACAGGACACGCCGCCGCTGGCGCGCGACCAGCCGCTGTCCGCCCAGCAGATGAATGATGAGCAGGCCGGCGACGAAGCCGCCGATGTGGGCGAAGTAGGCCACGCCGCCGCCGCGCTGCATCCCGAGGCCGCTCAGTCCCTGGAAGACCTGCAGCACGATCCAGAACCCCAGCACCCAGTAGGCGCGAATCTGCGCCAGGAAGTAGATGAAGACAGGCACGATGGTCAGCACGCGCGCGTCGGGGTACAGCACCCAATAGGCCGCCAGAACGCCCGCGATCGCGCCGGACGCGCCCAGGGTCGGGATCAGGGAGGAGGGGTCGCTGACGATCTGCGCCAGCGCGGCCGCGACGCCGCACACCAGGTAAAAGAGGAGGAAGCGCACTTTGCCTAGCGCGTCCTCGATGTTGTTGCCGAATATCCACAAGTACAGCATGTTGCCGCCGATGTGCAGCAGGCTGCCGTGCATGAACATGGACGTGAAGATCGTCTGCCACGCCGGGGCCCATCCGGGCCCCACGAAGATCTCGTTGGGCCCCAGCACGATGTTGTGGACTCCGGGCGGGACATGGTGTCCGACGACGCCCATCGGCGTCACCTGGGCGATGTAGGGCATCAGGTCCTGGGGATGCGTCACCCGGTACGGCACCATCGAGAACACATCATTGATGGCCGGGGCGGCCTGCTGCGCCAGGAAGACCAGCACGTTGGTGGCGATCAGCAGGACGGTGACGATGGGGAATGTGCTGGTGGGCTGGTCGTCTCGCAGCGGGATCACGGGCGGCTCTCCGGGGGTTATTCTAGCACACACGGCGCGGGGCTGTCAACTTGACAGGATTCGGGCGCGGCCCGTATACTATCCCCGGTGTCCCCCGATTTCACACTCGCCGTGTTCGCCAAGGCCCCTATCCCCGGCCGGGTCAAGACGCGCCTCTGCCCGCCGCTGACGGCGGCGCAGGCTGCCCGACTCCATGTTGCCTTTGTGCGCGACACGGTGCGGAAGGTCGCCCTCCACGCCCCCAATTCTGGGGGAGCCAGCCGGCCGATCCTCTACCATTCCGGCGATCCGGCGGGTTTGCACGGCCCCCTCGCCGACCTGCCGCCCGTCGCCTGGGCGCCGCAGGGCGAGGGAGACCTGGGGGCGCGGATGGCCCGCGTCCCCGCCCCGTGCCTCATCCTCGGCACGGACAGCCCGCACCTCCCCGCCGCTCGTCTGCGACAGGCGGTGGACGCCCTGCGCGAGTCGGATGTCGTGCTGGGGCCGGCGGACGACGGCGGCTACTACCTGATCGGCCTGCGCGCCCCCCAGCCAGCCCTCTTTGACGGCATCGCCTGGAGCACATCCCAGGTGCTGGCGCAGACCCTCGCGCGGGCCGAGACGCTGGGCCTGCGCGTCGCGGTGCTGCCGCCTTACTACGACATTGACACCCCCACCGACCTGCGCCGCCTGCGCACCGACCTGGCGGCGGGTGTCGTGGCGGGCTGCCCCGACACCTGCGCCGTTTTGGAGATGTTGGCCGCCGTGCAACTTTTTTGACCCCCGCATGTCTCTTTCCCTGAGACCAAGAGGAGAACCAACCTGATGTCATCCCAACGCGCATTCCTGCCGCTGGCCGCCGGCCTGGTCCTCCTGGCAGCTGCCGCCTCCGCCGCGCCGCCCAGGCCGGACTTCACCAACCTGCCCGCCTACATCCGTGCCCTGAACCAGTCCCGCGACCTGCAGGCCGTCGCCATCCGCCAGGAGATCGCCGACGGCCCCGCCGGCCTCGCCCGCCAGCGCGCCGCGACGGAGGCCGCCGGCATCCCGCTCGACTTACGGCAGGCGCAGCCGCCCGTGCCGCCGGACCGGAACGCTGCGTTGCTGTGGGAGAAGTGGGACGCTCTTCGGCGCGGTCACGTGCGTCTGCCGAACTACGCTGAGACCCTCAGCGCCGGCTACGCCTACACGCCGGAGCAACTGGCGCGAGTGCAGCAGGTTTTCGACGAGAACCGTGAGGCGATGGATATACTGCGTCAGGCTGCGGAAAAGCCGGCGCTCGCATTCCCCGACGAGGATTTCCTGCACTACGCCGGATTGCGGGAGGCGGCGCGGGAGTTGAAGACAGAGAGTTACCTGCTGGCAACGCAGGGGCGCTACGCCGACGCCGTTGCCGACCAGGCGCTCGGCTTCGGCATCGCCAAGCAGATCGCCTCCCGTCCCACGCTCATCAACTACCTGGTCGGAAACGCAATCGAAGCCATCACGCTGGGGAGCATGAAGGACATCCTGTATCTGGCCGGACCGAACGCCGCCGTGGACGCGCAGGTGCAGCAGACCATCCCGGCGGCGCGGCCCGTGCTGTCACTGAAACGGGCGCTGACCGGCGAAGTCTCCTACTCCCTGGCTCAGATCGAGAAGATGCGCAGTGCGTCGCCCGCCGAGTTAGCCTCGCTGGCGCAGGCGGCGACAGATCCGTCCGGGAATCCGCCGCAGGTCAAGATCAAGACCTTCACGCCGGAGGAGCGCCGCTTCGTGAACAACCTTCTGGACGCCGTCGAGGCCGAGTATCTGTCCCAGATGCGCCGCCTGGTGTCCGCCGCGGATGCGCCCGGCCCCGCGCGCCGCGCTGTCTTTGCGTCCGTCCAGGCCACCTTTCCTGATCCGACCAACCCGGTGCA
Source organism: Armatimonadota bacterium (assembly GCA_019239955.1). Taxonomy (GTDB): domain Bacteria; phylum Armatimonadota; class Armatimonadia; order Armatimonadales; family Capsulimonadaceae; genus JAFAZD01. The sequence continues at coordinate 7,036 of JAFAZD010000327.1, read as the reverse complement.
TACGCTCAACCCGACGACGCAGTGGAACCAAATCCTGCTGCCCGTCTTTGGCCGGATGGACGAGAACGACAATCGCCTTCACGCCCAGGAGCAGGTGACGATGGCCGGCGCGGCGTTGCTGGCCGAGAAGGGGCGCACCGGCGCGTTCCCCGCCGCCCTGCCCGGCGACTTCCTGGACCCGTTCACCGGCAAGCCGCTCGGCTACCGGCGCGAGGGCGACAACGGCTTCGTCGTCTACAGCGTTGGCCCCGACGGGAAATTCAACGGCGGCAGGCCCGGTGAGTACATATTTCCTCTTCAGGCGTTTTTTCGCTACCCCGGCCCGACGCCGAAGCCTGTGCCGACGGATATGCTAAAATAACGGCATGAATTCCCATAGCACCGACAGCCCCATCGGGGAGATCATTGAGGCGGGGACGACGGCATTTGTGGCGCAGTGCCTGGAGGTGCCGCGACAGATCACGCCTAAACTTTACGACCCGCCGCCGCTCGGCGCGTTCGTCAAAATCTGCAAGCCGCAAGCCGCGCCCCCTGCTCCGGCCCCTCCACAATTGGGGGCGGGGGGGGATGAAGAGGAAGATCCGTTCGCGCTGCCGCTCGGCGGGGGGGACGCGGCGAGCGCGGGGACGCCGCTGCCGGCGGCGACGTATGCCCTGGTGTACGGGGCGAACACGGCGTCGCTGGAGCCGAACCGCCGCCCCAGCGCCCTGGGCTTCGCCGACGAGGACGAGCTGCGCGCCCAGCAGCCGCAGATCTTCGAACTGCTCCGCACCGAGTTCTCCGGCCTGCTGGTCGCCTACGCGCCGGGCGACGGCAAAGGGTTAAGACGCCACCTGCCGCCCAAGCCGCCCCGCATCCACAGCTGGGTCTACCTGTGCGATGCGGACGAAGTGCGGGCGCTGACCGCAGACCTGTCGTTCCTGCGTGCCCTGCTGCTGCCGTCGGGCGGGGCGCTCGCCGGGGTGCCGACCGACGAGTTGGTCGCCGCCTGCCTGCGCGGGGCGCGCGACGCGCAGGTCAACGATCAGGAGTTTCTGCTGCGCGCGGGCAAGACGCTGGCCGCCCTGCTGACCGAAGATTACGACCGGCTGCAAGCGATTTTGAGGGCGGTGCTGTAAGGAAAGGCGATAGGAGACGAACTTGAAGACAGCGAATGAATTCACCGCTGGGCGGCGCTTCGCGCCGAGTCTCCGCCTGCGCGGAGACAGGTCCTTGTCCGCTCAGGCGGACATTCGGCCGCAGGCCATCAAGCGGCGAATTTATTCGCTGGCGATCTTTTTCGGCCTTTGCTCGGCTCTGCTGTGCTTAGCCGCCCCGGCCCCCGCCCTGGACCGGGAGGCCGCGTACCGGAGCGCCCTGTCCCTGTACCGTGACGACTCCCGCCAGCCGCTCGCGGTCAAGGTCCAGAGCACCACCCCGTTCGGCGGCGGACGCCTGATGCGCTTCTCCTACGCCAGCACCCACAGCCTGCGCGTGCCGGCCCTGTTGTTCATCCCGCCGGGGGCGAGCAAGGCGCACCCCGCCCCATGCCTCATCGCCCTGCACGGGCTGGGCGGCAACAAGGAGCTCATGGCGTACTTCGCGCAGTACGCCCTGCGGCTCGGCTACGCCACGCTGGCGATTGATGAGTACGGTCAGGGAGAGCGCCCGCGCGCCGAGGCCCCCGGCGGGCCGGACGTGGCCGCGCTGGCGGCCGGCATCCGACAGACAGTCGTGGACGTGCGGCGCGGGCTGGACTATCTGGACGCGCGCCCCGACATCAACAGGAGCCGCATCGGCCTGGTGGGCGTGTCGCTGGGGGCGATGATCGGCACGGTCAGCGCGGGGGTGGACTCGCGCATCAAGGCCGCCGTGCTGATCTCCGGCGGCGGCGACTGGGGCCTGATCCTGCAATCGCTGGCCGACCGCGACGCCTTCATCGGCGGTCGCCGGATGGGCGATCTGCGGGGAACCAACTGGGACTTGGTGCGCGCCGTGCTCGCCCCGGAGGACCCGCTGACCTTCGCCCCCCACATCGCCCCGCGCGCCCTGCTGATGGAATGCAGCGGCAGGGACATGGTCATCATTCCCGCCGCCGCCCGGCTGCTCTACGACGCTGCCCGCCGCCCGGCGAACGCCCACGTCCAGATAGACTGGTTCCCCGACGCCGGCCACGTCCCGCCGCCGGAGTTGACCTATCCGAAGATCAGGCAGTGGCTGGCGAAGAACCTGTAGGCGGCCCGCCGGGGCCTTACCGCCCCATCGGCATTGCCCCCGGCATCGGGCGGGCGGCCGCGCGCTTGTAGCCCGCCGGCACCGTGAACAGCGACGCCGACAGCGGCGCGCGCGAGACGGACTTGGTGACGCTGTGGATGCTGGTGTCACCGACGGGGGTGCCGGAAATGGTCATGTTTACCAGCAGCGGCAGCCCCTTGATCTTGCGGAACTGGCCCTGCAGCGCGGCGGCCGGACCGCCGGCGGCGAGGGCCGCCGCCGGCGGCTGGGGCAGGTCCTGGGCACTCCAGATGTCGCCGCTGATGCGCGCGCCCTGCATCCGGGCACTGGTCATGGTCAGGACGTAATGGCGCGCCGGATGGTGCAGGATGGTCTTGGTCTGGCCGGTGTCGCGCACGCTGGCCTGCATTTGGCCCGCCATGGCGTTGGGCGAATAGGGGGACGATCGGTAGGTATGGGTGGCGCGGTTCAGCATGATGAGCTTGTGCGCCGCCGCGTCCACGATGGTGCTCTGCGGGCCGACATCCACGCGGGTCTTGCTGCCCTGCGAGTAGAGAGTGCTGGTCAGCGGGCCGCCGCCCATGAACGCGCCCGCGCCGGAGCGCGCCATCATGGCGCGCTGCTGCGGGGACATGCTCTGCATCATGGCGGTGATCTGCGGGTTCTTGATCGTGGTGCTCTGCACCACCGTCAGATCGGCGCGGGCGGCGGACGCCCCGGCCAGGGTCGCGGCGAGCGCGGCGACGGCGAGTGTGCGATTGGTCGGCATGAATGGTTCTCCTCGCGTTTCTGTACGGGCCTGCGCCCGCAATGGTTTCTTGCTTGGCATCTTTTATCGGCCCGGCGCTTTGATGACGACCGCCTGGCCGTTGTAAGTGATCGCCTGATCCGGCGTCGCCGGCTCCAGCCCCGCGCCCCGGCCCGGTCGTACCCAGACGATGCGGAACGTGCGCCGCGTCAGCATCCCCGGAAACTTCCCGGCCCGCGCGCCGATGGTCAGCGTGTGCGCGCTTTCGTTCCAGGTGATCGGGATGGTGGCGTAGACGCCCCTCTCGTAGCGGTAGCTGTCGCCCTCATCCTCGTAAAATGTAAAGGCTCCGTTCGCTCCCCTATAGACACGCAATTCAATCGGGTCGGCGGGTTTCTCTGCTGCATACTGTAGGAATGGCCCCATGGGCACGATGGAGCCGGCGCGGACGTAGAGCGGTAGGGTGTCAATGGGCGCGGGGGCCATGATGTCCTGGCCGCCCACGTATCCCCGGCCGGTCCAGAAGTCCGTCCAGTGCGTCCCGGCGGGCAGGTGGACGCGGCGGGAGGATGCCCCTTGCTGCGTGACGGGGCAGACTAGGAGGGCCGGGCCGAAAAGAAATTCGTCGCGCGACCGGCGGGCGGCCACGTCCTGCGGGAAGTCCATCACCAGAGCGCGCATGAGTGTCCCGCCCTGGCTCGTCACCTGCCACGCCTGCGAATAGAGATACGGCAGCAGCCGGTAGCGCAGGTTGTCATATTTCACCAAGATCGGCTCGTACTGAGGGCCGAAGCGCCAGAGTTCTTTGGGCGTGGAGGTGCCGTGGACGCGGAAGATCGGGCAGAACGCGCCCCACTGGAACCAGCGGGTGAACAATTCTCTGTATTCCGGGTTCTGCGAGCCGCCGGGGTAGCCCACGAAGAAGCCGCCGATGTCGGTGGTCCAGTAGGGCATCCCCGAAAGGCAGAAGTTCAGGCCGGCCGTCACTTGATGGGCGAACACGTCCCAGGTCCCCGTGATGTCGCTGGACCAGACCGCGGCCGCGTTGCGCTGCTCCCCCGCGAAGGCGGAGCGGGTGAGAATGAAGACCCGCTTGTTCGGGGCGGCGGCGCGCTGGCCCTGATAGACGCCGGTGGTGTGCATCAAAGGCCAGGCATTGAGGACGCGGGCCGCGCGCCCCTGGGCCGTGGGCACCGCCCGGAACGACGCCATGTTCACTTCCGGCTCGGAGGCGTCCAGCCACCAGGCGTCCACGCCTTTGGAGAACAACTGGTCCCGCATCAGGCCCCAGTAGAGGGCGCGGGCGTCGGGGTTGAAGGCGTCGTAGTAGCGGGCGTTCTCCCCCAGCGGCGGGTACAGGTAGCCGCGGGCGTTCATGGCCTGGAAGTTGGCGTTGGGGTTGGACGGGCTGCCCGGGTCGAACTTGCCCCAGACGGAGATCATGAAGTGCAGATGATACTGATCGTGTAACTGGGCGATGGCAGCCGCTGGGTCGGGGTAGCGTTTCGGGTCGAACTTGTGCGACCCCCAGGGGTGGGGGTCCCAGTAGTACCAGTCCTGGACCAGATTGTCAATCGGCTCACGGCGCGAGCGGTAGCCCTGGGCGATGTCCAGCCACTCCTGCTGCGTCTGGTAGCGCTCCTTGCACTGCCAGAAGCCGAGCGCCCACCGGCCCGGCATCGGGGCCTGCCCGGTGAGGCCGCGAAAGTCAGCGATGACGCCGTCCAGGGTGGGTCCGTAACAGAAGTAGTAATCCACCCCCCCGGCGGCCTCGGAGGTCCAGGACAGGGTGCTCTTGCGCGGCCCGTGCCGCCAGGCGAGGCGGGCGACGGCGTCGCGCGTGTTCTGGAAGTACTCCATCCGGAGGGCGTGGCGGCTGTGCGCGGCAAAGTGGACCGTCGCCCTGTCCTCCTTCGCCGGGTGGACGTTCCAGTCGTCAATGACCGGCCTGCCGTCGATCCAGAGCCGAACGCCGTCGTCGCTGGTGGTGACGAACGTGTAGTCGCCGCCCTCCTGCGCCCGCACGAAGCCGGTCCAGCGGACACTGAAGTTCTCCTGCCCCAGCCCGGCGACGGGGCCGCTCGTCCAGTTGAAGTCCACCTGGGGGTCCGTGCGCGTGGCTTGCAGACTGGTCAGGTCCTGCCCCTGATAGTACCGGGCCGTCAGGCCGGCGGGTTTGCCGTCGTCGGACTCCAGTTGAGCGGCGGGGATGGGTTCGGCGGCGGTCGCTCCGGCGTCCACAGTCGTCGAGGACGGATTGTCCCAGAGCAGGCCGTAGCCGCGACTGGAGACCAGGAACGGGATCGCCAGGTTGTCGATATAGTCCTGCTCCAGTTTGACGGAGGTGCCGCGATAGCTGATCTCGCGGTACGGCCCCGCCGCCCCCTGATGGTCCTGGTGCTGCCCCAGCCCGTAGATATCCTCGTCCGGCGCCATGACGAAGCTCTGCTGCGAGCGGTACGTCGGCTCCGGCGGCATGCCCGGCAGGACCGCCGGTGTCAGGGCACGCCCACCGGGTGTCTCGCTCAAGACGGAGTTTCCCCCAGCGTCCAGGAACCGCACCGCCCCCGTCCGGCGATTGACCTGCGCCTGCACAGTTCCCGTGTTCAGGGTCACGGCCCGCGAATCGGCGGCCAGATGCCATGCCGTCGGCGGAAAGTTCTGGATGACGCTGAGGCTTTTGTGGCGCGGCAACGCGGCCGCCGGGCCGTACAGCACCCGGAGGACGCGCGGCGTGCAGACCTGTACCTTCAGCGTACCATCGGTCAGGTGGAACGTCACCCCATCAGCCTGATTCTGCCAGGAGACAATGGGCGCGGCGGACGATGGCAGCGCGGCGGTGAGGGAAAGCACGGCCAGGGTCATTGTGGCGGCCATTCTGGTAATAGAGAGCATGGGCCTTGTTCCCGGTCCCCCGGCATTGGAAATGCCGGGCTATTCTCCAGCGAAGGAAAGTCCCTGCGGAACTGTACCGGCACGGGAACTGTAGGGGCCACCCGGCGGTTCGCCCCTACTCTTCAGCCCCGGAGGGGCTTTCTGCCCCTGACGAATAGCCCGGCAATTCATTACCGGGTCCATGCGGCGTCTCAACGCCGGGGTCACTCCCCCGGTACAGCCGATCCAGCCATCCCGCCGGCAGCAGGCGCAGCGCGTTCATCGTCAAGGCGGCCAGCCTCGGGAAGCGGATGACGGGTTGGCCGCGCCGCAGGCCGTCCAGGATGGCCCCGGCGGCGTCCTCCGGCTCCATCAGCAGCGGCAGCCGTTCCATCCTCGCCGTCATCGGCGTGCGGACGAAGCCGAACTCCACCGTCACCAGCCGGATGCCCTGACGCGCCCAGGGCGCGCGCAGGCCGTCGCAGAGCTGCGACACGGCGGCCTTGGACGCCGAGTAGTTGGCGCTCCCGCCGGGGACGGCCCGCCGTGCCGACAGGCTGGACAGCACGGCCACCGTCCCACCGCCCGGCTGCGCCCGCAGCAGCGGCTGCAAGGCCTCCAGCCAGTTCGCCACCCCCACCACGTTCGTTTGGAGGATGGCGTCCAGCGCCGCCGCCGAGAAGTTCTGCAAGTCCGTCCCCTCGGTGATGCCGGAAGAGAGAAATGCCGTCTCAACGTGCCACCCGCGCAGGGTGATCTGCGCCAGCGCCGCGCGGATGGAGGCCGGGTCGCGCACATCGGACAGGGCGACGAGCGGCTCGCCGCCGAACATCGTCACCTCCCGCGCCACGCGACTCAGACGCTCCTCCGAGCGCCCGACCAGGCCGACGCGCCTGCCCTCCCGCGCCAGCGCCAGGGCGAGCGAGCGCCCGACGCCGCTGGACGCGCCGACGATCACGGAAACGTCGCCATCCCCGCTCACTTGCGCGACTTGGGGTTGAGCGGGCCGCCGTCCGGCGAGCGGAGCCGGGGCGTGGTGGGCTGGAAATCGTAGTGGTCCACCCCCAGCCCGCGCAGGATGGCCTCTTCCACGGGCGAGTAGTCTCCGTCTTCCCGGTGGAAGCTCATCGGCTCCTTCAACTCATAGAGCACGTTGCAGATGGCGCGGGGCCGGCGCAGCCGGTTCTGCGAGACGGCGTG
>JAFAZD010000294.1 GCA_019239955.1 Armatimonadota bacterium | reverse complement strand
CCCTCACGCCGCTCCTGAACGGGCACCGGCGGGCCCTGGTCGGGGTGGGCCGGCCCCGCGTCTTCGTCAAGGCCGTGCGCCTGCCCCGGGCGACCCGCGAGGACCTGCGGCGCATCCTGGCCGTCCAGCTGGGCAATCTGTTCCCCGTGCCCCCGGACCAGCTCGCGTTCGACTTCTTCCAGACGGACGACCAGGCCCAGGACGGCTGGCTGACGCTGGTGGCGGCGATCCGCGCCGACGACCTGCGCGAGATTCGCGCGGCGCTCAAGGCGGCGGGCCTGAGCGCCGCGCGCATCCTGCCGGTCGCGCTGGCCGCGCCGGCCGTGGCGGCGCGCGCCGGGGCGGCGGACGCGCTGGTGGCCGAGCGCGGCCCGTCCGGACTGGCCCTCGACGTAGTCCAGAACGGCGTCCTCCGCCTCAGCCGGGTCGCCCCCGGCGACAGCGACCCGGAGTGGGAGGCGCGGCGGACGCTGGCCGCCGCCGGCGCCGGGGACCCGCCCGTGATCGCCGTCGGCCCGGCCGCGCTGCCCCGGGCGGTCGCCGGCGGCGACACGGCCCTGAGCCTGCTCCATGAGGCGCCCCCGTTCCACTTCGAGCTGGCCGAGGAGCGGGAGCGGGCGGAGCGCAGGCGGGCCGACGACCGGCTGCGGCTGGCCGTCCTCCTGCTGCTGGCGGCGGTCCTGCTGGCGGCCCTCGTCTGGGCGGACCGGCAGGACGCACGCGCGGCGGTGCGGCGCAGCCAGGGGACGTGGACCCGGCAGTTCCTCCGCTACCAGGCCCGCCTGGACGACGGGATCGCCCGGCTGGGTGAGGCCCAGGCCGCCGAGGACGCGCTCACGCGCGCGTTCACGCCGGCCCAGCCGCTGAGCGACGTCTGCGCCGTGGTGGCCGCCGCCCTGCCGCCGGGCGCCTGGCTGACCGGGCTGACCGCCGAGCGCGGCAAGCCGCTCCTGGTCCGGGGCACGGCCAAGACGTCGGGCGACGTCGCCCGGTTCATGGCCACCCTCGGGGCCAGCCCGCGCTTCCGCGACGTCCGGCTGGTCTTCGCCAACAGCGGCGCGATCGGCAAGGCGCCGGTGATCCAGTTCAACGTCAGCGCCGTGTGCGTGGGCAACCTGCCGATGCCCGCGCCCGAGAGGGCCCCGACCGGCGGCGCGCGCGCCCCCACGGAGGCGACCCCGCCATGATCTCCGGAATGATCCCCTTCCGCCGGCGCGAGGACGCCCTGCCGAGCGCCCTGATCCTGCTCTCGGCCGCCCTCCTGACCGCCACCCTGATCTACATGCTGGCGGTGCCCCGGCCCAGCGCCGCCGCCCTGGATCGGGGCCACACGCGGGCGCGCCGCCAGGTCCTGCGGGAGACCGCCGACGTCCGGAAACGGACGCGGCAGGCGCAGGCGGCGGTCGCGCCGCGCCTGTGGCCGGGCGACGCCAACGCGGCCAGCAGCGGCGTCCTGGCCCTGCTGACCGTGCAGACCCGCCGCCATGCGCTCAAACTGGGCGCCTTCCGCCCCCAGCGGCCCCAGGCGCTTGCCGGCCTCACCGAACTGCCGTTCAGCGTCCAGGTCTCCGGCCCATACCCCCGGGTGCAGGCCGTGATGGCGGCGCTGGACGCCCCCCAGAGCCGGCTGGCCCTGCGCTCCGTCGAGGTCGCCTCGTCGGAGGAGACCAGCGACGTGGTGACGGCGACGCTGGGCCTGTCCGCGTACATGGCATCGGGCCCGGCGCTCATGCCGCCCGCCGCCCCCGCGCCGCCCAAGGAGCCGGTCAAGAAGCAGCCGATCAAGCCGCCAGTCCGGAAGGGGGCGGGCCGTGCTTAAACTCAGCCGCCCGGTCGTCTACACGTTCGTGGCCGCCGTGGCCGTCTACGCCGTGGTCCTGCTCACCCAGCCGGACACGCCCGTCCGGCACACGGTCCCCCGCCACACGGTCCGCCGCGCCGCCGGGGAGGCTGACGGGATCACCGAGGCCGACCTGACCGCCCACTTCGCCCGCTACGTCCCCGGCAAGCGGGACCCGTTCGTGCCGAAGGTGGTCCCGCCGAAGGCCGCGGCTGGCCGCGGGGAAGGGCCGGGCGGGGCGCGCGACGCCTGGACGCTGACCGGCATCTACGCCGTCAACGACACCCTGAACGCCCTGGTCGAGAACCGCGCCACCGGGGATAGCGTCTCGCTCAAGGCCGGTGACCGGTGGCGCGGCCTGCGGGTGGTGTCCATCGGGTCCGACGCCGTGCGGTTCCAGAACGCGCTGGGGCAGCAGACGCGCCTGGCCTTCGCGCCTCCCCCCGCCGAGGGGCCGGGCGCACGCACCGCCGGCGGCGCCCCGACGCCCGCCCTGCGCGTCGTCGGCCCGCTGCGCCCGATGCCGATCGTCGGGCCGTTGCCCCCGCTGCCGACGGCGGCCCCGCCGCCCCAGACCCATTGAGGCCTTATCATGAAAGCGTCCCGCATCCCCCCGATCCTGCTGGTGACGGCCCTGGCCGCGACGGCCGCGTGCGGCCAGCCCAAGCACGCGCCCCCGGCCCCGCCGCCCTGGAAGCAGTTCCCGCTCAACCCCCACGTCCGGGTCAGGCTGGACTTCCGCAACGCCAGCGTGGACGCCGTGGTCCACGCGCTCAGCCAGGCGAGCGGCGTCACCATCATCAAGGACCCGGCGCTGGCGGGCGGCATCACCCTGCAAAGCCCCAAGAAGCAGACGCTGGGCGACGCCTTCGCGATGCTGAACGCCGTGCTGGGCCTGAAGAACTACGAGATCGACAAGGAAGGAAACTTCCTGCTCATTCGCGCCCGCGCGGCGGGAGGGACGCCGACGCCCGGCCCGTCGCCCTCGCCCGGCCCGTCCGTGCCGGGTCCGTCGGTGCCCGGAGCGCCCGGCCCGCCCGTCATGGCGATGGGCGGGCCGAACAGAATGGCGCCCGGCGTGCCGGGGCGGACGGCGCCGGGGAGACCCGGCAGGCCGGGCGCGGCCGGAGCGCCGGCGGGGCCGCCGGGCGCGGAGCCGGTCCTGAAGGTCTACGTGCTGAAGTACGCCGACGCCACGGAGGTCGCGCGGGTCGTCAACGAGGTCTTCGCCAGCAACACCCCGCCGCCGCCGAACCCCTTCCAGCCGCAGCCCCAGCCGCAGCCCCAGGCGCCGAAAGGCCCCACCGTGAAGGCCTCCGCCGAGGACTACAGCAACGCCATCATCGTCAACGCGCCCCCCGCCCAGCAGGCCGAGGTCGCCCAGATCGTCGCCCAGATCGACAAGTCCCAGGACCAGCCCCAGCAGCCCCGGGTCTTCGTGCTCCAGTTCGCCCGGGCCACGGAGCTGCAGCCGGTGATCCAGAACATCCTCAGCGGCACGGCCCCGCTGGGGCGCGGCGGGCCGACCACGTCCGGGCAGAGCCGGAACAACAACTACCCGTTCTTCTACTTCGGGGGCGCGCCGCCGTCCAACAACCAGGGCGGGACGGTCGTGGCCGACTCCCGCACCAACTCCCTGGTCGTCACCAGCACGCCGGAGAACCTGGACCACGTCGCCCAGGTGCTCAAGGAGCTGGACCGGCCGGCCACGTACCAGAGCACCACATTCGTGTACGTGCTCCAGAACGCGCGGGCGGACGTGGTCGCCAACCTGCTCAACCAGTCGTTCGGGAATCGGACCACCAATGGGCCGGTCGGCGGCTCGCTCACCAACACCGGGCTGACGCAGGCGGCGGCCAACCGGGCGGCCACGACCAGCGCCGTCGGCAACGCCCAGCCGCCGACGCTGAACAACAACAATAATCCGGGTCCGAACCCGGGCAACAACAACGCCGCCTTCCAGAACAGCGGCCTGTTCGGCTCGCAGAACCAGAACCAGAACGGGCAGACGACCGGCCTGGACAGCGAGGGGCGCGTGGTCAACGTCCGCAGCCTGATGAACCAGGTCCTGATCGTCCCCAACATCGACACGAACAGCCTGATCGTCGTCGCGCCGCCGGAGGACCGGCAGATCGTCGAGGACATCCTGAAGCAGATGGACGAGGTCCCCGAGCAGGTGATGATCGAGACCCTGGTCGTCGAGGCGAACCTGGACAAGTCCGAGCAGCTCGGCATCGAGTACAGCCTGAACCACAACGACCCCTTCGGCATCCACGGGCTCGCCTCCCTGTCGCAGTCGTTCGGCCTCCAGGCGAACACCGCCCAGCCCCAGGGCTTCCGCTTCACGCTGACGGCGGCCCAGTACCAGGTCTTCGTTCAGGCGGTGCAGACGGAGAAGCGGTTCAACGTGCTGAGCACGCCGCGCATCTTCACCACCAACAACGCCACGGCCCAGATCAACATCAGCCAGAGCCTGCCCTACGTCACCAACCAGACGGTGGAGACGACGGGGACGGTGCTGTACAACTACAACTTCCTGGACGTGGGCATCGTCCTGACGGTCACCCCCCGGGTCACGTCCAACGGCCACGTCATCATGGACGTCACGCAGACCGCCAACGACTTCGTCGGCTACACGGCCTTCAACGCGCCGATCGTCAACCAGCGCGAGGCCCAGACGACCGTGAACGTGGCGGACGGCGAGACCGTGGTGCTGGGCGGCATCCTCAACAACACGACCACGAGCACGCGCAGCAAGGTCCCCCTCCTGGGGGACCTCCCGCTGATCGGCAACCTGTTCCGGTCCACCAGCAAGGACAACGCCAAGACCGAGCTGCTGGTCTTCCTGACCCCGCACGTGGTCCAGAGCCCGGAGGAGGCGCGGCGGCTGCGCGAGCAGACGGAGCGCGAGCTGGGCAAGACCGCCCAGCAGATGCTCCCGGCCGCCCAGAAGCCGGCGGCGGGGAGGTGACGGCCTCTCGCCGCCGCGGATGCCTTCCCGCCGGCTCCTTCGATTCGTCGCAAGTCTCATGGCGGCCCGATGTCCGGCGGCTCCCGGCGGTCTGCCCCCGGAACACAGCGGGCAGGGACACGACGCGCACGGCCCACGTCGGTGGCCTCAGGGCCGGCAATGAGGTCCACGGGCGCGCACCCTCGGCTCACGCCTTCGAGGCGGCCAGCGCACTCCCCCTCCACACCGGGCGGGCCGGGGCAAGAGGGTAAAAACATTGGCTCATGTGAAATTATTGCGCGTGGCCGGTAAACTGAGGGCATGATCGACTTCCCCCTGGACGGCCTGCGGGACGAGCCGGCCTGCCTGCAATGGCTGGAGGCCCACCTGCACCCCGACGGCCTGCGCTGCCCCCGCTGTGGGCAGGCCGAGCGGCGGGCGCGCCCGCAGGGGCGCATCCCTTCCTTGCGCTGCAGGGGCTGTGACCGCTACTATCCCGCCCTGACCGGCACGGCCTTCGAGAAGACCCGCCAGGCCCCCGCCACGCTGCTGCGCGGGGTCGCCCGGGGCGAGCCGACGGCAAGGCTCTCGCGGGAGCTGAACATCCGCCGCAAGCAGGCGAACACCCCGCGCCACCGGGTGCAGGGGAGCCTCTACGAGACGCTCCCCACGCACGCCCTGGCGGAGCCGCCCCTCGAGGCGGACGAGCTCTACCAGAACGCCTGGGAAAAAAGGGCGGCCCCACAGGGACTCGCAGGACCCCGCCCCGGCACCGGGCCAACAGGCGGCGGGGGCACAGCACCTACGCCACTGACCGCCCGCCGATCTTCTCGGTGGCGTGCCGGGCGACCGGGGAGGTGCGCTACTTCGTGCGCGAGCACCCCGACGCCGACACCTGCCTCGGTGTCGTGACCAGCGTCGTGACCAGCACCGTCCCCGCCGCCGGGAAGGTCGGGGACGTCGTCGGCACTCTGTACACGGACGAGCGGGGCGGCCACGGGCGGGGGGCCGGGGCGGGCATCGCCCATGCGACGGTGCGTCACGGCCCGGACGCGGCGGGCCGGCGGCAGTGGGCGCGCGACGAGGATGGGGGGGCGGGAGCGGTGGGAGGCGGCGGAGGCCGCCGTGCGGGACTTCTGCCGGCGGGTGGAGGCCCTGCTGCGGCTGGCGCTGACGGCGGGTGGAGGCCCTGCTGCGGCTGGCGCTGACGGCGGCGGGCTACCACCGCCACGCGCGGGGGCACTGGCGCAAGAGGAGGGAAGGCAGGGACATGGCAGCACGTGACAGCGCGGCAAACAACAACGGGAGTGACAGCGACGGGAGTGAGGCCGCCCGGCGGGAACAGGCGATCCGGGCCGCCGCCGTGCCGGAGACATATGCGGAGCGGCACGCGATCATCAGCCGGGCCGCCAACGGTGACCCGAAGGCGGAGGCACAGGCGATCGCCATCCTGCGCAAGCACCCGGGCGAGTTCCAGATCGACCAAGGCAACCCCAAGCGGGCAACGCTGGCGCTGACGGCGGGCAGTTCGTCGGTGGCGCAGGAGATCGTCGGGAACGAGTACCGGCAGAAGCTGCGGGAGGTCGCGGGCCCGTCCCCCTCCCCGCTGGAGACGCTGCTGGCGGAGCGGATCGTGGTCTGCCGGATGCAGTTGGCCCACTTCGAGAAGTCCTACGCCGACAAGCTGAAGGAGGGCCTGAGCCTGGCGCACTCGGAGCACGACCAGCGGCGGCTAGAGCGCCTGGAGCGGCGTCTGGTGTCGGCGATCAAAGCACTGGTCCAAGTGCGGCGTCTCGGGCTGCCGGCAGTGCAGGTCAACATCGGGGAGAGACAGGTCAATATTTCCGGATCAGCAGGTAACGTCCCCGGAGGCACGTTGCCGCCGGTAGGGTAACGCCAGGAGCATCTTAGGTAACGGATTTTGAGAAATGATTCGATGCGTGCGCGCCGGGCGAAGCGCGGAACATCTTTTTGTGAGGAAGCTCCCCTCGGCCCCGATGGGACACCGATGCACCCCGGCGCAGTGATCGCTCAGTACGTGCGCTGCGGCAAGCCAGGGTGCCGGTGTCAGTCCGGGGAGCCCCACGGGCCGTACTGGTATCTGATCCGGCGGGAGGGCGGGCGATTGGTGAAGACCTACCTGCGCCCAGAGCAGATCGAGCCGGCGCGGGCAGCCTGCCGGCAGTGGCGCCAGTTCCAGAGCCTCCTGCGTGCCAACCGCCGGGAAACCATGCGGGTGTTTCGGGCCATGCGCCAGATGCTGCGGGACATGAGGCAAGACGGTTGAGAAAGGGAGAAGGCTAATGAGTGAGGTCCAGGTAGTGGAGCCGGAGGAGAAGCGCGACCCGGCGCAGTACATCCAGGCCGGGGAGGTGGGCGTGCTGGCGCGGGTGATGGCGGGCGGCTTCCGGCGCATGGTCGAGTTCTACAAGCGGGAGGCCGACGAGACGCCCGCCGAGGCCGTGGCGCTGGCGCAGGGGGACGGGCCGGACCGGGAGCGGTACTGGCAGTCGGTGCGGGAGCGGCCGGCGGAGTTGCAGGGGCAGGCCCTGCAGCTGCGCTTGCAGCAGGCCGACGCGGAGGCGCGGATCGCCGAGGCGCGGCTCAGCCGCCCGGATCAGGCGTTCGTCACGGCGGGGTGGCGGCGCTTCATGGAGGCGTGGGACGGATCTGATCCTGACAGGAGTGGCCCACAGGCCCGCCCCCGTGAAATGAAGGCCGTGCCGCTTCCCCGGTCAAAGGGAGAAAACCCGCCGTTTGGTGCGGGGCCTTTCACGGGAGCTTTGGCATGAGAGTTGTTTTCCTGATCTTGGCGGCCGCGTTGACCTTCCTTCCCCTGCCGGTGGTCGCACAGGTGTGGCCGGGACGGGGCCGTATCGCCGGGCCGTATCCGGACGCACTGCGAGGGCCCTCCGATGTTCGTGTCGGCTCCGAGGCCGCGACGCCGGAGCGCCTGCAGGGCCTCATCACCGACCTGGGCGCCGGCAGCGGCCTGTACGGCACGGACATCCCCGTGCCATCGCGGGGCGATCGCGCCGCCGTCGAACTCGTCCGGATCGGGAGGCCCGGGGTGCCCGCTCTCATGCAGGTGGTCCAGGATGTCCGGACCGACGATGTCCCGTATGGTGAGCGGGCGAACCGCCGCTGGTTCGCCGTGCAGATCCTGGGCCGGATCGGGGATCGCCGCGCCGAGCCGGTCCTGGTGGACTGCCTGCGCCGTGAGCCGGTCTCCGCCGTGCGCGCCTACGCCCCGTGTGCCCTGGAGCGCCTGCACGACCCGCGCGCCGAGCCGGCGCTGCAGGACGGCCTCGCGGACACCTTCCCCGACGTCCGGCAGAATGCCGCTCACGCCCTGGGCGCGCTGCTCTCCGCGCGCGCCGTCCCCGCCCTGATCAGCCTGCTCGCCGACCCGCCCGGAATGGCGGCCTTTCCGGAGGGCGCGGCAAGGAACCTTCAGGACGCCGATGTGGTGTGGGGGCCGCCGGCGGTCTCCCCTGCCTCCGCCGCCGCTCTCGCCCTCGCGCAGATCGGCGCCCCCGCCGTCAAGCCCCTGCGGACCGCCCTGGCGGACCCCCGGACGCACCGCTTCGCCGCCGTGGGCCTGGCCTTCAGCGCCTCCCGGCAGACGGACGCCGACGTGCGCGGGCTGCTGCGCGACCCTGACCCGGAGGTGCGGGTGGCGGCGGCCCGTGGCGAGGTCGCCCGCCATGATGGCGGCGCGGTCCCGCCGCTGGCGGCGGCCCTGCATGACCCGGACGGGCGAGTCCGCCTGGCCGCCGGGCAGGCCCTGGCGGAGTCCGGCGGGGTGGCCGGCGTACGGGCCTTGCTGGACACCGCCCACGGCGCCGACCCGACAGCCCGCGCGGTCGCCATTGAGGCCCTCCGGAGTGTGCGGGACCGGCGGGCGGCGGACCTGCTGTTGGCGGAGGTGGTCCATGGCCAGGGGCGGGCGCGGTGGAGCGCGGCAGAGGCCCTGCTCCCCTGGCACGACCCACGGGCCACGGTGCCGACGCTGCGCCTGCTGGATGACCCGGACCCGGCGTTTCGCGCGGACGCCGTGTGGCTGATCAACCAGCTCCGGGACACGCGCGCCTTCCCGGCCCTGGTGCGGGCGACCGAGGACCCGGACGAGAAGGTGCGCATCATGGCAACCGAATCGATAGAGGACCGCAAGTCGGACCCCATCGTCCCCCCTCTGCTGCGCCGGCTGCACGATCCCTCCGAGATGGTGCGCCTGTACGCGATCTACGGGCTGGGAGCGACGGGCGACCGGGCCGCCGTCGCGCCGCTGCGATCGCTGCTCGGCCACGACACCGACCGGGTGCAGGACGCCGCGCAGAAGGCGCTCGTCGCCATCGGGGCCGCCGGCCCGGCCAGCCATTGAGAGCCGCTGGGACGCCCGCTGCTTATTGAGTGTTCACCCTGGCCACGATGTCTCCCGTGCTGTCTTCCTGCACCCAGCGTCGTTGGTCCCTCTCTCCTGGCTTCGGCGTGGGCTTGGTGGCGTCGAAGATGGCTCTGCCGCCGTCGAAGATGGCTCTGCCGCCGTCGAAGATGGCTCTGCCGCCGTCGAAGATGGCTCTGCCGCCGTCGTCCTTGCTGTCCGGCCCGACGCTGTGGAGGACGTAGCCATTGCCTTGCCGTCGGTAATGGAATGGGCCGGAGAGGGCGAAGGGGTCGTCCGGTACATGGGATAATTCGGAAGAAACCAGCGCGCCTAAAGTGGCCGGGTATGCTCCGTGTTCCAGCCGATACGCCCGCAGCGCTAGCGCTGTCCGTAGCAATGCATTCCGGGTCTTGCTGCTCGCGTCCCGGAACTTGCCTCCGGCGAACGCCGTGCAGAGCATCTGGCCGTAAGTCGCGGCGCTGTCCAGGCCGCTCAAGGGGTCTGCCTTCCAATTGGGGTGGTGGAAAATCTCCATCAGGCCGGCTTGACCCGCCCATTCCTCCTCCTGCACAACGTCGGCATAGGGGACGTAGTGTGCCGAGATCGCTTCCAGCCGCCGCGAAGCCGCCCGCGCCTGCGCCGCCCTGAGATGATCCACGCGGGGCCAGAGGGCGTCGCGCCCGATGGCCTGGCAGGCGACGCCGACCAGCATCCCGATCATCGTGCTGCCGCGGGCCATCATCTCGCCCATCTGGATCGAATCAAGAGGCGTGGCAAAGGGTTAGGCTTTCGCCCGGCATGATACCGCCGTTACCGGGTCGGCATGTAAATGCAAACGACAACGCCCGCGAGGGTTTTGCCATCGCTGCTTAGGCAAGCGCGGTCTGGTCGGCGCCGGGCAACAGAAGTCCGACCATCCTCACGGCTATGGCCTGTGCTGACGCTCCGGGCGGGGGATGTGCTTGAGGCATTTCCCGCCCGTGGGAACGTATATCTCGGCGTCGGCGAACCAGGGATTGAAGACAGGATTTGTGGTGATTTCACCAGCCAACGGCGGCTGGCCGGCGTGTCCAGCAGGCGCAGCGGCACCGACGGCGGCCGGGGCATCGTCTCCGGCCTCCGGGCGCCCGCCGGGTCCAGTGCTTCGCCCAGGCGGATCACCTCATCGCGTCAGTTCCGCCACCGCGGCTTCCAGTTCGCGCCGCAGCCGCACATCACTAACCTGCCGTGTGAGATCGTCTATCTTTGCCATAGTCTCGCGGTTTCAGTCCTTCGAGGGGAGGTATGTGGGAAGGGAGACGCAAGACAGCGGGCGTCCCGCCGCCGTGTTCGGCGGGACGCCCGCGGATTCCTGCCGGTGTAGCGTCAGCGCCTGGACGCCTTCGGGACGTTCGTGCGGGGGCTCCGCGCGGACCTGGAGGCGGTGCGGGCGGCGTTCACGCTGGAGTGGAGCAATGGGCCGACGGAGGGGAACGTCAACCGGCTGAAGTTCATCAAGCGGCAGGGCTACGGGCGGGCCGGGTTCGAGCTGCTCAAGAGGCGCGTCCTGCCACTGGCGGCGTAACGAAATTGGCTCTCTCCCGACACGAGGGAACGGAGACCATTCACCCAAATTGCGGCAGATCCCTTTATGATCCGTTTCGTGAGGCGCCCCCGATAACGCCCTGGACCAGATGCTATCTTCACTCGACTTGGTGGGCTGCTCAGCGACAGCGATGGGAGCAGTCTCGGGAGCTGTCAAAAGCGCGCTGATTCATGAGCTCAGTGGATGGGCAGGAACAGGTCCGTCAGAGACGGGGAGGGCGTCAAAAACCTCCGGATACTGTCGGCGAAATCAGGCTCGCAGCCGGGCGAACCGGGAACGGCGGGTCGGGGACAGCGGCACCCCGTCCAGGTAACGGATCGCCCGCAACGCGTTCAGGCCGGCGGCCGTTGCCACGTGCTGAAGGTGGCTCTTGGAGAGGCCCCGGTAGCGAGCGCGACGCAGGTCACACCGGCGCACGCCCTGCGACAGCGTCCCCTCGATCCCCGCCAGGCGCCGGTACTCGGCCCGGCCCGCCTCGCTGCCCAGCACCGTCCGCGCCTGCTGCAGCGCCTCGTAGTCCTCCCGCGCCGGCAGCACCAGTTGTCGCCCTCGCGGCCGCCCCGCCACCGAGCGCACGCACAGGGAGCGGCTGGGGCAGCCGGCGCAATCACTCTGGCTGAACCGCACCTTCACGCGCGCCCGCTCGTCAGGCGCAGGAGGGCCGAGCCGGCCGCCCGCGGGCGCCTCCCGCGCCCACCAGGCGGAGGTCTTCCCCTCCGGGCACGTCACCCGCTCCTGCTCCCAGTCCACGGCGAACTGGGTCTGGTCGTAGCCGCCCTCCCGCGCCTGCCAGCTCGGGTTGTAACGCGTGGGGCCGAACAGCTCGACGCCGTGGCGCCGCTGGCTGTCCACCAGCAACTGGGCGTCCACGTAGCCCGTGTCCACCAGGTGGCGCCCGGGCAGAAGGCCCCGGTCCGCCAGGCTCCGCTGGATGGCCGCCGTGCAGCTGACGTCCTGGGTGGTGGCGACGGTGGTGTGGACGTCGGTGATGAGCCGGGGCAGATCGGGGTCACAGGTCTCCGTCAGGTGGACCTTGTAGCCGGTCCAGCTGATGTCGCGCTTGTTGCTGTGGCGGGCCTCGGGATCGTAGGGGGACTCGACGGCCCCGGCGGCGCGGGGCAGGTCGGCGGGCGGCCGCCAGAGGACCTCGCCGGCCTCGGAGCGGGCGAAGTGCCGGTCCCAGACCTGGCGCAGCGTCCCCACGGCGGGCAGGGTCTGCGGCCCGGACGCCGGCTGTTCCGGCGGCTGACCTTGCCCGCCGCCTCGTCCCGCAGCGCCTCCAGCAGCCGGTAGCCATCGCCGCCGACTGTCTCGGCGAACTGCTGCCGCGCCCGCTCGCCCGCGGGCAGGCGCGTGTCCTCCACGCGCGACCCGTAGCGGGTGTACCACTCGGCCGGGGCGACCGAGCGCAGCCAGTCGGGGCACACCGCCGCCAGCGCGTTCAGGGCCGCGCGCAGCGTCTCGGTCACCAGCTCCAGGCGGCTCATCACGCGCACGGACGCCAGCACGTGGGTGCTGTCGGTGCGCTGGCGTCCCCGCCCCTGGAGCAGCCCCTTCTCCCGCAGGCGCGAGAGCAGGCCGTCGAGAAGGGCCTGCGCCTGGTCGCTGGCGCTGAGGCGGGCGCGGAACTCGGAGAGGACGGAGAAGTGGAAGCCGGGGTCGTCGAGTTCCAGCCCCAGGGCGTACTTCCAGTCGAGTCGGGCGCGGACGGCGTGGGCGGCCTGGCAGTCGGGCAGGTCCTCCAGGAACTGCATCAGCGTGACCAGGGCCAGGCGCCAGGGGGCGAAGGCGGGCTGGCCGCGGCGTGGGTAGAGGTCGGCGAAGTCCTCATCGGTGAAGAGGGTCCCCAGCTCCTCGCGCAGGCGCAGGCACAGACAGCCCCGGGGGAAGGCGGCGCGGGCGATGCGGGCGGTCTGTTCCGGGACGGCGGGGGGCGGTTGGGGGTGCAGGCACATGGGCGTCTCCGGCGTCGGGCAGGGATGCGGGAGAGTTCGTCGCAAGTGGAAACGGCCCCTCCCCAATTCGTCGACAGTATCCGTCCCCTTTTTGAAAGTGCCAGGCTCCAAATTACGCACTTCAGCCGGTCAAGGTCCTCTCCCAATGGGCAACGTTGAAGTGACAGTCCCGGGTACTCCCCGCCCGGCCTCCTCCGAGCCGCGTTCATTGCTCTGTTTCTTGCCCTACAAGCATCAACTGTTTCCTTGTTCTCTCCGGCACACCGCTGCTCTGGAGGATTGATCGGGGCCTCCGTTTTTACAACAGGCAAGCAATTCTGCGGGGATTTGGCACAAATTATGCAGTAATCGAAACTACTTCGCGCCCGAGTTTAGCGCTTCTGGCCAGCGCACGGCTGTGGCAATTCGCCAGCAGCCGTCATGAGTTGCGCTCTCCACCGCGCATGAAAATGCCGGGCTGGCGGCGAACTCTCCGGGCGAGTGGCTGACACGAAGGCCGTTGCTTCTTGGTGCTCCGAGCCTGGCCAGCAGTCGGACCGGCGACACCCACAAGCACCGCCGCCTGTCGCCCCGGCAGCCCTGCTCCTGCTGGCTGGCCCCACCACCCATGCCCAGCAGCGCCTGGGGCGGGCGTTGAGCCGCCCCGGCCC
>JAFAZD010000069.1 GCA_019239955.1 Armatimonadota bacterium | reverse complement strand
GGGCGGCGTCACCCAGAATCTGCGCTTGCAGGCGGCGGCTGATGTCGCCGAGGGACTGCAACTGCGCGATGGTCGGCGGGGTGGTCTGGGGACGGCCCGTGCGGGAGGCCTGGCGCAGGAAGTCGTCCAGGGCGGCCTCCAGGGCGGCCTGATCCGGGGTGGGGGAGTCCGGCAGGCGCAGGGCCAGCCAGTCGCGCAGGCCCCGCAGGTCGGTGGCGATCTCCTTGACGGGCGGCAGCAGCTCCGGCATCTGCTGGGCGTCGGCGGTCTCGGCGAGCGCCGCGATCAGCCCTTCGGCGTACCAGACCCGGCCCGCCGGCGGCGCGTCCGGCGAGGCCAGCCAACGATGGATCGCGGCAGATTCGGGGACGGCGGAGAGTTGATTGAACTCGTCCAGCGAGGCCAGGGTCTGCGCGGCCCGGCGGCTGAAGGCGGCGAGGCGCTGGACGTCGCCGCTCAATATCGGTGGCTTGGCGAGGCGGGCGACGGCGCGGCGGACGAGGGCGAGCGCCGCCTCGGGCGCTCCCAGCGTCCGCATCAGGGCCAGCGCCCGC
This sequence comes from Armatimonadota bacterium, assembly GCA_019239955.1. Taxonomy (GTDB): domain Bacteria; phylum Armatimonadota; class Armatimonadia; order Armatimonadales; family Capsulimonadaceae; genus JAFAZD01. Next base: position 1,462 of record JAFAZD010000069.1, on the reverse strand, counting down.
GTGAAGCCGTCACGCGCGTCCGTCCGGTCGTGGGCGGCGGCGGGGGCCAGCGCCGCCAACTGCTCCAGTTGAGTGCCATGAGTGCGGTCGGTGGAGATCCGGCCTGCGCGCTTCTCCAGGTCGGCGTAGGCGAAGGCGGCCTTGCCGAGCGTGAAACCCAACTGGAAGAACTGACGCTCGTCGGCGGTCACTTGCAAGGCCGGCGCGGCGGCGTCCTGCGCCCACAGGGGTGCGGTCAGAGCCAGCAGCAACAGACTCGTCCACAGGCGCGTCATGTCCCAGTGTAGCCCTCGTGCCGGGATTTGTCAAGCGGGGGCGAAAACGGGTATACGGCAGCATGGAAACCAAGCGCACTTCGAGCCGGCAGGCCGAAGCAAACGCGCAGGCGGCAGGGATCGCCACGGGGCACATCCTCCTGGGGCTGGCGCTCTCGCTGCTGTCCGTCGGCGTGTTCGCGCTCGTCTGGGAGCAGGTGGAGGACAAGAGCCACCTAGCAACGGGGTTCGACCGGGCGGTGCTGTTCTGGCTGTGGCACCATCGTGTCCCCTGGATCACCACGGTGGCGACGGGGCTGGCCTGGATGGGGTCGCCGCCGGTGATCGTCAGCATGGCGGTCATTGGCGCGCTGCTGGGGCTGTTCTGGCAGCGGGTGCGCGGCGCGGCGTGGACGTTGCCGCTGGCCGTCCTGGGGGCGGGCGTCATCATCCAGGGCATCAAGATGGAGTTCCGCCGGCCCCGCCCGACGTTCTTTCAGCCGCTGCTCCACGAGACGGGTTACTCGTTCCCCTCCGGCCACTCGCTGATCGCCATCGTGGTTTACGGGCTGCTCGGCTACTTCGCGCTGCACCTGGTCAAAGGCCATGCCGCACGGCTGGCGGTGCGGGCGGTGACGGTGCTGCTGGTGATCGCCATTGGCGTGTCACGGCCCTACGTGCAGGTGCATTACCCGACGGACGTTCTGGCGGGCTGGACGGCGGGCTTCCCCTGGCTGCTGACCTGCATCTGGCTGCATGAGGTGCTGTCCCGCCACTTCCACAAGGCCGGCGAGCCGATCCTGCCGGACGTGCCGAAGAGTCCCATCGCGGCGGCGGTGACGGGGAAGAAATGACCCGGCCCTCCCGTTGCGGGAGGACTCTGGAACAAGGGGTTCTGTGGTATAATAGCCAGCGAACGTTTCGCCCTGCTGTCTTCAATGCGCCATCGCTGCCACAACCTGTCCGGGCATCCGCCGCGCGTTGCCGCGTGGCTACTCGCGTTGCTCTGCCTGTGGATGGGTACGGGCGGCGTCCTGCACCACACGGACGCCCCGCAGAACCCGGCGTCCTCGTCGCCGCGCGCCGCCTGGGGGCAGACCACGCCGCCCGCGCCGGCGGATGACGGCTGCGCCGCCTGCCAGTGGACACAGAGCGTGCAGTCCGGTGCGCTGGGCATCTGCCCGCTGGCTCTGCCGAGCCGTCTCGTC
>JAFAZD010000066.1 GCA_019239955.1 Armatimonadota bacterium | reverse complement strand
GGGTAAAATCGACTCCCACAGGATTGGGGGCGGTGGGGGCCGGTCACAGGCCATGAAACGCCGCTGGCAACTCCACCCGCGTGCCCGCGACATCTTCCGCAACCCCTTCGTGCGGCTGCGCCTGGCGCTGCTTCTCGGCTTTGTCCTCGTCGCCCTGGGCACCGTCGGCTACATCGTCATCGAGCACTATGACCCGCTCGACGCCCTGTACATGACCGTCATCACCCTGAGTACGGTCGGCTACGAGACCGTCCGGCCCCTGGACGCGGCGGGGAAGATCTTCACCATCGGCCTGATTCTCGGCGGCATCGGCACGGCGGCTTGGGTGTTCACCACCGTCATCGAGGTGTTTGTCAGCGAGCAGACGCTGCGCTATCTGGCGAGGAGACGCATGGACCGCATCATTGGCGCGCTGCGCCGTCACTACATCGTCTGCGGCTACGGGCGCATCGGCCAGCAGATCGCGCAGGGCTACACCCAGAACAAAGTGCCCTTCGTCGTCATCGAGAAGGACCCCGCGCGCCTGGAGCTGTTGCGCGAGCAGGACATCCCCCACGTCGAGGGCGACGCCGCCGATGACGATGTTCTCCGGCAGGCCAACCTCGCCCACGCCGCCGCCCTGATCGCCGTCACCCCAACGGATGCCGTCAACACCTTCATCGTGCTGTCCGCGCGGGGGCTGCGCCCCGACCTGCTCATCATCGCCCGTGCGGACACCCTGCAGAATGAGGCCAAGCTATACCGGGCCGGGGCCAGCAAGGTGGTCTCGCCGCACGTCCTGGGCGGCCGTTGGATGGGCATCACCGCCCTCAACCCCGCCGTCACCGACTTCATCACCGCCATGACCGAGATGGACCACACGCAGTTCGTGCTGCACGAGTTCACCGTGTCCCGCGACAGCCGCTTTGTCAACCAGACTTTCGGCGAGGCCGCCCTCAGGTCCCTGACCGGCGCCCTGATCGTCGCCGTCCGCGGGGGCCAGGCGCGCCAATTCACGCCCAACCCGCCCGATACCCTGCCCCTGCTGCCCGGCGACACCCTGGTCGCCATCGGCAGCCCGTCCCAGTTGACGGCCCTCTCCCGCCTGGTCAAGCCCGACAAACCCGAGAGCCTCTTCCCACGTGGCATGAAAACCGGGTAGGGGCGACCCGATGGGTGGCCCCTACCGCCGCAGCAGCGCGTTGCCGACCGACGCCAGCCACTCCCGATCCGCCTCCGGCACGAACTCGGCCACCACCACGCTCTCGCCCCGCGCCCGCAGAGTCAGCACGCCCGAAACCAGCCCGTGCGGGTCGCGCCGGAGATGAAACGCCTGCACGTTCTGCCGGGGGATCACCGCAAGCCGCGTCCGCCCGAGCGTCTCCTGCGTGTGCCGCACCTCGCCGCGCCCGATCACGATCCGCTCCCGCGTCACGCTCGGACGCACGATCAGCAGCAGCAGCCACCCGCCCACCGCCTCAATGCCCAACAGCACCAAAAACAGCCAGGCGCGCAGCGGGTGCATGGAGACCGGCAGGTCGTGCGGCGAGATCTGGGCCATGAACAGCACGCTCCGGTGCGCCAGCAGCAGCATCAGCCCCGTGACCAGCACCACCAGCAGGTTCAGGGTGAGGAGGACGGCCCCGGCGATGAGCAGCGGCGGCAGCCCGCGCGGCGGGATCACAACGGTGTATTCCCCCTCATCACTCTCGATGACCTCAATCCGGCATCCGCCGGGCCGCTCCAGCGCGCCGGGGATTTCTTCCAGTTGAGCCACTGGCTACTCCTTCCTCTCCCGCTTCGGGGGAGGTGGCGAGCCAAAGCGAGCCGGAGGGGGTTCTTCTGCCCCCGCCAGCCGCTTCCGATAGTCGCGCGGACTGAGGCCCGTCAGCCGCTTGAAGCGCAAGGTGAAGTAGAACGGGTTGTCAAAGCCCACGTCCGCCGCGATGTCCCCGATGCTGCGCCCGCTCAACTCCAGCAATTGCCGCGCCCGATCCAGGCGCTGCTGTTCCAGAAACTGCTGGGGCGTCATGCCGACTTGCTCCCGGAACAGGTGCGCCAGCCGCGAGACGGACAGCCCGGCCATGCCGGCCAGGCCGTCCAGCGTCACTTTTTCGGCCAGGTTGTGGCACAGAAAGTCCATGCATTCCTGCACCCGCCCGTCCAGCCGCGCCTGCTCCGAGCGCGGGTTCTGCGTCCCGCACCAGAGCAGGACTTCCTCCAGGGCGTTCATGGCGAACACCTCCCGCTGCTTCAAGGCCCCCGTCGCCAGCCGGTGTGTTTCTAGAAATCGGGACACGATCTTCTGCCGGATCAGCGGCTCGCGCAGCGTGATCCGCATCAGGCCGGGCGCAGCCTCCGGCCAGGCCAGCCACTCGTGCCAATGCGGGCGCGGATGGAAATGCGCCCAGAGCAGGTCCCAGGCGCCTGCCGCCGGCGCGGTGCCGTAGTCGTGCCGCGTGCCGGGGCGGATCAGCGCCATGTCCCCCGCCCATGTCTGGAACTCGCCGCCCGCGTACCCGAACCGCCCGCCGCCATCCTGCGTGTAGATCAGGACCCAACTGTCCGTGCCCCGCGCGCGCCAGGTGTCATACCCCCGCGTCTCGTGGAAGTGGCCCGTGAGCAGGTGGACGACCGGCGGCATCGGCGTTTCGATGGAGTAGGCCATAGCAGAATATTACAGGAAATCAGCAAGGCAGGTCATTATATTTTTGCCGGGTTGTGTTGTATATTATATCCAGCAGAGGCGTTGTTGCATAAATAGCGGATCGTAGCAGATGCGGCAGTCGGTGTTCTTGAGATGTGCCAACTCAACGAACCCCACGCTCCAGCGGCTCGCCAA
>JAFAZD010000008.1 GCA_019239955.1 Armatimonadota bacterium | reverse complement strand
CCTGAGCCAATCCGTAGCTCAGGCGTCCCTGGGAGGGGCCTCTCGGCACAGGCAAACGTTCCGCCTGCACCACCATCCCCCTTTGCAAAAATCATGCCAACTTGCATCGCCGCTGGCTTCCTTCATCGGCGGCGAGCCATCGCGCCCGCGCCGCCGGAGAGAGGGCGCAGAAACACGTGCCGGTTGATCCCCCTATCTTTGTCTGTCATGCTGCCGTTCTCCTGTGTGACCAAAGCCGGTAATCTTGCCCGCAAGATTCATGCCAACCTGTCTGGGTATGGATGTGAGGGGATGGCTTCCCTCCTCCTGCGTGGTTTGCTGGGGATATGGGTATGTTCGGTGCGGCGGGAACCGCAGGCGTCCGCTCGTTGTTACGGCATCAAGCTTGCGCTTTGGAAAGAACGTCATTATGCCCTTGACAGAAACGCCACCCGACTCCGTGCAGGACACCCTGCGCTCTCTTGCCCCCGACTCCCACGACCTGCCCCTGCCCGAAACCCGCATCTCACTCGCCGGAGATATCGCGCCCGACGGCACGTTCGGCGAGCGCTGGCTGGTCGTGGACCGGACCCACCTGCGCGTGCTGACCCTGACCGGCGGGCATGCGCATCTGGACCTGGAGCTGCCGCTGGCCCAGATCAAGGAGGCCCGGACGGACACCCTGGTCGGCAACGGCGCGCTCTCCCTGATCACCAAAGACGGGCGCACCCTCGAGGCCCTGCGCTACACCGTCGCGCTGGCCCCCGCCTTCGGGGCCGCCGCGCGCGCGCTGGAGTCGTATCTCAAGGAGGAGGAGCCGCCGGAGTCGCTGGGCCAGGACCTGCACAAAAAGGTCTGCCCCAAGTGCGGCGACCCGCTGCCTGATGACACCAACGTCTGCGCCAAGTGCGTGGACAAGAAGGCCGTCCTGGCCCGCCTGCTGTCCTACGCGCTGCCGTACAAATTCCGGGCGCTCCTGGTCATCCTGCTGATGCTGTCCGGCACGGCGACGGGTCTGGTGCAGCCCAAGTTCCAGCAGCATCTCATTGACGATGTGCTGATCCCGCACCGGCACGTTTCTTGGATCGCCCTGATTTTGCTGAGCCTGATCGGAATCAACCTGCTGAACGTCGGCATCGGCATCTGGCGGGGGCGCGTCGTGGCCTGGATGTCCAACCACATGGTCTACACCATCCGCGGCCAGGCGTACGATCGGCTGCAGGCCCTGTCCCTGGGATATTACGAGAAGCGCCAGGTCGGTTCGCTGATGTCCCGCGTCACCCAGGACGTCGGCGAGCTGCAGGACTTTCTGGTGCAGGGCATCACGTTCTTCGTCGTCAACACGCTGACCATCATCGGGATCATGGTCATCCTGCTGGTGGACAACTGGCGACTGACGCTCCTGGTGCTGATTCCCATCCCCATCACCATCCTGGCGACGCGCGCCATCTGGAAGGCGATGCGCCAGCGCTTCCACCGCATGTGGCACCTGCGCTCCAGCCTGTCGGCCTCCATCAACGCCGCCCTCTCCGGCGTCAAGGTTGTCAAGGCCTTCGCGCAGGAGTCCCGCGAGATGCAGCGCTTCCAGGACAAGTCCTACGGGCTGTTCGCGGCCGGCGTCGGCGTCCAGCAGGCGTGGCAGACCTACTTCCCCCTGCTTGGCTTTGTCACGACCCTGGGCACGTTCATCATCTGGTACTACGGCGGCCTGGAGGTCTTCCACAACACCAGCAACAACCCGCACCTCGGCATGACGTTGGGCACGCTGACCATGTTCCTGTCGTACATCGGTATGTTGATGGGGCCATTGCAGCAGATGACCCAGATCGCCGACTGGCTCTCGCGCTCCACCGCCGCCGCCGAGCGCGTCTTCGAGGTCATTGACGCCGAGCCGGACGTGCAGGACGAGGCCGATGCCGTGTCCATGCCCCACATTCAGGGCCGCGTGGAGCTGAAGAACGTCCGCTTCTCCTATGATAAGAACCAAAGCGTCCTCGACGACGTCTCCATCGTCGTCGAGCCGGGCGAGATGATCGGCCTGGTCGGCCACTCCGGCGCGGGCAAGAGCACCATCATCAACCTGCTGTCGCGCTTCTACGACGTCAAGGACGGCCAGATTCTCGTAGACGGCGTGGACATCCGCCACATCAAGATGCACGATCTGCGCAGTCAGGTCGGGGTCGTGCTGCAGGAGCCGTTCCTGTTCCCCGGCACCATCTCCGACAACATCGCCTACGCCAAGCCGGACGCCACGCCCATTGAGGTCATGCGCGCCGCCAAGGCCGCCAACGCGCATGACTTCATCATGCGCTTCCCCGACGGCTATGACACCTGGGTCGGCGAGCGCGGCGCGCGGCTGTCCGGCGGGGAGCGCCAGCGCATCTCCATCGCCCGTGCCATCCTGCACGACCCGCGCATTTTGATCCTGGATGAGGCCACCGCCTCGGTGGACACCGAGACCGAGAAGCAGATCCAGGAGGCCATCGGGCGGCTGATTCAGGGTCGGACGACCTTCGCCATCGCGCACCGCCTGTCCACCCTGCGAAACGCCTCCCGCCTGATGGTGATGGAGCGCGGCAAGCTGGTCGAGCTGGGCACGCATGAAGAGCTGCTGGCCAATCCCGAAGGCGTCTTCCGAAAACTGGTGGACATGCAGCAGGAGGTCAACAAGCTGAAGGTGGTCTGAAGACCCCCCGGCGACCGTTATGGAAGAAAATCCGTTCGACATCCGCGTACTTGACCCGCGGGCCGTGCGCCTGTTCCGCGTCCATCCCGGCGATGCCCGCGTGCGCCTGACGCTGAACGACGATCGCTCCTGGCGCGAGGTCCGCATCGCCCGGGCCTTCCCCTTCTCCGAACCCGACCGTTACATCGGCCTACGCGACGGCGCGGACAAGGACATCGGCCTGATTGAGAACCCCGGCCTGTTGGACGAGGAGTCGTGCGCCGTCATCGAGCAGGAGCTGGCCCGGCGCTACTTCACGCCTCAGATTCAGCGCGTCGTCTCGGTCAAGGAGGAGATGGGGACGGTGACGTGGGAGGTGGAGACCGACCGGGGCGCGCGCCGCTTCGTCGTCCGCAACCTGCGCGACAGCACCTTCCCGCTCGGTCCCAACCGCCTGATGATGACCGACACCGACGGCAACCGCTACGAATTCCCTGACGTGACCGCCCTCGGCGGCAAGGCGTATCAGGTACTGGTCAAGGTCTTGTAAAGTTCTCCAAAGCAGGGTTGTAGGGGCATGGCGCGCCGTGCCCCTACGCTGTTTCCCGGCGAGGCGGCGGGGCCTGGGCGTTTGGCGAATGAAAAAGCGGGGGCGGCATCTCTGCCGCCCCCGCCGAAGTTTATCGCGTTATATGGACCGTCGGCCCGTAAAGAACTGGAACAAGAACACGATCACGGCGATGACCAGGATGATGTGGATCAGCCCGCCACCGATGTGCATGAGCAATCCGATCAGCCAGAGCGCGACCAGGACCGCGCCGATGATGTAAAGCAAACTTCCCATTCTTCCTCACCTCCTCTTCTATGGGCGCAGGTTGTCCAGATGGGCCGTCCCTTGCAGCACCATCTGGTGGTTTATCACGTCCGCCCGCGCCAGTGCGATCGGGACTCTGACGCGGGACAGGTCGAACACCGGATTGATCTCGCCCAGGGCGAGGTTGACCAGCCGGGCCGGGATCGGCAGACGGCCCAGGCTGGCCGCATCGGCTATGAAATCTAGTCGGCTCCGCTGCGCCGGGTCCGGGGCGAGCGTCCCGCTGACCACCGCCGTCGTATGCAGGCCCGCCACCATGATCGGCACCTCCGCCAGCACGTCCCGCTCCTGCAACTGCACCGCCGCGCCGGGAAGGAATTTCGGGCGTCGGGTCAGATAGTTGGACAAGTTACGCTGGCCGATTGTTCCGATGAAGACGGCCTGCCCTGCCCCCTCAATACGTCTGGCCCCCATGTCGAACGAGACATCGTGCGCGTCCACGTCGAGCATGTCCAGGGTCATGTCTGGGATTACCCGCACCTGCTCGCCGATGATATGGACGCGCCGCGCCCGCCCCCGTGCCAGGCCGAACGTGTCGCCCTCCACCTGCACCTCGTAATGCGCAGCCGGGCCGAGGCTGCGAGGCAGGGCGTCCGCAATCTTGTGCGCCGCCGTCGTCTGCGCCGACTGGCACCCGGCCAGCAGGGCGAGGGCCGCCAGCGCGCCGAGCGGCCTACTGGCTCGCCTTCGGGTCATACGTGTCCGGGACCACGATGCTGTCCTTGCCGATGGCCTTGATTGTCGGGACGGGCAGGCGCGGCTTGCCGTGCAGCACATTGTCCAGCAGCCCCGTCGCCAGCTGTAGGGAGACCAGCATCTGCTGATCGTCCACCAGGATGTCGGCCACTTTGCCCAGCGCCCTGCCGGCCTCGTTGAGCACGGGCCGGCCGTCCAGCGACTTGCCGCTGACCTCGTCCGGGTCGCCCTGGGCCGGGCTGCGCTCCTGCAGGGCGTCGGCACTCGGCACGGTCAGCGCATCCGCCCCCAGGCTCTGCGCCTGCCCCGCCGGGAGGAAGCGCGGCTTGGAAAGCAGCCCGCCCGTATCCACCAGGAACCCCGTGATCCGGCCCGTGGCCGTATGGAACACGACGTCATCAACGCGCCCCAGGCGCTCCCCGCCCGCCAGAGTCATGATCGCCAAGCCCGCCAACTCCCGCCCCGTCCGCTCCGCCATCCTGCTTCCTTTCGCCCTCGTCTACCCCCCATTTACCCGTCTGCTCGCCTGTCCAAACGCCAGTTCGCCGGGTTTTATCAGGCCCGGCGCTCTGGTAAAATCCTTCGGCGTGGACAGAAAGGGACGGGCAATGGCAGCGACGGACAGCACGGAACTAACGACCGATGCGGCGGGAACGGCGGGGCAGAGTGTGGTCGGGGGGTGCAGCGTCAGTGTCTGCCGGTACAACCGGGACGGGCAGTGCGCGGCGGGCACGATCCACATCGCCTTGGACGGCATGGCGCACTGCGCCGCGTTCGTGCCCGGAGACGACACCGATACGGCGGGCACCGGCCTGGACATGGGCGGGAAGGACACGATCTGAACTCGGGGACTACTCCTCCGCCGGGAATACGTCGACGAGTTCCCCCGCGACCGTCAGCCGCGCCAGGCCGGTTTCGTACAGCTCCAGCACGACCGCGCACAGGATGAAGACCAGCCCGACCACGATGCTGGCCGCGCCGATGGTGGAGATGTGCGTCTCCCGCTGTACGAACACCAGCGCCAGCACCGTCACCAGAAACGACAGCAGGGCGAACGACAGGAAAACGGTCGCCGCCCATATCGCCGAGACCCGGCGGTGGAACAGCCGCAACTGCCGGCGGATGCTCTGGCGGCGCGCGTCCGTTGTCTCCGAGTTGCGGTACTCCGCGGTCAGGGCGCGCATCTGCGTGGCGATGTTGGCGTGCTTGCCGCTGAATCCCGACAGCAGGATCGCCGATGCCGTGATCAGGGCGACGGGCGCGACGGCGGCACTGATGAGGCTGGCGAGGCTGGAGGGGTGCATCTCAGGCGGCATGGAGGTTCAGCACCGTCACTTCCGGCGGGCAGAACAGGCGCATCTGCGGCCCGATCATGCCGATGCCGCGCGTCGTGTAAATCGGGTGGTGCGGCCCCTGCTGCAATCCTTCAGGGTAATGAGTGCTGTACTTCGGGACGTGCAGAGGCGGCAGGCCGGGGAGCCTGATCTGGCCCCCGTGCGAGTGGCCGGAGAGCTGCAGCGCGAAGCCGGGCGGGGCCTCGTCGGCGTAGTCCGGCTCATGCACCAGCAGGATTTTGCACGCGCCGGGCAACACGTCGCGCAGCGCCCGCGCCACGTCCTGTTTGCCCGCGAACCGGTCGTCCAGCCCGATCAGCCACACGCCGGGCGCCTGCGGCAAGGGCGCGGCGTCGTTACGCAGCACCGTGAAGCCGACTTCGGACAGCGCCCGCGCGACTATGCCCGCATCGCCGGGCCGCCAGCGGAAGTTGGTCCAGTCGTGATTGCCCAGGATGCAGAAGACGCCGCCCGGCACGGCGGTCAGCGGGGCGAGTGCCTGGGCGGCGGGCGCGGCCCAGCGGAGCGGCTTTTCGGAGATGTAGTCCCCGGTCAGGAAGACCACGTCCGGCCGCTGCGCCCGCAGCATCTCGGCGGCGCGGCGGGCACGGGCGAGGGCGGCGGCGCGGTCGCAGTGCAGGTCGCTGAGCTGCCCGACCCGCAGGGGGGGCGTCCCGGCAGGCCAGCCGGCGACGGCGATGTCCTGATGCACGACCTGTAAATCGTTCGCCTCGACCCGCTCACCATAGGCCGCCGTCGCGCCCGTGCCCAGCAGGGTCGCGCCGGCGATCCATTGCAGGAATCGCCGGCGCTTCGGCGACGCGGGCTGATTGTCCGGCCTGGAATTCTTCGGCATATCCGCTCTTGTCTCACATTCCGAGGGGCGGCCTCATCCGAGACTCAGGAACTCGGAAAGCGCCTCGCGGGCCTCCTCGACGGCGCGCAGCCGCTCGACCAGGACCAGCTCGATTCCCAATGCCGCCATCGTCGGCGTCAGGTAATCGCGGGCGCCCTCCCGCTGGACGGCGACGGCGGCGGGCAGCATCTCCAGATTCTCGAAGATCGTCAGCAGGGCGTCGGGAAGCGCGGACGCGATCTCAGCCGGGTGCGCCATCTCGTTCCCCAGGATCATCCCCGTTTCGGGGTCGGCGGCCAGGATGAGGAAGGGGAAGAAGGGGGGCGCGTCCGCATTCTCCTGGACGGGGGCGGGGGAGTAAAAGAAGTCCGTCTCCAGGATGCCCTGCGTTCGGAGCAGCGTGTCCTTGCAGCGCCCGATGCGTTTCTCGTCGGGCGGGGCCGCCTTCGGGCCGGTGGGGAACGGGGCCGGCGACCGCCGCGCGTCCCGCCACTGCCACGTCCCGTCGTCGCCGCGCTTGGGGACGCGCACGAGGTACTTGCCGTCCGGCGTGGGCTCCGGCAGCAGGTCCGGGTCCTCGTAGAGTCGTTCGGCGACATCGAGGGCCTGCTGCAAGGCCACCGTCAGGAAGCGCGCCTCGGGGGCCGTGAGGAACCAGGGCTGATAGCCCGGCCGGTAGCTCCGAAACTGCGGCCAGGCGTTGCGCCCCCGGAACTTGAGGCCCAGGGATTTGATGATCTCCCGGTCGCGGGCATGCAGCATCTGCCGGTCTTCAAATGAGGCCATCAGGCAGTCCTGCAGGGCCAGCATCTCGGCCGGCTCCAGCATCTCGGCGGGCGGGCCGAGGCGCACCTCCCACAGCCCGGCCAGTCCCCGGCTGCCCCGGTACGCCGCCAGCGCGAAGTGCTCACCCAGCGCGCCCATGATGCAGCAGTAGCCGACCTCGCCGCTCTCCGGGTCCTGGACGCCGAACACGTCCGCGTCCTCCATCCAGTCCCAGGGCGCCACCTCATGGAACCGGGCCGCCGCCTCATACAAGGCTCGCCATTCGTCCAGCGAGGGCGACGCGGTGTCCGATGTCGTGCTCTTCTTCCGGGATGCCATGTTCATAATCTCCTGATATTGTGTGCGATGGACAGAAAACCGGCGATTGAGAGCGACGCAGAGGGCGAGCGATTGAAATCGTCGCTCGGTAGCCTTTGGCTGAGTGTCCGCCCGCGCGGACACGCGCTCTTTGTCCACGCAGGCGGACACTCGGCGCGCAACGCCATCAGCGGCGAATTGATTCGCTGACTTCTGGAACGGATTGATTCGCTGGCTTCCTCCTTGTTCCCATCTCCTGTCACAGCGTCCGCACGATCAACTGCCCGCGCAGTGCCTCCAAGGTCGGCGTATCCTCGGTCTGGGGCACAATGAACTCGCGCGTCTCGCCGGGGCGCAGGTGGAAGAAGTTATCGCCGCTGTCTGTCGTCGGGAACAGCGGCGCATTGTCCGACCGTCGCAGCCAGACGTAGGGTGCGAAGCGCCGGGCGAACAGCGTCAGCCGGAAGCCGCCGTCGTCCTCCGTCAGCGTCACCTTCAGCCCCGGATCGGAGGCGCGCCAGTCCTTCGGCTCGGCGAGGAACAGGAAGTTCTCGGCGGGCGCACTGGCCTCACCCTCCGGCGCAAAGCGCGCGTACAGGAACACGTCCCGCTCGCGGCCCCGCGCCGCCGCCAGGTCAAACGATGCCACCACTTCCGCGCCGTTGGGTCCGACCCGAACGGCGTGCGTCCCTTCCGCCAGCGTCTCGCCGTCGAATGTCTGCAAGGTCAGCGTCAGCGTCCCCGCCAGCGCGTCGCGCAGGTCGCTGACCAGATGTACCTCTGCCGACTGCTCCTTCTGTACCAGCGAGACGAGCACGGGGGCGTAGAACTTCTTGCAGGCGTAGTAGGCCGCTCTCGGATCGCCCAGCGAGTCGATCACGGCCCAGGACTGCACCGGCCAGCAGTCGTTGAGCTGCCAGAACAGCGTCCCCCAGCAGCGGCCCTTGCGCCGCCGGTAGTGCTCGACGCCGAACTTCAGCGCCTCGGCCTGGTTGAGTTGGCTGAAATAGACCAATTCCTCCAGCGTCTGCGGGTCCGGGAAGTGCAGGCCGATGTAGCCCAGGTACGTGTCGTAGCCCTTGCGCGTCTTGTCGTGCCAGCGCACGGCGGGCGACAGGGGATGCCGGTCTTCGGGCTCCAGCACGGCGTCCCAGGCGCGCAGGCCACACGAGGCCGCGAAACCGAACTCCGAGCAGAAGCGGGAGTCGTTCTCCGTGTAGAACTTCCAGTCCCCGCGCCCGTGCCACACGTCCCAGTTGTGGCAGTCGCCATAGTCCGCCGAGTTGGAGTCGGGCGTCCCGCCGTAGGGCGAGGAGGGCCAGTACGGGGTCTTGGGGTCCTCGGCGGCGACCACAGCAGGCAGGATGTCAAAGTAGAAGTTCTCGCCCAGGAAGCGTCCAGGCCGCTCGCCGCCCCAGGGACCTTCGTACATCACCTGGTTCTCGTTGTTGCCGCACCAGAGGGCGAGCGATGGGTGGTTGCGGATGCGCCGCACCGCCGCCGTCGCCTCCGCCCGCGCCGCCTCGGCATACTCGCCGGCGTCCGGGTAGTAGGCGCAGGCATAGGGAAAGTCCTGCCAGACCAGAATGCCATGCACATCGCAGAGTTCGTAAAAATGCTCCGACTCGTACAGCCCGCCGCCCCAGATGCGCAGCATGTTGAACCCGGCATTGCGGGCGTCTAGGATGCGTCGCTTCACCCGGTCATCGTCGGGGAACTCCGTCTCGTCCGGCTCGTTAGTCAGACGCGAAGGGAACGAGTCTTCCGGTATCCAGTTCGCACCCTTGATGAAGATGTCATGGCCGTTGACACGAAATTTGAAGCCTTCGCCTTTACCATCCGCGTCCGGTTCTCGAACAAGTTCCAGCGTCCTCAGCCCGATGTTCGCCTGCCTGAAATCAACATAATCTTCTTCGTCATAATCTTCGTCCTGATCGGCTACAAGGGCAAGTTCGAGTGCGTACAAGGCCGGACCTTCACCACCGGCTGCTTCTGATCCGTTAGGTTGCCACCGAATCGGTTCCTCCACCGTAATTGAGGCTGATACCATGACCTGTCCCATGTTAGGAGGAACTCTGGTCGGTTCCGCTTGGCTGTCAATTTTCGTGCCAGAAAAATACGACTGGGTCGCAATATCCGCCTTCAGAAGCCATTCCAAACTAGCCGTCAATGTTAGAGGGGTTTCGGGCTGGTTCGGGTTGC
>JAFAZD010000259.1 GCA_019239955.1 Armatimonadota bacterium | reverse complement strand
CGCCAAGACGATGTCCTTCAAGATCTGCGCGCTGATGCTGCTGGACGAGGACAAGCAGGAGCTGGTCATCAAGGCGACGCAGAGTACCAGCAAGGACTATGCCCGCAAGCCCAACGTCAAGATGGGCGAGAGCATCGCCGGGCGCGCGCTGGCCGAGGGCCGCACGATCATCGTCCCGGACGTGCAGCAGTCGGCGGAGTACGCCAGCCCGGAGATCGCGCGCAAGGAGGGCCTGACCTCCATGGCCTCCGTGCCGCTGATGGTCAAGGGCAAGAAGATCGGCGTGCTGAACTGCTACACGGAGCGGCCCCACCAGTTCACCGAGGAGGAGATCGCCCTGCTCGGCGCGCTGGGAAACCACGCCGCCATCGCCATTGATCACGCCAAGCTGCTGGTGAAGTCGGCGATCATCCAGGAGATGCATCACCGGGTCAAGAACAACTTGCAGCAGGTCGCCTCGCTGCTGCGCCTCCAGATGCACTACGCGGGCCAGCGCAGCGTGGAGCAGGTGCTGACGGAGAGTCTGAATCGCATCCTCGCCATCGCCTCGGTGCATGAGCTGCTGGCCCGCGAGGACCTGGACAGCATCAGTGTCAAAAAGATCGCGCAGCAGATCGTGGCGGCGACGACCCAGAGCCTGGTCGCCCCCGGCAAGCACATCCGGTGTACCATTGACGGCCCGGACATCCTGCTGCCCTCGGCCAAGGCCAACTCGGTGGCCCTGATCCTCAACGAGCTGGTCGCCAACGCCGTCGAGCACGGCTTCGGCGACGGCTACGACGAGGGCCACATCGCCCTGACGCTCAAGGAGACCGCCCACGAGGTCCGCCTGACCGTCACCAACGACGGCGCTCCCCTGCCCGCCCACTTTGACCTGCGCCGCACCAACTCGCTGGGATTGCAAATCGTCGAGTCGCTGGTCCGGGGCGACCTGCAAGGCAAGTTCACCCTCACCCCCGAAGACGACCAGACCGTCGCCGCCGTCGTGTTCGCAAAGTGAAATGAAAACGCGGACGAGTGGCTTTAGCCACTCGTCCGCCGGCATTCGCCGCCCGCCTTTCCGGCGCTTGCCGTGGCTAGATGTAAATCTTGTAGGTCGGGATGCCCAGCAGGGGGCCGATGATGGCCCACAGGGAGCCGATGGTGTAGTCGCCCAGGATCAGGCCCAGGAAGAAGGGGATCGCCATCCGGTACATGCGCGAGCCGCCGTAGCGGATGATGCAGAACTTCAGCGCCCAGGCGATGAAGACCGGCATCCAGAAGTACTCCATCGCGTAGGAGATCGCCAGCGCGTAGCCCGCCGGGTGGAACGGCCACCAGACGAATTGGGTCCGCATCACGGACAGCGCCACCGTCAGGATGAACCCGCCCAGGATGTAGTACAGGCCGATGCTCGCCGGCGGCAACGGCTGCGTAATCCAGCCCGCCAGCCGGTTGTAGGTCTCCCAGCCGACGAAGCCCTTGAAGCCGGCCGCCTTCGCCCCGCCCCCGGCGGCGTAGGTGACGTGCAGGTTCGCCCAGTCCGTCGCCAGCAGGCTGACGATGAAGGACAGGCAGATCGTCCCCACCAGCCCGCCGAAGCGCACCGCCGGCTTGCCCTCCATCATCTTGAACGCCTCCAGCTGGTTGGGCATCGGGTGGTTGCGGTAGCCCCGGTTGAACCAGTACAGCACCGACAGCAGCGTCAGGTTCTGCGTCCCCAGCGCGCTCGTGCCGAACACCGTCACCAGGACTTGATCGGGGTTCACCCAGACGATCTCGTGCGGCGAGCCGAGCTCAGCCCGCACCCGCGTGATCACGAATCCCAGCAGGAAGACGATCGCGAAGAACGCCAGGGCGACCCAGGGGGTCAGGCCGATCAGCGCCGAGAACATCGCCAGCAGCAGGCCGCCGATCAGCAGCCCGGCGAAGGCGAACCGGTAGCGCCGCGCCTCGGCGGGCTCGGCGGAGTGCGCCCCCTGCCAGGCCGATTGCAGCACGGAGCGCCAGTAGGAACGCCCCGCGTAGAGCAGCATCACGCCCAGCCCGACCCACGCGCCCGTCGCCTGCTCGCCGAAGTAGGGGAAGCCGTGGGCGTCCTGGCTCCACCCGTACTGCGCGCCGACGATCCGAAAGACGCGCGCCAGCACGTAGAAGAACCAGCACGAGAACGACAGGTCCAGCGGCATGAAGTACGCGATGCCGATCATGAAGGGGTAGAACGACGACTGCGTGGACCCGATGGCGTTCCAGGGCGGGCTGGTGAACCACTGGTCAATCGGGTAGAGCTTGATGGGAAATTGCGGCACCGTGGGGAACAGCTGGTGCAGCCCGTTCAGACCGGACAGGCAGAAGGCCAGCCCGAAGCCGGCCCACATGCGCGGGTTGCTGAAGAACGCCGTGGGGGCGTCGTCCGCCGTCATCGCCAGGGGCAGCTGCACGAGGGGGAACGTCAGCTTCTCGTTCTCGATCCAGGCACGCCGGATCAGGATCGTCAGGCACAGGTACATGCCGACCAGGACCAGGAAGAACGCGCCCCACACGGCCAGCGGCACGACCCAGGACATCAGGTACTCCTGCCCGTCCGGCCCGTAGATGCTGACGTTGCCCCGATAGAAGGCGCCCAGGGCCTGCTTGTCCGTCACCAGCAGCCAGGACGGCAGGAAGCGGAAGAACAGGGACTGCCACTTGTTCTGGGCGTCCGCGAACCAGTAGGGGTGGCCGATGGAGCCGAAGAAGTTCTGCAGCGTGTCGTGCCCGGCGAAGGTGCAGGAGACGACCAGCATGATGTAGACCAGCAGCAGCTCCTCCTGCCGCAAGGGCCGGCCGCCCCCGCGCGCAAACTTGCGCCATGCCAGGTTGATCAAGACCAGCACGAACAGCAGAAAGACCGGGGTGATGAACAGCGGCAGCGAGGTGCCGTCCAGCGTGTACCAGCGCACCTCCACGACGGTGATCCAGAACACGTTGACCGGGATCAGGAGAATGCCCAGCAGGACGGCCCGCCACAGCGCGATGGGGGGCGTCGTTTGCGGCGTCGGAACGACCGTCTCCTGGTCAGTCGTCCGGCTGGTAGGTTGGATTGCCATGAGCGTTATCCTCCGATCTGATGACGGGAGCCTTCAGACGCGCCTGAGCGCCCCGTCGAGCCTGTAGCGCCGCCCGGCCTGGGTGGGGAATTCCACGACCTGTTCCCCCAGGCGGACCTTGCAGGGACGGCCGGCATGGGAGAGGAGGACGGCCTGCGTCAGCCGCCCGCCCTGCCAGGCCATCCCGACCTCAAAGCCGCCGCGCGCCCGCAGACCCCGAACGGAGCCGGAGGGCCAGGCGGACGGCAACGCCGGCAGCAGGTGCAGCTCGCCCGCGTGGCTTTGCAGCAGCATCTCGCAGACGCCCGACGTGTACCCGAAGTTGCCGTCGATCTGGAACGGCGGGTGCAGGTCGAACAGGTTGGGAGCCGTCCGGCCCGGCGTCAGCAGCAGGGTGATGAGTTTGTAGGCGTGGTCGCCATCCTCCAGGCGCGCCCACAGGTTGATCCGCCAGGCCATCGCCCAGCCCGTGCTCTCGTCGCCGCGCGTTTCCAGGGACTTGCGGGCCGCCGCGAATAGACGGGGCGTCCCGCGCCGCGTGATCTGGGCGCTGGGGAACAGGCCGTAGAGGTGCGAGACGTGACGGTGGTGCTGTTCCGGCGCCTCGGCGTCCCAGTCCTCCAGCCACTCCTGCAACTGACCCAGGTGGCCGACTTGCATCGGGGCCAGCCGCGCCCGCGCCGCCTTCACCTGGGCGCGGAACTCGGCGTCCATGCCCAGGGTCTCCGACGCCTCGGCGCAGGCGTCGAACAGGTCGCGCAGAATCTGCATGTCCATGGTCGGCCCGGCGCAGATATTGGCCCCCGGATGGTGGCTGTTCTCCGGCGAGACCGATGGGTTGGTGACGAGCCAGTGGTGCGTCGGCTCCTCCACCAGCGTGTCCAGGAAGAACTGCGCCGCCCCCTTCATGATCGGGTAGTGCGCCTGCAAGGCGTTCTTGTCCCGTGTGAACTCGTAGTGATCCCAGAGGCTCTTGCACAGCCACGCGCCCCCCGTCGGCCACATGCCCGAGAGGGCGAAGTCCACCGGCGCGGTGCCGCGCCAGCCGTCGGTGTTGTGATGGCATACCCAGCCGCCCGCCCCGTACTGCACCTGCGCCGTGACCCGGCCTGCCTCCGACAGATCGGCCAGCATCGCAAACAGGGGCGCATAGCACTCGACGAGACCCGCCGGCGCGGCGGGCCAGTAGTTCATCTCCGTGTTGATGTTGACCGTGTACTTTGATCCCCAGGGCGGGTTCAGGCTGTCGTTCCACAGCCCCTGCAATGTCGCCGGTTGGCCGCCGGGGCGCGAGCAGGAGATCAGCAGATAACGACCATACTGGAAGTGCAGCGCCGCGAGCTGCGGGTCGTTCCCGTCTTTGAAGGCCGCGACGCGCTCGTCCGTCGGCAGCCGCATCGCATCGGACCGACCCAGATCGATCTCGACCCGGTGGAACAGGCGCTGATGGTCGGCGACGTGCGCGCGGCGCAGACCGTCATAGTGTTTATTCGCCGCTGCCTGGAGATATTCCTGCGCCCGCGCCGCCGCGTTGCCGCCCACATCCCGATAGTTTTTGTAGCTGGTGCCGATGGAGATCAGGAGGGTGACGGCGTTCGCGCCCGTGACGGTCAGAGAGCCGTTTTCGGCATGGACTTGGCCGCCTTCGGGCACGGCGCGGGCCAGCGCCTGGAACTTGACCGCACCCGCGATGCCCTGCGCGTCGCCGCTGACGCCGTTCAGTGCCAGCGTGTCCGGATGCGGCGTCTCAGTCGTCGTCCGCTGCGGGCTGTCGAAGGCCGCCGTGAAACTCACCTGTCCCGGCCTGTCCGCCGTCAGGCGCATGACAATGACCTGATCGGGCGCGCTGGCGAAGACCTCCCGCACATGGCGGACGCCTGCCGCCGCGTACTCGACGCGCGCGATGGCTGTGTCCAGGTCCAACTCACGGCGGTAGCCCGAAACGGCGTCCGGCACGGGGAAGTTCAGCGTGAGATTGCCGACCGTCTGGTATTGCAATTCCGGGGCGGGTATGCCCAGAAACCTGGCATCCACCAGCCGCTGGGCCTCGTCCCACCGGCCCTCAAAGACCAGCCGGCGGATCTCGGGCAGCGCGGCCAGCCCCTGCGGGTTCGCTGGGGTGTACGGCCCGCCAGCCCAGACGGTGCCCTCATCGAGCTGGAGGCGCTCCGTCTCCACGCCGCCGAAGACCATCGCGGCCAGCCGCCCGTTGCCGACCGGCAGCGCCTCCAGCCACCCCCGCGCCGGCCGCCGGTACCACAGCGACAGCGCCGACTCCGGCGCGGCAGCCCGCCCCTGAACGCTCATCTCACCTCCACCGCCCGCCAGCGCCACCACCGCGCCCAGGCCCGCCTTGAGAAAGCCACGTCGTTGCATGCTGGAAATCCCCCGTCACGTCGAAAAGGTGCGAAACAGGGCCAAGTTCAGGACGACGCCGACGATGCTCCAGAACACGCCGGAGACGAAGTCGCCCAGGATCAGCCCCACGGGAAGCCGACAAAGCGGGGGCGCAGCAACGACAGCGCCCCGGTGATCGCCGCGCCCGCGATCATGCCGACTACGGCGACTCCCTCCGGCGGCGACGGGTGCTGGAGCCACTTCTGCACGTCGTCCCAGGGCATGGAGCCTTCGGCGATGCGCCACGGGTTGAC
>JAFAZD010000134.1 GCA_019239955.1 Armatimonadota bacterium | reverse complement strand
GCTCAGTCATCATGGAGGACTTCGAGGGCAACGGACTGCTCGACCTGATGATCTCCTCCACCTCGCCCACCGGCCAGCTGCGCTACTTCCGCAACAACGGCGACGGCACCTTCACCGAGCGCACCAAAGAGGCCGGGCTGATGGGCGAGGTCGGCGGCCTGAACCTGGTCACCACCGACTACAACAACGACGGCAGGCCCGACGTCGTCGTCCTGCGGGGCGCCTGGCTCGGCAGCAGCGGTCACTACCCGCTCTCCCTGTTGCGCAACGACGGGGGCGGCCACTTCACGGACGTCACCCTCCAGGCCGGCCTGCTGAGCCTGGGGCCGACCCAGACCGCCGTGGCCTTCGACTACAACGGCGACGGGTGGCTGGACCTGTTCGTCGGCTACGAGTCCACCGACGGCGACCCCGTCCCTTGCAAGCTGTTCCGCAATAATCGGAACGGGACGTTCACCGACGTGACGGCGCGGTGCGGCCTGCACCTCACCCGCTACGTCAAGGCGGTCATCAGCGCCGACTACACCCACAGCGGCCGTCCCGGCCTCTACATTTCGTGCCAGGGCCAGCCGAACGTGCTGCTGCGCAACGACGGCCCCGCCGGGCCGGACCACTCCCCCACCGCCCCCTGGAAGTTCACCGATGTGAGCCGGCAGTCCGGCGCCTGCCACGGGACCGGCACGTTCTCCTGCTTCTTCTTCGACTACGACAACGACGGCTGGCCGGACCTGTATGTGGGCGGCTGGGGCAAGATCCGCAGCGTCGGTGACATTGCCGCCGACTACCTGGGCCTGCCGACGCCCGCGGCTAAGTCACACCTCTACCGCAACAACCATGACGGCACCTTCACCGACGTGTCCCGCCAGGCGCACCTGGACAAGGTGATCGAGGGCATGGGGATCAACTACGGGGACCTGGACAACGACGGCTGGCCCGACTTCTACGTCGGCACCGGCACGCCGGACCTGGAGACGCTGGTGCCGAACCGGATGTTCCGCAACCACGGCGGCAGGTACTTTGACGAGGTGACGGTCTCAGGCGGCTTCGGCCACCTGCAGAAGGGGCACGGCATCGCCTTCGGGGACCTGGACAACAGCGGCCAGCAGGACGTCTTCGAGGTCATGGGCGGGGCCTACGAGGGCGACACCGCCCACGACTGCCTCTACGTCAACCCCGGCAGCCACAACCACTGGGTGACGCTGAAGCTGGAGGGCGTGCGCTGCAACCGGATCGCGCTGGGGGCGCAGATCTGCGTGACGGCGGCGACGCCCCAGGGGGAGCGCAAGGTCTACCGGACGGTGAGCACGGGGGGCAGCTTCGGCAACAATCCCTTGCGCCAGGAGGTGGGGCTGGGGGACGCGACGGCGATTACCGCCGTCACCATTCAGTGGCCGGGGTCGGGGACGGTGCAGGTGGTGCGGGGGGTAGGCCTGGACCAGTTCTACCGGGTGCGGGAGGGGGAGGCGGTGGCGCGGCTGTGGCGGGTGCCGCACTTCCGTCTGCCGGCGCGCCCGGCTCCTGGGGCGATGCCGATAATGCCCGGCATGACCATGAAGTGACCGGAAGAACATCCGCCGCCTGCGCGGCCAGCCGGATCAGTGACACAGGGTCGGGGGAGTAATCACGCCGGGGACGATCATAGCTCCCGCCGCCATTCCAGCGCCTGAATCAGCGTGGCCTGGTCCGCGTAGTCCAGATCGCCGCCGACGGGCATCCCGTGGGCGATGCGCGTCACCTTGACGCCCAGCCGCTTGAGGATGTCGGCCAGGTAGAGCGAGGTTGTGTCGCCCTCCACCGTCGGGTTGGTCGCCAGGATGACCTCCCGGACCTTGCCCCCGGCGACGCGCGGCGGCAAGTCCTTGATGCGGAGCCGGTCCGGGTTGACGCCCTCCAGCGGATTGATGACGCCGTGCAGGACGTGGTAGACGCCCCGGAACTCGTTGGTCTTCTCCATGGCGATCAGATCGCGGGGCTCGGCGACGACGCAAAGGAGGGCGTGGTCGCGCCGAGGGTCGGCGCAGATGTCGCAGATGTCGCCCTCCGAGTAGTTGTGGCAGATGCTGCAGAACCGGATGCTGCCCTTGACGGCCAGCAGCGCGTCCGCCAGCGCCCGCGTCTCATCCTCGGGGACGCGCATGACATGGAACGCCAGCCGCTGGGCGCTCTTAGGCCCGATACCAGGCAGTTTTTCAAACTCGCCGACCAGCCGGGCCAGCGACTTGGGATAGTAGACAGCCATTAGAACAGTCCGCCGGGCAGTTGGCCGCCCATGCCGGGGGGCATGACGCCGCGCAGTCTCTCCTCGCGCAAGGCGTTCGCCTTCTCGATGGCGTCGCGCACCGCCACCGTCACCAGGTCCTCCAGCGTCTCCACGTCGTCCGGGTCCACCACGTCCTTGCTGATCTTGATCTCGATGATCTCGGCCTTGCCGGTCGCGGCGACTTTGACCAGGCCGCCGCCCGACTGCGCCTCGACCCGCGCCTGGCCCAGCTCCGCGTCCACCTTCTGCGCGTCCGCCGCCGCCCTCTGCACCTGCTCCATGATCTTGCCGAGATTGCCCATGCCGCCGGGCATCTTGCCGAACGGATTATTTGCCATGATGATCGCTACCCTTTCGCGTCGTCTTCCTCAATGCGACCGCCGAACACGGCGATCACTTCGTCCATCAGCGGGTCCAGCGGCGCGGGCCGCGCGACGGTCGGCTCCGGGCCGCGCGGGCGGGGCGACACGCCCTGCGCCACTTTGCCCGGCGCGCCGCCGTCGCCGCGCAGGACGCCCTTGATTTTATACGTCCCCTCCGGCTCGCCCAGCGTCCGGTTGATCTGGTCCTCGATCATCCGCCGCCCGGCCTCGTTCTTGGTGATCCGGTCCACATTGAAGCTGCTGCTGAACTCCAGCGTGAACGTCTGGCCGTGGAGCGCGACGGCCCGGCCGTCCTTGATTAGCGCGGAAGCGGCGGGCTTGTTGCTGCCGACTCGATTGATCACTTCCTGCCACGACTTCTGGAGCCGCGTCAGTTCCTCCGGCGCCGATCCGTCGTCCGACGCGGGCCTGGGCGCCGCATGGCCATTGGCGGCGGGGGCCGGCGGGGGCGCGGCGACCTGCTGGACTTGCAGCAGGTCCTCCGCCTGCTCGTGTTCCTCGGCGGACGTGACGATCTGGCTGACCGGCACATCGTCGTCTTCATAATCCAACACGTCTAGGTCGGCGTCCCCCGGCAGTGGCACGTCTAGGGTGTCTTCTTCCTCCGCCGAAAGGGGCGGGGGCAAAGCGGCCCCCCCCGCCCCCAATGCTGGGGGAGCCGGAGCGGGCGTGGCCTGTTCCTCCTTCGCCAGGACTGGGGGCCGGGGGGCGATCTGCTCCGGGCTTGCCGGAAGGCGCATCAGGCGCAGCAGGGCCATCTCCAGCAGCAACCGGTGCTGGGTGTTGGTCCGCATCTCCCGCTCGGCCTCGGTCAGCACCTCCAGGGCTGTCAGCAGCGACGCCGGGGCGAAGCGGGACGCCTGCGCGCGCAGATCGGGGCTGTCGTCCATCTCCCCCGCGGCCTGCGGCCGCGCGCCGACGCCGACAAAGAGCATGTCGCGGAACCGTCCGGCCAGGCTCTTCAGGAACTGCCGCACGTCCTTGCCGCTCTCCAGAATGCTGCCCGCCAGGGCGAACGCCCCGGCGGCGTCGGAGTCGGCGACCAGACCCACCACGCGCGCCAGTACTTCCTCATCCACCGTGCCCAGCACCACCGACACGTCCTGCGCCGTCAGGTGATCGCGCCTGTAGGCCAGCACCTGTTCCAGCAGAGAGAGCGAGTCCCGGTACGAGCCGTCGGCGGCGCGGGCGACCAAAGTGACGGCGCTTGGGTCGGCGGTGACTCCCTCCGCCCGCAGCACCTCCGTGAGCCGCGCGGCGATCTGGGCGACCGAGCCGCGCTTGAACTCAAAGACCTGGCAGCGTGACTGGATGGTGATGGGCATCTTGTCCTGGTCGGTGGTCGCCAGGATGAACAGCACCCGCTCCGGCGGCTCCTCCAGGGTCTTCAGGAAGGCGTCCTTGGCGTCGTTGGAGAGCTGGTGCGCCTCGTCAATGATGTAGACCTTGTAGCGGCCCTCCATCGGGGGGAACTTGATGGAGGCGGTGATGTCGCGCATGTCGTCAATGCCGCGATGCGAGGCCGCGTCCATCTCCACCACGTCCACGAACGACGACGCGGCGATGGCCCGGCACGGCCCGCAGACGCCGCAGGGCTGCGGGGTGGGGGCGTCGTTGGTGCCGTCGGGGCCGACGCAGTTGAGGGCTTTGGCGAGGATGCGGGCGCACGTCGTCTTGGCCGTCCCCCGCGTGCCGCAGAACAGGTAACCGCTGGCAATCCGCCCCTCGGTGATGGCGTTCTTGAGCGTCCGCGTGATGTGATCCTGCCCCACCACGTCCTCAAAGGTCTGGGGCCGGTACTTGCGATACAGGGAGACGTATGCCATGACCCCTTTATTATACCCGACAGGGGCTGATTCGGGGGAGCGAGACGGCGGCACTCACCCGCGCCTGCGGTCGCCCGGTGCGGCCTCGTCAGGCGTCCCGTGCGGACTGTCGAGGGGTTCGTTTTGGAAAATTTCTGTTGGCGCTACCCGGACACGGAGTTCGTTTTGACAAAATTCGTTGAGGCCAAAAAGCCGTCGTGATCGCCCTCGCTCCACGCCGACCAGTTCGTTTTGAAAAAAATTGCGCCGATGGAACGGAGAGTTCGTTTTCGCATTTTTCGTGCTCCCCTGCGTTCCCCTGTCCTGAGCCTGCGTCCACCCCACGAGATACCGCATGGCTTGTACCACGCTTCTTGACAGGAAGGCACGGGGAGATTGCCGGGAAATGCGAAACCCTTGTCGGCTTGGCCGGACGCACATTCAGGCTGCCCGTCCCGCCGTCAAAGATTCTGAGCGAGCGCCTTCGGCCTCCTCCTGTTCGGCGATGTCCTGCATCAAGGAAAGCTGCTCAAAGCCGTCCCGCATCCCCTCATCTTCCGGGTGTTCCTTGATCCAGGCGCGTAAGGCTTGTTGGGCCGCATGGATTTCGGGAAGTGTGGTGGCATCCAGAACCTGATCGGATAAACGGTCTCTTAGGTCATCCAGTTGAGATTTCATGGCATCACGTTCCTTGTCAAGACGGCGTTCGCTGCGGAGAAGGCTTGCATGAACAATACGCGCCGCGCGACCGGCAGTTGATAACCGGCGGCGAGAACGACCCCAGGCCTTTCACGGATGGGGTGTTTGAGCAGATCAACATAGAATTCCGTTGCACCATCTCCCCCGACCGGGGCCTCCAAGTGCCGTCGCAGCGTCTCCAACGCTTCTATGAAAACGCCGTAAGGCCGTTCGCTGTCACGGAAGGCGCCTGCGGCAGTCACGACGTCTAGTTTCACCAGCACCAGCGGCCGCAACAGGCGTTGGAGTTGTTCCACGACACCCTCCTCCCAGCCACGAAACGCACGGTAATCCGTTCCCACATAACCCACCGACAGCGAATGCAGGGCTTCGTGAATCAAGGTCGGCCACCGGGCATCCCGTTCGGCCAGGGCCGCGTCAATCTGAATGTCGCAGGTGAAGCGTTTCTTGCCCTTGAAGTCCGCCCCCGGCACCAGCTCCACCCGCCCGCTCCACCGCGACGGCAGGCCCGTCAACTCCTGCAAGACCGCGATGATTCCCTGCAACTCAGCCAGCGTCCGTGCCTCAAGTTCATCCATGACTTTGATTGTACCCGGATAGGCTAAATCTGCGGTGTTATGGCCTATTTGAACGCGTTCATTTTTGGGAATGCTGGATGCGGAAAGGAGCAGCATGATGGAGACGCAGACACAACACAGCCGGGAAGAGGCGGTCTGGCCGCCGCCACCCACGACGAGTCTGCCCCCGACGAAACGGCTGCCGCTGACGAAATTAGAGGTGTTCTGGCAGATCGTCGGGCGCGCAACTGGCATGGGGCTGACGCGCGGGGCGCTCTGTGGGGCCGGCTACGGTCTCTTCTTTTACATCGTTGGGGCGATCTACGGGCTGTTCCTCGGCGGCATCGCCGGTCTGCTGATGGGTTGCGTCATGGGGTTCATTCTGGCGTTCGCCACCTGCGGATGGTTCTACCCGTTGCGTCATGCCAGGACGTATCGCCGGTTTGTCGGCGTCGTCAGCCTCGTGGTGGCATCCGTTCCAGGATTGCTGGCCGTGATCGCTTGCTTCGGAGGCCCGCACTTGATCATGGGCTTGTGGATGATGGTTGTTCTGCCGGCACTGATCGCCATGATCGCCGCCTGGACGGCCAACCAGCGTCTGTGCGAATGGTATGAGAGCGAAATGCGGAAGCGCGGCGGGTGGGAGCCGGAAGGAGCAGGGCCATGAGTCCGCAGGAACGACCGGGGCGCGAAGCGGGCGTGTGGCCTCCGCCGCCGACATCAGGACCGCCGACCGTTGCCGTGCCGCCCCCGCTCGAACTCCGCCGAGGCTGGGTGTTCTGGCAGATCGTCGGACGGATGACGCTGATAGGTCTAGCGCTGGGGATGGGCTGCGGCGCGCTGTTCGGCCTTGTTTTGGCAGGGATCATTGGAATGATCTTCGGCGCGTTCAATGGCGCTATCGGCGGCCTGCTCCTGGGGCTTGGGGACGGACTGGTTTTGGCCACCGTCACTTGCGCCGCCTTCTTTCCTCTGAGGAATCCAGGTAAGTACCGCCTCATCATCGGAGTGGGCACAGCCCTGCTCACCCTAGTGGGCGGGATGCCGCTGTCCTCCGCCGTATCTGAACTCGGTTTCATCTCGTTTTGGTCGGTCTTATCCACTCTGATTGCTGTGCTCGCGGCTTGTGCCGCCAGCCAGATCGTCGCCCGGTGGTATGCCGCCGTGTCCAGCCAGGGGTGACGGCAAAAGGCCCCGGATCTCCTATAGGGATAGGGGAGCCGGGGCTGCTGTTTTTGACCGTGCACCTGCCGTTGAAGACGTTCCTCCGCGTGTTACGCGCGCCGCTTGCTCCGGTCAGAGCGGCGGCGGCACACGGGTGAAACTCCTTATCGCTGCTTCGTTCCCGACCTGACGAGGTTCGGAGGCCATCCGTTGCGCCGGGTCCGTCCATCAACGCCGCGCACGCGCGCCAGAGCCGTAAAGGAGCGCTCCGAGGGCAGGATTTCAGCCTCCCATAAAGCGGGTTTGGAGTGCAGGGCACCGCTGTCGCCCCGCCTAGCACGGCCAAATCGTCACAAGGCTGTTGCGGCTATTATACCTCAACTTGCGGGCTACTGCCACACCCTCTCGCCCTGGCCGTCAATGTCGGCCTTGGTGAGCGTGAAGGTCTTCTTGAGAATCTTCAGGCCCGGGATGCGGCCCGACACGTCGCCGGGCACGAGGCCGCTGGTGTCAATGACGCGCGGATCGGAGTCCGTCATGCCCTCACCCAGCCAGCCGATGCGGTCCTGGACGCTGAGCGGGCAGTCGTAAGGGTCGGACGGGTTGAACCAGACCGTCACCGTGTAGCGCGGCGCGGTGAACGAGTAGATGTCCCTGTCCTGGCTCATGTCGATCCGCCTGCCGTTCTTGCCCCCGATCTGGCCGTGGTTGATGACCGACGCCGAATCCTGCATGATCGTCGTCGTCGGGTTCAGGTGCAGCGACGACAGCGAGAAGGAGGGCAGCACCGGCATTTTGTAGCCCTCGTCATTCAGGCGAATCTCCACCCGGCAGCCGTCCACGGGGGCCCACCGCGCCTGGCCCGTCTCCAGGAACCCGCGCATCTGGCCGTTCGGCAGATGCTCCACCGTGGCGACGTTGCCGATGGCGTGCATCGTGCCCTTCAGGACGAAGATGCGGGGGGAGACGCGCACGAGCTGCGGATGGAACTGCATGTCCACGGGCACTTTGGTGTCACGGGCTCGCCATTTGAGCCGCATCTGGTTCTCATACAGCCCCCTCTGCGAGCGGGTCAGGCCGTTCTGTTCGGGGTACTTCTCGTTGATGCCGTGCGCCAGGTCGTACTGATGCATGGTGGCGCAGTACTGCCACTCCCGCATGGCGTCCTCAATGCGCCCCTCCGCCTCGTACGTGTGGGCCAGCATATGGCTGAGGGTCGTCACCGACTGCGCGGCCTCCTTGGCCTGCTGCTGGGCGTCCGGGTCCCCCGGATTCTTGGCGGACTCCGCCCGGATGTCGTCCTGGACCTTCTGCCCCTTCACGTACCAGTCCGCCGCCTTCGGGAAGTCGCCGATCTTGCGGAAGTAGTGCGTGAACGCCAGGTCGGAGTACACGTCCGGCACGTTGTCGTTGTTCTTGATGCCTTCCTCCATCAGCGCGATGGACAGCGGGATGTAGCGCCGGTCCGAGCGCTGATCCACGTCCGTGAAGTTGTAGTCCATGTGCCACGAACCGGTCTCATACACGTCGACCTGGTGCGGGTCCAGCCAGGTGATGATGCGGATCAGCGGCGTGATGGCATCGTAGTCGCCGGTGTGGAAGAACTCGTCGCAGCGCACCCACAGCAGGCCCGCGATGGCCTCGCGGAAGCCGACCAGCCCGCCCAGCGCGAACTCGATGGGCAGGCCCTTGACGGCCCCGGCCGTGGTCGCGCGCCCCGGCTCATACTGGGGCCGTTGCGGATCAATCAGGCCCTGCAGGAGGGCGACCGGGATGAACAGCAGCAGGGCGATGACGAGCAGCGTGCTTCGCTGTCTCTGTTTCAGGGTCACCTTACACCTCCCGCCGGTCGAAGATCAGCACGGCCAGGGTCAGCAGGATCGCCGTGTAGACGAGCGCGTAGGCGATGTTCTGCCAGATGTACACCGTCTCATTGATGATGTGGACGTCCGGGTGGATGATCGGGTTCTGGATGTTGAAGTTGTCGAAGTTGGGCACGATGCGGTGCAGGAGCTGGAAGAACTGCACGGTGAGCCTGTTCTTGTCCTCTCCGGGTGTCCCCAGCGACTCCAAGATGCCCGTGGCGCCCAGCAGGTAGACGGCGAACGTCAGGAAGAAGTTGACGAACGGCGACAGGAACACCGAGAAGAACAGGGCGACCGCGCTCACCAGCGTCAGCTGGAAGAAGATCATCAGGACGCCCTTGAGGATGTCCCGGTCCGTCCCCAGGAACGGGTCGTGGAACTGGGACAGCTTCCAGGTCAGCAGCAGCACGAACAGGACGCCCATCAGCCCGATGTTGGACAGCACCGTCATCAGGCCGCCCAGGAATTTCCCGCACAGGAACTGATACCGCTGCACCGGCTTGGACAGGATCGTGTAGATGGTGCGCCGCTCGATCTCGTTGGGGATCAGGTTGATGCCCAGGATGACGCTGATGAAGACGCCGGCCAGGCCGATCACGCCCAGCCCCATGCTCTTGATCAGCACGATCTCCTGCCGGGGCGAGAACGAGGCGAAGGCGAAGCCCATCACGATCAGCGCGAGGGCGACGAAGAGGAAGACGTTCAGGATTTTCCGGCGCATCGCCTCGCCGAAGGTGCCGGCGGCGATTATCCAGACTGCGTTCATGCTACTTCACCCCCTGGCGCGGGATCGCCATGGCGGTGCCTTCCTCGACCTCGCCCTCATGCACCGTCTCGTAGAAAATGTCCTCCAGCGTGCGCCGGGTCTGGCTCATCTCCAGCACGTCGCCGCCGCCCCCGCGCACCCAGTCCAGCACGCGGTTCTTGGCGGCGGTGGTCGCGTCGGTCTGGATGATCAGCTTGTTGCCGGCCTGCTCCACCCCGGTCGTCATCTCGCGCAGCTGGGCCAGCCGGGCGTCGTCGGCCCGGACGTTGTCGGCGACGATCTCGATGTGCGCGCCAGCGATCAGGTCCTCGACGTGCCCCAGGCGGCGGATCTTGCCCCGGTTCAGGATGGAGACGCGGTCGCAGACCAGCTCCACGTCGGACAACTGGTGCGAGGACAGGAAGATGGTGCGGCCCTCGTTCTTGAGGTGCAGGATCAGGTCGCGGATGTCGCGGTGCGCGACGGGGTCCAGGCCGGAGGTCGGCTCATCGAAAAACAGCACCTTGGGATCGTTGATCAGCGACTGCGCGATGCCGACGCGCTGGAGCATGCCCTTGGAGAAGTCCCGCAGCGCCTTGCTGCCCGCGCCCTGCAGCCCGACCTGCTCCAGCAGGTAATCCACGCGCTTGGCCTTGGTGGTCCCGGACAGGCCGAACAGCGAGCCATAGAAGCCGACCACCTCACGGGCGGACATGTGCTCGTAGAAGTAGGGGCTTTCGGGCAGGTAGGAGATCTTCTGCTTGACGTCGATGTCGCCGGCGGGCTTGCCCAGCACCCGCACGTCGCCGGCGGTCGGGAAGATCAGGCCGAGCAGGGTCTTGATGGTGGTCGTCTTCCCCGCCCCGTTGGGGCCGAGGAAGCCGAATATCTCGCCCTCGTACACGTCCAGGCTGATGTCATTGACGGCCACGACGTTCTTGTACTTCTTGACGAGGTGGTTGATCTCGATGGCCTTCGCGTAACCCGCGTTGGGGTCGGCGGAGGGCGGGGCCGTCGCGGGCCGGACGCCGTTGGGGGACGTCGTCGGTGGCGCGACCGCCTGCGGTCTGTCTTGTGCCATGGTGGTTTACAATCCTTCGTGAAACGGATAGATAAGGGCGACGCTGGGGGCGTCAACTGGAATACGCAACAACAGCGGCAAAAGTCGCACCGCATTCCTCTTGCAGTATACTCCTGGTACAATCCCCTTGTCAACTAGACGCCCGGAGGATCCTTCCCCATGCCCGGAACCTGCGCCAGTCTCCAAGCCGCACCTTGCCGCACATTCTCATAAAAAATTCCCGCGCGAGTGAAACAAAACGCGGACGGCTTCGTATTAGGGGTATGTACCCTGTAGATACGACTCGCTTCTCCTGGTGCGACTCCTGCGGGCGTGTGTCCGCGACCTGCGGCTGGGGCCTGAGTGGGCGGCGCTGTCCCTACTGCCGCGCGCCCGCCCGGGGGTGCCGCGACTGGCAGGGACTGCGTCGGGAGCGGCCGGAACTGCCGGAACGGCCGCCGGATGGTAAAGTGTATCGGTTCGCGCCCGCCCCCGGAGTTGCAAACGCGGGGCCAACTGATCACGATGAAGACAAAAACCATTCCGATGAGGGTTAGTGGCCGGGACCTGGCACGATTGACACAATCAGAGAGCGACCACAGCAGGCGGGTGCGATGAAGCGATCCTTTCCCGTGTTCCGGGATCACAAGCAGTGCCCCCGGTATGGGTATTTCGTCACCCGCCACACGCCCCAGTAGAGTGAGTTCTTCATCGGTCCCGGCGCAGCAGCTCCAGCATCGCCCGGTCGAGTTCGTGCCCCCGGTAATCCTCATAGGCCACGTCGGCGCGCCCGCTGTCCAGGGGGCCGAAGGCGCCGCGCAAGTTCCACATCGCCCAGCCCCAGCCGGCGGCCCGCCACAGGGCGAGCTGGTCGCGCATCCAGGCCAGCACGACCGGGTGCGGGGTCTGGTTGTACGCGCCCCACTCGCCGATGTGGACACCCACGCCACGCTTCTGGAGTTCCTGCCACGGGGCGATCTGCTCGCGCTGCAGGCGGGCCTTGTCCCAGTGCTGGCCCCCGACCGTCAGCGGCCAGTCCGGGGTGGGCCAGGCGTCGGAGCCGTGAATCCAGCTCGCCCGATGGTGGCTGATCTGCATCGGGGCGTAGCCGCGCGTACTCTGGGCGATCTTCAGGCCCGCCAGTTCCGGCACCGGCGCATTGCCCCATTTCAGGCCGTCGGCGACGATCAGGCGGTGCGGGTCGGTGTCCCGGATGGCCGTCACGGCGGCGGTGACGGCGCGGACATAGGCGGACGCGGGGATGTCCGCCGGCTCATTGACGAGATCAAAGGAGAGTTGCGACGACGGGATTCCCCGGTAGCGGGCGGCGAACATGCCCCACTGGTCGGCGAACTGCTTGCGGGCCTCATCGCCGTCCGCGCCGCCGGCCCAAAGGTCCAGCTTCTCCGGCGGCGGGTTGACGCAGTAACCGGGGGCGCGGTGCAGGCAGAGGTTGACGTGGACGCCCTTGGTCCGGCCCCAGCCGACCGCCTGGTCAATCTCCCGGAGCACCGGCTCTTTGTAGACGCCGGGCGCCTCGGTCCAGCAGCGGTAGTCGGTCGGCAGGCGCACGAAGTCAAAGCCCCAGCCGGCGACGATGTCAAAATCGGCCTCCTGGTAGGGTCCGTTGCCGTTCAGGGTGAATTTCTCCAGCAGATTAAAGCCGCGCCAGCGCGGCAGGTGTGAGGCATCGGGTTGCATCGTTTTTCCTTTCGCCTCTGCCGCCGGTGACAGCGCCAGTACCGCGCCGGCGGCAAGTCCGCCGGCAATTAATTGCCGCCGTGTGAGTTGTTCGGTCACAGGAACCTCTCTTTGGTCTCAGACCGCCGTTCGCCTCAATCCTATCGGTACGTTCCCCAGATCACGTCATCCCGAACAACGTCCGGGCCGTCGCGGTGGTGACGGCGGCGACGGTTTCCACGGGCAGGTTCTTGGCGGCGGCGACGGCCCGGGCGACGGCGGGCAGGTAGGACGGCTCGTTGCGCTTGCCGCGCCAGGGCTGGGGGGCCAGGTAGGGGCAGTCGGTCTCCAGCAGAATGCGGTCTAAGGGCATGGCGGCGACGGCGGCGCGCAGGGCGTCGGACTTCTTGAAGGTGGCGACGCCGCCGATGCCGAGGAAGTGGCCGGCGTCGAGAATCGCGCGGGCGGCCTGGGGATCTCCCGTGAAGCAGTGCATGACGACCGGGGCCGCCGTGCCGGAATCCTGGAGGACGGCCAGCACGTCCTCCTGCGCGTCCCGGCAGTGGATGATGAGCGGCAGGGTGGGGGACAGAGTTCCGGCGAAGGCGATCTGTTCCCGGAACACGGCCCGCTGGCGGTCGCGGGGGATCGTCTCCCAGTGATAGTCCAGGCCGATCTCGCCGTAGGCCGCGACCTTGCCCGACGCCTGAGAGAGAGCGCGCAGCGCGTCGGCGGCCTCCGTGCCCCACTCGCCGGCGGCTTCGGGGTGGACGCCGACGGCGGCGTACAGGGGCGGCTCCGCGGCCGCCAGGGCGGCGGCGCGGCGGCTGCTGGCAAGGTCGTAGCCGATGCACAGCAGCCGTGACACGCCCACCGCCTGCGCCCGCGACAGGACCGCCGCGCCGTCGGCGTCAAAGGCGGGGTGGTTCAGGTGGCAGTGCGTGTCAGCCAACTCCATCGCCGGGGCTAGAACCGGTAGCCCGCAGTCAGCTCCAGGCCGCTCACGTTGATGCCGTGCTCGGACGTGACCAGATGATAGCGCGCCTCAATGACCGCGACTTTCTGGAACTCCACGCCGCCGGCCAGGTAGCCGCCGAAGACCACGTCGTCGTGGGCCTCGTTGTTGGCCGAGTTGCGGTTGAAGTCCTGGTGGACGAAGTACGCGCCGAGGCCGCCGCCGTAGTAGGGCTGGATGCCGTTATCTGAGGGCTGGACGAAGAGCTGGCCGACCGTCACCGGGAAGAAGCGGAGGGTGCTGTCGCCGCTGGAGCGGTCAATGTAGTCCACCGAGATGATGGTGCGGCTCTGCTCCTGGTGCTGGATGGCGTAGTCCAGGCCAGCGCACAGGAACGAGCTGCCGACGGTGTGCCGGACGGTGCTGTTGCTCGTGAAGTAGCCGCCGACGCGGACGGTGGCCAGTGGCTCCGGGCCGGGCGTGGGGCCCTGCGCGGCGGCAGGACGGCCGGCGGCCAGCAGGCAGCCCAGTGAGGCGAGGGCGGTTCCCAGAACCGCGAGGGTGGGGCGGGGGGCGAAGACGCGCATGACGGTAAGCTCCTTTGAATGTGTGTCCTGTGCAAACCTGTGCAAAGTACGGTGGTGATGGGTCCTGCGCCCATTATAAGCCCCAGCGCCACGGTTGTCAAGCCCACGAGGTTTCAGGGGCCGGGAAAGTGGGAATAAGCGAACACAAAGTTTCCCGGAAGGAGCCATACTGCGCATGGCCTATCAGATCGCGCCGGAGCGGCGGCTGGCCTACCGACTCATCGTGTTTGTTGTCGCTGTCGTGTCCGCGGTGGGGTTCGGACTGCTGGCGGCGAGCAATCCGCGCAATGGGGCGGAGATGCAGGCCGAGGACCGGCTGGCGCGGCTCGCGCCCACGCCCGCCCGCGGCGACGTCGTCCTCGTCGCGCTGGACGCGGCCAGTGTCGGCAGGCACGGGCCTGTCAAGTCGTGGCCGCGCGCCCTGCTGGCGGCCGGCCTGCGCCGTGTGGAGGCCGGCAAGCCGAAGGCGGTGGTGCTGGACCTGGCGCTGGATAAGCGGACACACATGGGCGACGAGGCGCTCTGGCGCGTGATGGCGAACGGCCGCAATGTGGTGCTCGGCATGGCCTACGACGCCGCCCGCCGGCCCCCGTATACGGCCGACGACGTGCGCGCCTGGCGCTTCCTGCAGAAGTTCGCCTTCGCCAGCGGGCTGACGTTTGGACCGCAGACGCAGGTGTTCCCGTACCTCGCGTTCGAACCGCCGGTCTCCGACTTCACCGGCTCGTCGCGCGGCGTCGGCGTCTTCGACCGCGAGACCGACCCTGATGGCGTCGTGCGCGATGCCCGCCTGTTCTACCTCAGCGTCGTGCAGGAGCCGAATCCCCTGCCCCGCCTGCCGGGCAAGTTCCCGCCGTCCCTGCTCGCCGACGGCGTCCCCGTCGCCCTGCCCAATCTCGCCCTGGTCGCCGGGCAGCGCGTCTTCAACCTGGACAAAGACTACGTCACCATCCGGGCCAACTACACCGTGCATCTGGCCGGCAACCTCAACCCGCCGGTGGACGCGCCCGTGGACGAGCAGGGGCGGATGCAGATCCGCTACGCCGGTCCGGCCGGGCATGACACGACGTACTCGTTCGATGATGTGGCGGCGGGGAAGGTGAAGCCGGAGGTGTTCCGGGACAAGGTGGTGCTCTTCGGCGCGACGGCCCCGGGCGACCCCGCCACCGACCTGCGGGCGACTCCGTTCGGCGCGATGCCGCGCGTCGAGGTGACAGCCAACGCGCTGCAGACCCTGATGGACCGCTCGTACTTCGAGCTGGTGACGACCCGGCGCGACCATACGCTGGGCACGATGATCCTGGTCGGCCTCGCCGTCGGCCTGATTCTGATGCTGCTGAGTCGGTGGCAGGCGCTATTGGCCGCGCTGCTGCTGGCGCTGGCCTACGTCGCCCTCTGTTGGGCGGTGCTGGTCTGGGGCCATGCCCTTCTGCCGCTGCTGCCCGGCCTGCTGGCTATCCTGCTGACGCTGCTGGTCGCGCTGGCCCTCTCGCTGGGCCCGTTCCGTGCCGTCACTGTCCCCATCTCGCCGACCTATGTGCCCCCGCCCCGGAGCGCAGTGCGCTGACGGTTCCTTGACGGTCCTGAACTAGTGGGTCACTTGTCACGGGCGTGGCCTTTCCGGGGCAGAACGGGTAGACTGAGGAATCTCCTGTCCGGAGGCCCGTAATGCCACGAAAACAGAAGGAGCCTCTCCGGCCGCTCGCGCCCGA
>JAFAZD010000117.1 GCA_019239955.1 Armatimonadota bacterium | reverse complement strand
GAACGTCAGCGTGTCCGGGGCGAGGCGGTGCGGGTCGCGGCTCCAATGGACCCAGCCCATGCCGGCGGCGTCCCCAGGACAGCGGAACCAGCCCTGGTAGCCGCACAGGACCTTGCCCCGCAGCGACGTGACGTCCACCGCGCTCTGCCGTCTCCCCTGAGCCGGCAGGGCCGCCAGGATCACCCAGAGGAGCAGCAGCAGGGGGCGGAACATGGCTACTCCGTGGTGACGCCCCAGGAGCCGGTGAGGGCCTGGGCCGGGGCGAGGGCGACGAGGCCCCACTCGGGATGGTTAAAGGCGTCGGAGCCGCACGTCATCGGCTCGATGGCGAGGGAGCGGCGGCGGTGCGATTCGGGCAGCGGGTCGCCGGAGTAGAGGACGACGTAGTCGAGCGACGAGTCGAGCCAGACGGTGCGAGTGCGGGCGTCGCCTGGCGCGGCCAGCCGAATGCGGCAGAGGCCGTCGACGTCGCGCCGGGGAGCGGCGAAGCAGGTGTTGAAGGCCGTCCCCTCGATGGGGCGCGGCTGGCGGAAGTCGTAGGGGGAACCGTCCACGGAAAGAACCTTGCCCGTGGGGAGCAGGCCGTCGTACTCCAGATACGAGTCGAACGGCAGGTGAAGCGTGTCGGCGTCAATGTGATCGGAGCCGGCGGTGAAGTAGGGGTGGAAGCCGGCGGCGACGGGGGCGGGGCCGTCGCCGATGTTCTCGATCGTGAAGCTGACGGTCAGGCCGGCGTCGGACAGGGCGTACGTGACGGCGACGGAGAGGGCGAAGGGGTAGCCGGGGTGCTGGTCGGGGACGAGCTCGGTGTGGAAGATGACGGAGTCATCTACGGCGCCTTCCTTCGCCTGCCACATCTGGGTGCGCAGGAAGCCGTGAATGGCGCTGGGGCTTTCCTTGTCGTTGAGCGGCATCTGGTAGGTCTGCCCCTCAAAGGTGTAGCGTCCGTTGGCGACCCGCCCGGGGAAAGGTATCAGGACGTCGCCCTGGCCGCCGACCTTGCCCCCCTCGCCGTGATAGCCGGTGATGACCGGCTCGGTGTCATGGGTCAGGCCGCGCAGGGATGCGCCGTAAGGGGAGACGGTGAGCGCGTAAGGGCCGTGCGTCAGCGTCAGTTCGGTGTCGGGCGTCGGTTCGGGCATGGCGAGTTCTCCTTCAGGTGGATTCTCTCCCGTTGTACCCGAAAACGGGGGAGGGATTTGCGGCGCGGGCGGCGAACGGGGGCGAGACCCTCTGGGCGCGAAAGGACACGAGACATTGGCAGACACACTGAAGGTCGGCGTGATCGGTGTCGGCGGCATTGCGGGGACGCACTTCCCCGGCTGGCAGGAGAGCAAGCACAGCGAGATCGCCGGGCTGGCGGACGTGAACCCGCAGGTCTTGCAGCGGGTGGGGGACCGGCTGGGCGTCGCCAGGCGCTACGAGGACGCGCAGGAACTCATCGCCGACCCGGACATTGACATCATTGACATCTGCACGCCGAACATGTCGCACACGCCGCTGGCGGTGGCGGCGCTGAACGCCGGCAAGCACGTCCTGTGCGAGAAGCCGCTGGCCCCGACGCCGGCGGACATCCGGGAGATCATCGCAGCCCGCGACAGGAGTGGCAAGGAGCTGATGGTGGCGCAGCACTTCCGCTTTGAGGGCCGATCGCAGGCGCTCAAGGCGGAGATCGACGCGGGGGTGCTGGGCGATGTCTACCACGCGCGCTGCTGGATGCTGCGGCGGGCGCTCTGTCCGGTCGGCACCGGCTTCATCCACAAGAAGAACAGCGGGGGCGGCCCGTGCATTGACATCGGCGTCCACATTTTGGACCTGACGCTGTGGATGATGGGCGAGCCGAAGCCGGTCACGGTGTCCGGCGTGACCCAGGACAGGCTGGCGCACCAGCCGGGGGCGTGGAGCGTCTGGGGCGGGGCGATCCCGCAGACGATGGACGTGGAGGAGTTTGCATCGGCCTTCGTGCGCTTTGAGAACGGGGCGACGCTGATTTTGGAGGTCTCATGGCTGCTGCACCACAAGACCAACGGCGAGGACATGCAGATGTGGCTTTACGGGGACAAGGGCGGGGCGCACTGGCCGGACAACGAGATCGTGCAGGCCAGTAACGCGACTCAGCAGCACGTCAACCTGGCCCTGCAGCGGGCGGCGGGGGGCGAGGCCCACGCCAAGGAGTGCATGGCCTTCGCCGAGGCGCTGGCGACCGGCAGGCCCTCGCCCGTGCCCGCCGAGGATTCGCTGAACGTGATCACGATCCTGGACGGGCTGTACCGGAGCGCGGCGGGCGGCAGGGAAGTGTCGCTGGCGTAGGCAATGGGAGGGTAGGGGCATGGCGCGCCATGCCCCTACGCCATTATCTTGTCGTCGCCGCCGGGGTGACTTGGGCAGGCGTCTGGAACTGCCAGAAGACTCCGCCGCTGCGGTGGTTCAGGGCGTAGACGCGGCCCGCACCGGCGCTGGCGAGGAAGACGTTGCCGTCGGGGCCGACGGCGGGGGCGCTGGCGAGGTCGTCCTGGGTGGGGAAGGTCCAGCTGACCTTGCCCGTGGTCGGGTTGACGGCATAAATTGTGCCGTTGGAGCAGCCGACGTAGAGCGTGCCGTCGGGGCCGAGGGCGGGGGCGGACCAGTCGTCGTCGCCCTGATCCAGCGTCCACAAGGCCCGGCCCGTCTTGGCGTCAAGCGCGTACAGCTTGTCCGCTCCGACGTAAAGCATACCACCCGGGCCGAGCGCCGGGGCGGACTCGATGATGCCGGGGGTGGCGAATTGCCAATTCTTCGCGCCCGTTCTGGCGTTCAGGGAGTAGATCGTGCCGTCATGCGCGCCGACATAGAGCGTGCTGCTCCGGGAGTCCAGCAGAGGCGCGTCGTTGCCGACGAAATTGTTGGAGAAGGCCCACTTGGGCTTGCCGGTCGTGCCGTCCAGGGCATAGACCTTGTCCGCGCCGACATAGACCGTGCCGTCCGGCCCGACGGCGGGGCTGGCGACGGCGCTGCCGGTCTTGAACTCCCACTTCTTCAGGCCGGATGTGTCCAGGGCGTAGACGCTGTGGTCGTAGCCGCCGATGTAGATCAGGCCGTTCGCGCCGAGGGCGGGGGTGCTGGACAACAGGTCGCGGGTGACGAACTGCCACTTCTTCGCGCCGGTCGCGCCGTTCAGGGCGTAGACCGCATGGTCATAGGAGGTGATGTAGACCGTGCCGTCGGGGCCAACGGCGGGCGAGGCGGTCACGTCCCCCTTGGGCTGGAAGGTCCAGAGCCGTTTGCCGGTCGCCCGGTTGAGGGCGTAGACCGCGCGGCGTCCGGTGCCGACATAGACGCGGCTGGCGTCGCCGACCGCGGGGGCCGGGTTGATGTCGCCGCCGGGCACGAACTTGACCGGCGGTTCGGGCGGCGTGCGCGTGGTGCGGTTGGTGCGGTTGGTGTTGGTGCCGTTATTGGCATTATTGGTGGTGCCGTTATTGGCGTTATTGTTGGCATTGCGGTTGCGGTTGCGCCGCCGCCCGCCGTAGCCGCCGTAAGGGTTGTACCCATTGGTGTTGGGGTAAGGATTCACAATGGAGACGGGCGGCGCCGCGCCCGGCGTGGTCACGGTCTGGCCGGACACGGGCATTGCGCCGGCCACGGCAGCGACGGCAAGCATTGAGCCGAAGATTCTCTGCGCGATCTGGGAAGACATAACGGTTCCTGACCTTTCGCCGGGAAGACTGATCACCCTATAGACGGAATTTGAGACGAAAAGTTCCCGTTAAATTTACTGGGTCGTTGACGCTTCCCGCTTTGGGTGATTCTTCCCGGAACGCCTCCTCCGACACACCTCGTCGAATTTTATTCACCGGCTTTCTCTCGCATCGGCCCTAGCAGCGCGGGCCGTCAACCGGACTTCAGCTCGATGACGAAGTTGCGGTAGGGCGCATCCCCGATGTTGGTCAGGCGGTGGTGGAGCATCTCGCCGCCCGCCTCCAGAAAGACGACCTGATCATCCTCATAGCGTACCTCGTGCGCGTCCGCCGGGTTGT
>JAFAZD010000116.1 GCA_019239955.1 Armatimonadota bacterium | reverse complement strand
CCCGCCGGAGATCCGGAAACAAAGGGCGGTCGTCAAGAAAATCGAAGACGACTACGGCCTGAAGTTGACCCACGTACAGTCACACTATCTACCGGCCCACTGGGAGCAGAGGCGGCGCCGCCTGGGAGATTATGGGGGCCTGCGCGTCTATCTTGTGGACGAGTACGACATCTTCGTCAGTAAACTGTCGAGCCGGCGCGAGAAGCACAAGCAAGACATACGGGTCCTGGCCCGCGTTCTCGACAAGCAAACCGCCCTGCGCCTTCTTACGACGGACGGGAGAGCTTTTCTCGACGATGTTTCGATCCGGCCGCAAATCGAAGAGAACTGGCGGTTCATCTACCAGGAGCCTTTTCCTCTCCAAGAGACGGGAGAGGCCGCCGACGACGCGAAATCGGGAGGTAAAAATAGGGCGAAGAGGAGAAGAATTCGCACCGACCCGCCAGAGTCTCCACAATGAGTAGGCGCCTTCCGGGGAGTACAGGCTGACGGCGAGCCGGGAGCGTGAGCGACCGGCGCATGGCATAAGCGCAGAAGCTATGCACCGGTCGCTCACGCTCCCGGCTCGCCAGGTCCTTGCACGGCGCTCACCAGTCCCGCCCCGGAATGTCGCCGGCGTTGCGCGTGATGAGGGCGCGAAGCGTCGCTTGGCTGACCGTTTGGGGGATGAAGCGCAGTTCGCCGTCGGCCATCGCCACGAAAAAGCCGCCGCGGTAGTGGCCGCCCAGCGGAGGCAGCGGCCCATTGGGGTCAAAGGCCAATTCGTCCGGCTTCGTCCACGGCACGGCCGTCGCCGCCTCCACCACCAGGATCGTTGGGTCGTCCGTGAACTGGGTGAGGTTGAGGCCCGGTGTCGTGTGCCCGTTTCCGGGCGCCAGCTCAAAAGCGGCGCCCTTGCCGACGAAGACGCGGTAGTAGGTGTAGCCGGGCGGGGCCGTCGTGTCGCCCGGCAGGGCGTAGATTTCCGGCATCCGGGAGAGCAGTTTGCTGTTATTGGGGCCGTCCCACGGTTCATCCAGTTTGAACTCGCTGTACAGGAACTGCTGCTCGATGAAGGGGAGAATCGCCACGCGCCAGCTTAGCAACGGCTTGCCGGCGGGGTCGCAGACGGCCGCGGGAGGAAACATCCCCATCACGTCGTGGTGGTTTTGCATCGCCAGGGCGATCTGCTTCAGGTTGTTGGCGGACTGGAGTTTGGTGGATGATCCCTCTGCCGGGCGCGCAAGGAACAGGAGGAGGGGCAACAGGGCGCCAAGGGCGCCGGTTACAAGACCGGCGACGGCTAGGCCCGTGTCCTTCGCGCGGCCCCGGTAGGCGGCCCATAGTCCCATGAACGCAAGTACGACCGCGAGCATACCCAGGATCACGGAGTACTGGGGAAAAGGGACGTAGAATACGAGCGAGAGGACGCCGAGGATGATGCTGGCGGCCCCCGGTCCGCGGCCGGAGGCCGAGGGTCGCGGCCGCCCGTTCACGACGGGCGGCCCCGCCCGGTTCGACCCCGTCTGCACCCCCTCCGAGAGCTGGTCGCGCACGGGAGGGGCCGTGGCCTGAACGCCCTCGCCGCCGGGGACGACGAGTTCGCGGCCGCAGGCGGGGCAGCGCGCCGCCTGGCCGGCGTGCTCGTCGCGTGCCCGCAAGGCCCTGCCGCAAGGACAGGTTAAGGAGATCATGCGCGCCTCGGAAAGTGATTTCCCTTAGGGATCGCTCACCAATCCGTCCCCGGCAGGTCGTTGGCGCCGCGCGTGATGAGGGCGCGCAGCGTCGCCTGGCTGACGCTCTGGGGGATGAAGCGCACGGAACCGTCGGCCATCACGACCTGGGCGCCGCTGCTGAAGTGGCCGCCCAGCGGCGGCAGCGGGCCGTTGGGGTCGTAATCCAACTCGTCCGGCTTCGTCCAGGGCACCGCCGTCGCCGCCTCCACGACCAGGATCGTGTTGGACGTGCCGTCCGTGAACTCGGTGAGCCGGTAGCCCTCCCGCCAGTCGAAGGCGGCGCCGCCGCCGACGAACACGCGGTAATACGTGTGGCCGGGCGGGGTCGTCGTGTCACCCGGCAGGGCGTACACCTTCGGCATTTGGGAGAGCAATTTGCTGTTGTTCGGGCCGTCCCACGGCTCGTCCAGCTTGAATTGAGAGTACAGGGAGCCGCCCTCAACATACGGCAGGATGGCCACGCGCCAGCTGAGTAACGGCTTGCCGTTGGCGTCACAAATGGCGGCGGCGGGGAACTTCCCTACCGCGTCATTGTGGTTAAGCATGGCGAGGCTGATCTGCTTGAGGTTGTTCGCGGATTGGATCTTGGTCGCCGCTTCCCGCACCTTGGCCACCGCCGGGATCAGCA